>DATBRF010000068.1:0-12502 GCA_036560425.1 Methylocystis sp. | reverse complement strand
AGTGGAAGTTGCGCGCCTTCGGCATGGCCTCGCCTTTCGAGACGCGCACCGCCTCCAGGAGGCGCAGATCGGCGGAGAGGTCGTCGACGCGCTGGGCGACGATGTGGATGACGCCCGCCTCCTTTTGCAGCCGCCCCGCGACGGCGACATAACGGGCGCCGATGATTTCCGCGCGCTGGCGCTCAAGAAGCTTGGGCCAGACGATGATATTGGCCTGGCCGGTTTCGTCCTCGATCGTCATGAAGACGACGCCCTTGGCTGTCCCCGGCCGCTGCCGCAGCAGCACCAGCCCCGCGACTGTGACGCGCCGACCGTCGCCGTCGGGGAAGCGCGAAAGCGCTTCGCAGGGCAGGGCGCCGCGCGCCTCCAGCCGGGGCCGCAGAAAGGCCACGGGATGGCCTTTGAGCGAGAGGGAGAGGAAGCGGTAGTCCTCGATAATCTCTTCTCCCGGCGGCATGGGGGGCAGATGCGCATCGGGCTCCAGCGGCGCGAAGGCGAGCTCGCGCAGGAGAGGCAGATCGTCCTTGTCGCCGGCGCGATTGAGCCCCGCCGCCGCCCAAAGCGCATCGCGCCGCGAGAGGCCGAGAGAGGCGAAGGCGTCGGCTTCGGCGAGCCTTTGAATCGTCGCCGGCGAGAGCTCAGCGCGCAGCCACACGTCTCGCACGGAGTCGTAGCCTTTCCCGCGCCGCGCGACGAGGCGGCGCATGTCTTCCTCCGCGGCGCCCTTGATTTGGCGGAAGCCAAGGCGGATGGCGCGGTCGCCGAGAATGTCGCTGGCCATGTCAGCGTGTCGGGGGTGGAGTCTCGCGTCATGGCCGGGCTTATCCCGGCCATCCACGCCAGGACGTAGGGCGCCTTTGGTTATGGAGCGACGCTCTTGCAGTTCTGCTGCGGGATGCGGCGCCCGCGCAAACCTTCTTGCGTCTTCCTCACCGCTTGCCGGCGTGGATGGCCGGCACAAGGCCGGCCATGACGGTTGAGAGGCGGGCGCTCTTGCCTCCAGCGTCGCATCCCAATCCGAGGCGTTGATGTCGACCTCGCGCGTCTCGATCCCATGCTCCTTGGCGTCGCGCACGATCTGCGCGGGGGCGTAGAAGCCCATCGGCTGCGAATTCAAAAGCGCGCAGGCAAAGACGTCCGGATAGCGGCATTTGAGCCAGGCGGAGGCATAGACAAGCAGCGCGAAGGACGCCGCATGGCTTTCCGGAAAGCCGTAGGTGCCAAAGCCCTCGATCTGGCTGAAGCAGCGCTCGGCGAACGCGCGCGCATAGCCCTTTTGCGTCATGCCGGCGATCATCTTGTCGCGAAAGCCGCCGATGAGGCCGGCGCGCTTGAAGGTCGCCATGGCGCGGCGAAGCTGATCGGCCTCCGACGGGGTGAAGCCCGCCGCCACAATGGCGATGCGCATCGCCTGTTCCTGAAACAGCGGCACGCCATAGGTCTTGCCGAGCACCTGCTCGAGCTCTTTGGAAGGATAGGAAACCGGCTCCTTGCCCATGCGGCGGCGCAAATAGGGATGCACCATGTCCCCCTGAATGGGACCAGGGCGCACAATCGCGACCTCGATGACGAGATCGTAAAAGCAATTGGGTTTGAGCCGCGGCAGCATGGACATTTGCGCGCGGCTCTCGATCTGGAAGACGCCCACCGTGTCGGCGCGCGAGACCATGGCGTAGACGCGGGGGTCTTCGGCGGGGATTGTCGAGAGACGATGCGCGATCCCGTAATGTTGCGCCAAAAGGTCGAGCCCCTTGCGCAGGCAGGTGAGCATGCCAAGCGCCAGCACGTCGATCTTGAGCAAGCCCAGCGCGTCGAGATCGTCCTTGTCCCATTCGATCGTGCTGCGGCCCTCCATGGCGGCGGGCGCGACGGGGACGACTTCGTCGAGTCTTTCGCGCGTGATGACGAAGCCGCCGGAATGCTGCGTGAGATGGCGCGGAAAGCCTTCGATCTCCTCGGCGAGCGCCAGCGCCTTGGCGAAGCGCGGCTCGCAGGCGTCGAGGCCGAGTTTTGCAATATCCTCTCCGCGACTGCCGCGCTCGCTGCCACGCCCGAAGGCCGCGGACGACAGGCGGCCGACGAGATCGTTCGAGAGGCCGAAAGCTTTTCCGATCTCGCGTATGGCGCTCTTGCCGCGATAGGTGGTGACAGCCGCCGCGAGCCCCGCGCGCTCGCGGCCGAAGCGCTTGTAGATATATTGGATCACCTCCTCGCGCCGCTCGTGCTCGAAATCGACGTCTATGTCGGGCGGCTCGTTGCGCGCGGCGGAAACGAAGCGCTCGAAGAGAAGATCGTGCTTCGTCGGATCGACTTCCGTAATGCCGAGACAAAAACAGATGACGGAATTGGCCGCCGAGCCGCGCCCCTGCGCGAGGATTCCATTGCTCCGCGCAAAGCGCATGATGTCGTGCACGGTGAGGAAATAGGCGGCATATTTTAAGCCCGCGACGAGCGCCAATTCGCGTTCGAGCATCGCCGAGACATGGTCGGGAACGCCCTGCGGATAGCGCGCCTTTGCGCCCTCGCGCGAGAGCGCTTCGAGCGCCTCCTGTTCGCTCGCAAAGCCTTCGCGCAATTCGCTCGGATATTCGTACGCCAAATCGGTGAGGCGGAAGCCGAGCGTTTGAAGAAAACGCGCGCTTTCCTCCACGGCCTGGGGCGCCTCCTTGAAAAGCCGCGCCATTTCGGCTGCGCTTTTCAAATGCCGCTCGGCGTTGGCGGCGAGGAGAAAGCCCGCTTCCTCGAGCGTCTTTTTCTCGCGAATGCAGGTAAGCGCATCGGCGAGCGGGCGGCGCTCGGCGACATGCATATGCACGTCATTGACGGCGATGAGCGGCAGGCCGAGTTTTTCCGCAAGCGCCACGCGGTCGAGCAGGCGCGCGCGCGGGCGCGGGCCGAAAAGAGCGGTCGCCGCCAGCCAGACGCGGCCCCGCGCCGCCTCCAAAAGGGCAAGGGGCGGCGCGCCATTCTCCATGACGATGAGATGCTGGCCTTCGGCGAAGTCGAGAAGGTCGGAGAGGAAAAGCGCGCAATCGCCTTTCTCTGCGCGCAAATTGCCGCGCGTCAGAAGCCGGCACAGGCGCCCATAGGCGGCGCGGTCCTTGGGATAGCAGAGGGTGTCCGGGGTCTCGTCGCGAAAGACGAGCCGCGCGCCGACCGCGAGCCGAAAATCGCCGGCGCTTTCCTGATGCGCGCGCAGATAGGAGAAGGCGCGCACGACCCCCGCGAGAGAATTGCGGTCGGCGACGCCAATGCCGCAATGCCCAAGCGCCAGCGCCGTCGCCGCCATTTCCTCCGGGTGGGACGCGCCGCGCAGGAAGGAGAAATTGGTGGTCGTCGCAAGCTCTGCGTAGCGGGGAAGCATGGGCGGAAGGGGGTTGTGCGTTCTCCTATTGTTCTAGATATTTTCTCCGAGCGTTCAAGTGAGGACCGTGCGCCTTCAGGCTGCCAGACCGCTGATAAAGTGCCGTTGGCGCCCCTCGTGCTTCGAGAGGCCTGCTACGCAGGCTCCTCAGCATGAGGTGATTTTGCATATGCGTCCGACACTTAGGCATCATCCTGAGGAGCGAGCGACGCTCGCGTCTCGAAGGAACGAGGCCACCTCGGAGGTTTGTCAACAAACTGACGAGCCTTCGGGCGCGTATTTTTCAAGCGGGCGGGGAAGGCCTGCATTTCCAAGCGACCCATTGCAGCATAAGCCGCTCTGGGCGCGGTCTCTTCCCGAGGCAGAACAAAAACGAGGCTGGATCGAAAATTTCCGGGGATTTTTGGCTTTGTCCTTTTACGGCCGCTTAAGGGTAGCCCGCTTAGCGTTTCTTCCGTTTTGTCCGCGGCGCGCGCGCCCATTCGGCATGAGGCAACATGCAGCTCATTTCCATTCAGCTTTTGCGCGCGGCGGCGGCCCTTTCTGTAACGATCGGGCATGGCCAGGCGTTCATCGGCTTTCCGATGGAAAAGCTCGGCGAAAGTTACAACTGGAGCCATCTCCTGCCTTGGGGCGCCGGCGTCGATCTGTTCTTTGTCATCTCCGGCTTCATCATGGTCTATGCGTCGGAGCGACTCTTTGCACGGCCGGGAGCGACGGGCGTCTTCGCGTGGCGCCGGCTCACCCGCATCGCGCCGCTTTACTGGTCGGCGACGGCGCTCCTTCTCGCAAGGGATGTCGTCAAGCGGCAGTTTGGATGGGATGCCGCGGACCTCGTGACGTCCTTCCTGTTCATTCCCTGGGATACGTACCACAATGGCGTGCCGCGTCCGATCTATTCGCTCGGCTGGACGCTGAATTACGAGATGTTCTTTTACGCGACCTTCGCGCTCTTCATCGGCGCCCGGCGTGAGGTCGCCGTTGGGCTGGTCACCGCTTTTCTCTCGGCGTTGGTGCTCCTGGGCTCTGTCCACCCGTTCGAAAATCCTATGCTCCTGGTGTGGACCCAGCCGATTGTGTTCGAATTTGTCTTCGGCATGGGGCTGGCTTTGCTGGCGCGTCGCGGCTTCACGCTTCCAGGGCCGGCGCGCGGCCTTTTGATTGTCGCCGCCGTCGCGGCGCTACTGTGGGATTTCCTCGACTCGCCCTCGCATCCATACGACTGGATGACGCCCAACGATTTCGCGCGCGTCTTCGCCTGGGGCGTTCCCGCCGCAATGCTCGTCGCCGCAGTGGTGCTGAAATCCGCGTGGGCCGGCGCCAGTTCGCGCGTCACGCGCGCCGGCGTGACGCTGGGTGACGCCTCCTATGCGCTTTATCTCTGCCACCCCATCGTGATGGCTCCTTTCGCCAGAGGATGGTTTTTCCTCGGCGCCGACAGGTTGCTGCCGGCGCGGGCGGGCGTAGCGGTCGAAGTCGGGCTCTCCGTCATCGTCGCGCTTGCGATCTATCGCTGGTTCGAGCGCCCGACGACGCGCCGTCTGCAAGGGCTTTCCTGGGAGCGCGGCGGGAAGCCGGCCGCGAGCGCGGAGCCTCGCGCTTTGATCTGAACGGCGTCAGCGCGTCTTGTTGTCCTCGACGCGCAAGCGGGGATAGTTGCGCGCCGCGCCGGCCTCCGCGACGTCGCCGGGCAGGAAATTGAGCCCCGCTGTCGCGGCGATGGCGGCCTTGCGAGACCCAAGGATCGAATTGCGCGCGATGACGGCGTCGCCGGCTCCGTCGCCGGTCGCAAAAGCGAAGCCGTAATCCAGGCCCTCGATGCGGTTGCCTTCGGCGCGCAGATTCTCGCGCCAGCCACCCAGACCAATTCCGATCCAGCCGGGCCCTACGATCGTATTTCCAACGATGTCGCAATTTTTCTCGCAGACGATGCCGGTGAGCCACATCATCTGGGGGCCGAACTCAGGGTCGGGATGCGTCTCGCGCAGGCCAGTGATGGTGTTGCCCGCGACCACCGCGCCGTCCGTGCCGCGATCCGCGTTGGCGACGCCGATGCCGGCGCCGGCGTCGTGAATTTTGTTGTTTTGGAACGTCGAACGCTTGGCGCCGAATTCGGCGTACATGGCTCTTTCGCCGAATGTCTCACAATCGTTGCCGATCACCACGACGTCATGGCCTGCGTTATTGCGGACGGCGGAATAGGCGCAACGGCGAATTTTGTTGTTCGCGACGCGCAGACCGCCGGCCGCGAAAACGAGCACGCCATTGCCCCAGGGGCCGTTCCCGCCCGAGAGGTTTCGGATGTCCTCGACGATATTGCCGCGCACGCGCGATCCGTCGTAGCGCCCCGCGCTCGTCGCCCAGAACACCGCGCCATTGTCGCCGCAGCGCCGCAGCTTGTTGTTGTCGACGTCCACACCGAGGCCGTCGAGGGAAAAAAATCCCGCGTCTCTTGCCTCCTCGATCGTGTTTCCGGCAAAGCGCCCGCCGCAGCGCGCGAGATTGACAGCGCGCGCCGTCGAGTTGCGAAACACGCAGCCTTCGATAGAAAAATCGAAGACGTCGCTGAGTTCGAGGATTCCCTGCTCGCGCGGCACGTAGCCGCCGGACGCGTCGAAGGCGATCGATTCCAAAACAATCTTTTTGGCGAAGCGGGCCGTGATCAAGGGGCCTGCGCCGACAAGCTTCAGCGTCGAGCCGCCGGGCGCGCCAATGAGTCTTGCGCCGTCGGGGAGATCGAGCGTGCGGATCGGGGTGACGCCCGGCGCAAGCCTCACCGCCGCGCCTTTTGCGGCGGCCTCGCGCAGTTCGATCGAAAGGGCGCGCGACGCCTGCGCGGCGCGGGCCGCGAAAGGGGCGAACGCGCCAGCCGCGCCGAGCCGCAAAAGAGTTCGGCGAGAGAGTGCGTGGCAGGAAGCTGCCTTCATCGGCCTCCTGTTCATAACCGCGCCGCAGCGTCTCCTAAGCGCGTCTTATGGAAAAAAATAGCCGGCGCTCGTTTGAGCGCCGGCTGGAATGCATTTGAGGTCTTTACTGCGCGGCAGGCTCTCCAGCGGGCGCTTCAGCCGGAGCCTTCGGCTTCGGCTTGGCTTTCGGCTTGGGCTTCGGCTTGGGCTTCGGCTTCGCCGGGGCGGGCGCCGCCGCCTCCGGGGCCGGCGCGGGCGCTTCAGCCGCTGCCGGCTGCTCGCCAGGAAGCGGTGCAGCCGCAGGCAGGGGCGCAGGGGCTGGCGTTTCTGCTGCGGCGGGAGCGGGCGAGGGCTCCTGCGAGGCCGGCGCGTCGGCGGCAGGCGTCTCTGCGGCCGCGGGCGTTTCGGCGGGAGCCGACTCGGCCGACGGCGCGGCGGAAACGTTCGGATCCTTCGGCGCTTCCTCGGCCGTCGGGGCAGGCTCCGCGGGGGGCGTCTCGGCAGAAGGCGCGTCAGTCTTCGGCGCCATCAACTTCTCGATCGCCGTCCTCAGGGAGGCGACGCCTTCGCTCGGAGCCGCATAGACGCCCAGGCCGAAGCCGATCGCGCCTGCGACGAGAGCCGTCACAATGGTCGATAAAACACGCGCCATTCGATGCGTTCCTCCAAATATCGTTATGCTCGCGCTAGGCGTGTCGAGCAGCACCCAAATACGTGTATTGTTGGATCGTAGCAATTCCGAGGCCGGCAAAAATTATTCGCTCGGATTTTTTCGGCATCCTCCACGCTCGTCGCGCCCTCAAATTTTCGCGTTGGATTTCCTTGGCTTTGCAAAGCCCATTGGCGTGTTGCAGCCATGAGCTCTGGGCGTCTCGCGACGCCATCGCCTTTGCCTTTTTCGATGTCGGTCTCGAGCCAAGGCCCGGAAAGTTGCGAATCAGAACGACCCGATTGCCGACCGGCGGCGTGGTCGCGACTGCGCCATGTCGAAGGTCATCGGCACGTTCGAACCTCTAGGCGCCCAAACGGAGTCCTTTGACGCAAGCCTGCGATTGGGCGAGACTGCCGGCGACAGCGAAAAATGCAAAGATTGCGGGTCGCGCATCAGCGAGCCGCCAAAATTGAGGAAGAGCAATGAGGAAGGCAAAGATTTGCGCCGTGGTCGCCGCCGCCGCCGCGGCGGTCGCTTGTTTTAGCGTCGGCGCGGCGCAGGCGCAGAACGCCGCCCAGATTGCCATGATGGAGAAGAAATTTGCGGCCGCTGACAAGGACGGCGACGGCAAGCTCACGCCCGAGGAGGCCAAGGCCGGCATGCCCCGCGTCTCGGCGAATTTCGCGAAGATTGACAAGGGAAACAAGGGTTTCGTGACTGTCGAGGACATCAAGGACGCAATGTCTGAGATGGGTAAGTAAAGGGGAAGGGGCCTCTATCGCGAATTGAGGCCCCCAGCGCCCTGTGAGACCTCGCAGGAGAGATGTGACGGCCTAATTAAAGCGTTGAAAACATTATCGAGAAGGCCAGCAGATTCGCCAGACCTTGCATAAGGCGCCTTTATTTCCAATCTCGGTAGGGAACCGCTCGTTTTCGCCACGGGTCTTTGGGCCGGCGGAAGCTACACCGAGCTGGACGGAGGAAAATAGGAAATGGGAGCGCGTCTGGGCTCTAAAACGGCTGCCTGTCTTGATAAAATGGCGTCGGATTTCATCGGCGGCCTTTCGACGACGCTTCCGAGCTTCAGCAACACGAACAAATTCTGCATAGAGGCATGGAAAGCGAGCTACTTCGCCTCCGAATTCACGGGAGATCCCGGATTCTTTAACGAGCTGTGCAAACACGCCGAAAAAAATCCCCTCGATTTGCAGATCGAAGGCGTCGCCGCAATCATGTACGCCATCGACGAATATATCAGCACGGGAGATTGTCTGAGAAGCTGCAACGGCGAGGCCGTCGCTGTCAGACTTGCGGCGATCAAGACTGCCGAGCTTTCCCTAGCCTCGGCATTGGCGCGCTATCGCGACGTCACGCCACAGACGATCAACGCCACGCGTAAGTTGCTATCCTTGACTCCGTCGCTCGCCAGGAACCTCGCTGAAGAGTTCGGCAGCGCCGACGACGAAGATGGCCCCTGGACGGCGCCTGAAGTTTGACGCGGCGTTGGGATGCCCCCATTCTCGATGATCTGCTCAATAGCTGGGCACGCGCCCCCATGCGTCTTTTGAAGTTATTGTAAAATAACAAGTAAGATGTTGGCCTCGGTGTTGCTTCATCGCCTTGTCGTTTTGGCGAAGACGCCTATGAGAAGGATGCTTGCCGCGATGTTGCTGTTGGCGGCCGTCGTGCCGGCCAGGAGCGAACAAGGCGGAGAAAGCCTGGTCCCGAAAGCGAAGGACTCGGAGGGAACCAGGGAGTATTTCGACGCCCGAGGACGCCTGATCGGAAGCGTCACGAAGATCGGCGGCGTCACCTTCTTCAACGACCCCGATGGCAAGCTTATCGGAACGGCCGAGACGGTCGAAGGGCGCCGCATCTACAAATCTTATTGAGGCTAGGCGAACTTCGGATTCCGCGCAGAAGTCCTTCGCCGCGCTGGCCTGCGCGAATTCAATCCAGCTTCTTTCTCCGAGGAGCAAAAAGGCCCGGAATTTTTCTTCCGGGCTTGGTTGAGCCACTCGAAGGCTGCAAGCAGAGGTCCTAGAGCACCACGACCGCCGTTCCCACCTTCACGCGGCTGAAGAGGTCCGTAACGTCATCATTGGTCATGCGGATGCAACCGGAGGAGACGGCCTGGCCGATCGTCCAGGGCTCGTTGGAGCCGTGGATGCGGAACATGGTGTCCTTTTCGCCGGAGTAGAGATACATGGCCCGCGCGCCGAGCGGGTTGTCTTCGCCGCCGGCCATATGGCGCGGCAGATCGGGACGGCGCTTCAGCATTTCCTTTGGCGGCGTCCAATCCGGCCAGGCTTCCTTGCGGCCAATACGGACGCGGCCTTTCCAGGTGAAGCCCTCGCGGCCGACGCCGATGCCGTAGCGCACGGCCTTGCCGCTCGTGAGCGAGAGATAGAGATAGCGGCCCTGCGTATCGACGGTGATCGTGCCAGGACGTTCGTTCGTGGGGTCGGACACGATTTCGCGCGTTACGGTGGGATATTCCCGCTGCAGGCGCGTCTCGTCCTGTGTTTCGTAGGAGGCCTGCTCCGCCCCGCCGTAATAGGCGTTGTAGTCCCGCGCGCCGGCGGGAGCCGTTTCTTCGAAGAGGGCAAGAAAACCACTCTCCCCGGCGAAGGCGCCTGTCGAAAAGGCGCTGGCCATGAACATGAAAGCAGCAGCGGTCAGGAGGCGGCGATCGAAATAGCGCATTTCTATGGCTCCGCAATTTCTTCTGAGCGGAAAATGCGAAAGCGTAGCAAATCGTTCCACGCGCCAGCGCACATTGGTGAATGAAAGGGTAAATCTGTAGCGGGGGCGTGCTGCGCCCGCACGCTTTCCGCTCGCATGCGAGCCCAGCAACTTTTGGGGGAATGGGCTCTGGAAGAGCGTCAGGGCGCTGGGGGTTTCCAGGAATAATCATCCGCCCGATTCGGGCGCGGCGGCTGATCGCCGCCCTTGAAGAAGACATGCCGCGCAAGCGCCTGCGCATCGGCGCCGGCCGGCGCCGGGGCGGGGGAGCGCCTGGCGAGTTCCGAGGCCCCGCCCGGCGCCGGCGCGTCATACAATGATTGAACGGGCCCGATATCTGGCCGCTCCGGGAGCGACGGGGCTTCGGTGGCGAGCGGCCTCACCGGCGAGTGGAAAACGACAGGGGCGGCGGGTGCTGGCGCCGGCGGAGCTGGCTGCTGCTCATTCGTCGCCGGCCGAGCGGGCGAAGACTCCTGTTCCGGCGCGGTCGGCTTGTGCGCGTCGTATAGCTTCTTGATTTCATTCGCGACGAAATGCGCGACGCTCAGCGCGCCAGCGTCGGTGAAATGCACGCCGTCAGCCGTTCGCAGCTTCACGATCTGTCCATTGATATCCGGACCGAAAGCGCTGAACTGGCCACGTTCGTCGGCGAGCGTTTCCCAGAGATCGACGTAAACTTCATCATTTTTGGCCGCTTCGTCGCGAAAAATCTCGTTGAGTTTTCCCATGTCCGCGGAAAAACTTTCGTTCTTCATCACGGGAAGGCCGACCCAGATCACCGGAATTTTCTTTTCCCGGAAAGGCGCAATCAGCGCGCCGACCCGTGCCGCGTAAATTTCGCGCCAGCGGGAGGAAAAGGCCTCCTCGCTTTGCGCGCCTTGGCGCAGCGTCTGCCGGTCGTTCGAGCCGAGCATCACCACGGCGACGTCGATTTTCTGCGAACCATTGGCGATTTCCTTGGCCGCCTTCGGCCAATCGTAGAAATCGTCGCGCACGAGGCCCGAGCTTTCTTTGCCCTTGCGCAAGATTCCGATATCGGGGTTGTCGGCGAAGGTCTCCTCGAGCCCATTAGCGAGAAGGACGCCGAGTGAATCCCCCATCACGGCGACGAAATAGCTCGCTGCGACCTCCGGCTGATCCCCCGGCTCGGCGGTCTGGCTCCCGCTCGCCCGCTCGCTATGTTTTTGCGCGCGCTTTGGAGCGCCGCGCTCGCCGCTGCGCCAGTAGGTCGGCGGCCTGTTTTCCTGATGCGGCATGATCCGGCGCATGCGAGGAGAATCGGCCGAGTGGGGAGCCGGCGCGTGCTTGAGGCCGAAGAGGCCGCCGAAAAACTCGGAAAATGGGTCTTGCGCCATGGACGCCGGCGGGCTCACGACGAGCGCCGCGAGCGCCATGAGAATCATCGCGAGCGCGCGGCGCAGCGAAACCACCTTCCGAGCTTTGAAACGAGCGTACATGCGAGAAGTATAAGGGCCATTTTCGCGCATCGCCAAATCGGAGCTTGACGCGAGCGCTTTCCTTCCCCCCAATTCCGCCGGGTCGATCAGAGGGATTCTCATGACAGGCAAGGGATTTCGGCGCGGTTTCCTCCGCTTCGCCCTATCCATCCTAGCGTTGGGCGTTGGCGCCGCCGCCGCCGCGCCGCTCGAGGACGAGCCGCCGGCGGAATATCGCTACCCGCCATACACGGGGGTATTGCCTTTGTGCTCCGACCCCTTCGTCCTGACGGAAATCGCGTCGACCTTCGCGGCGCGAGAGGCCGAATACTGGAATTCCGGCCTCGCCATCCTTGGCTTCGAGAGCGCGTCCGAATATGGCTATCGAACCGCGGGCCTGAGCTATATTCCGCGCCGCTATTGCCAGGGCGAGGCGCTGTTCAACGATGGCGCGCGCCGCCGCGTCGTCTACAACATCGGCGAGAATCTGGGCTTCATCGGCTTTGGCTCGGGGATCACCTGGTGCGTCGTGGGGCTTGACCGGAACCATGCCTTCAGTCCGAATTGCCGCGCGGCCGGGCCCTGAGCGCGAGCCCGGACAACGGCGGCCAAGAGGTTCTTATGCCGAGCATTTCACCGGTGTCGTGCATGACGGCGCTTTTCTCCGTCTTTTTGTTTTTGACGTTCGCCGCTCCGGCGAACGCCAAGGACGATGATTGCATCCTCGATCATTGCGCGGACAAGCTGCCGCCACAGCCGCAGCCGGACGCAAAGCCTACCCCCGCGCCGGCGGCTGAATCCAAGAGCGACTCCGGCTTTCGCGGCGGCGCCCCGTCCGGCAGTTTCGACTTTTACGTGCTCGCCTTGAGCTGGTCGCCGGGCTTCTGTGACAGCGTCGGCGGCTCGCATGATCAGTGCGAGCCAGGGAAGGGCCTGGGCTTCGTCGTGCATGGGCTCTGGCCGCAATATGAGCATGGGTTCCCGAGCGATTGCGAGGGGCCGCGCTCGCCCTCGCGCATCGCGCTCGAGCGCGCCAACGGGCTCTTTCCGGACGAGCGCCTTGCGCGCCACGAGTGGCGCAAGCACGGAACCTGCAGCGGCAAGAGCCCGAGCGATTATTTCTCCGACGTCGCCCACGCCCGCGAGACTGTGGCGGTCCCCGCCGCCTTCATGAAACCCGCGGGCGATCAGACCTACACGCCGATCGACATCGAACGCGCCTTCTACGCCGCCAATCCGCGTCTTCGTCCGGGCATGATGGCGGTTGCCTGCCGGGGCAATGTGTTCGAGGAGGTGCGCATCTGCATGTCCAAGGACTTGCGTGAGTTCCGCTCGTGCCCGGAGGTGGTGCGGCATGGCTGCCGCCAGCGCGAGATTTCCGTGCCGGCGCCGTTGTGAA
>DATBRF010000067.1:0-5816 GCA_036560425.1 Methylocystis sp. | reverse complement strand
TTGATATGCATGGCGTCGACGCCGAAGTCGCCCGGCCGCGCCACGCCCGCGATGGCGTTGAAATTCGCGCCGTCGCAATAAAAATAGGCCCCCGCTTGATGAACGGCTTGCGCGATCTCAACGATATCGCGCTCGAAGAGTCCGCAGGTGTTGGGGTTCGTCAGCATCAGCGCCGCGACGTCGGGGCCGAGCGCCTCTTTCACCGCCTGCGCGCGGACGGTTCCGTCTTCCGCAGCGGGCACGATGCGCACGGAGAAGCCGAGCAGCGCCGCCGTCGCCGGATTGGTGCCGTGCGCAGATTGAGGAATGAGCACGACATTGCGCGTCGCGCCCTCGCCTCGCGCCACAATGGCTGACTTGATCGCCATCATGCCGCAAAGCTCGCCGTGGGCGCCCGCCTTCGGCGAGAGCGCGATCGCCTGCATATTGGTGAGCGTCATGAGCCAATGGCCGAGCGTCTCCATCAGCTCCAGCGCGCCCTGCACGGTGGAAACGGGCTGCAGCGGATGAATATCTGCAAGCCCCTCGAGCCGGGCGAGCTTCTCGTTGAGACGCGGATTATGCTTCATCGTGCAGGAGCCGAGCGGATAGAGGCCCGCGTCGATCGAATAGTTCTTGCGCGACAGGCGCACGTAATGGCGCATGGCCTCGGGCTCGCTGAGACCGGGGAGGCCGATGCTCCCTTTGCGCTCCAGCCCGCCGAGGCGCGAGGCGACTTGCGGCGCCTCGTCGACGTCGACGCCGGTCGCATCCAGGCGGCCGATTTCAAAGAGCAACGGCTCTTCCTGATCGAGCGCGCGATTGCCGGTGAAGGTTTCGGGCGTTTCTTCGAAATGAGCGGGGCGGTCGAGCATCAGAGGGACCCTTCGAGCGCGGCGATGAAGGCCGCGCGGTCTTCGTGCGTATTGGTTTCGGTGCTGGCGACGAGCAGCAGATCGTCGAGGCCGGCGTTCGGGAGGAGCCGCGAGACAGGCAGGCCCGCAAGCACGCCCTTCGCCGCCATTTTTTCGACGAGCGCGCCCGCGTCGCCCTTCACGCGCAGCGTGAATTCGTTGAAGAAGCTCTTGTTCAGAACTTCGACGTTCGGAATTTTTTCCAGCATCTCCGCGAGCGCGACGGCGTTGGCGTGGTTGAGCTTCGCGAGCCGGGTCAGCCCCGCTTCGCCGAGCAACGAGAGATGAATGGTGAAGGCCAGCGCGCAGAGGCCCGAATTGGTGCAGATGTTCGAGGTCGCCTTGTCGCGGCGGATATGCTGCTCGCGCGTCGAAAGCGTCAGCACGAAAGAACGGCGCCCATCGGCGTCGACGCTCTCGCCCGAAAGACGTCCCGGCATTTGCCGCACATGGTCCAGCCGGGTTGCGAAAAGCCCGACATAGGGCCCGCCGAAATTCAGCGCATTGCCGATTGATTGGCCTTCTCCGACGACAATATCGGCTCCCATCGCGCCGGGGGGCGTCAGCAGGCCGAGCGACGCCGCTTCGGTAAAAACCGCGACAAGCAGAGCGCCATGGCGGCGGCAGGCTTCCGCGATCTGCGTGAGATCGCGCAGATTGCCGAAGAAATCGGGAGTCTGCACGACAACGCAGGAAAGCGTGTCGTCGATCTTTTCGATCAGCGTCTCCGCGCCGGGCACATCCGGCGCCATATCGACCGTCTCGTCATCCGCAAGGCGCGAAATCGTGCGCACGACTTCGGCGTAATGCGGATGAAGACCGCCCGAGAGCAGCGCCTTGCGCCGCTTCGTCAACCGATGCGCCATCAGCACGGCCTCCGCCGTCGCCGTCGAGCCGTCGTACATGGAGGCGTTGGCGACGTCCATGCCGGTCAGCAACGCGACCTGCGTCTGGAATTCGAAGAGATATTGCAGCGTGCCCTGCGAAATCTCCGGCTGATAGGGCGTGTAGCTCGTCAAAAACTCCGAGCGCTGGATCAGATGATCGACGCTCGCCGGCACATGATGCCGATAGGCGCCGGCGCCGATAAAAAACGGGACGCGGCCGGCCGGAATATTGCGCATCGACAGCCGCGAGAAGATGCGCTCGACCTCGAGCTCAGACTTGTGGCGCGGCAGATCGAGCGGCGCTTTCAGCAAGGTCGACGCCGGCGCATCCGCGTAAAGCTCTTCCAGATTGGCGACGCCGATCGCCGCCAGCATATCCTTCCGATCGGCGTCGGAAAGCGGGTGATAGCGCATCTTTTTTCCTTCTTTCGCGCTACAAGGATTTCACGAAATCGGCATATGCCGCTTCGTCCATCAGCCTTTCCGTTTCGTCTGCCTTGTCGACGCGCAGCTTCACGAGCCAGCCGCCGGAGAGTGGATCCTCATTGACGAGCGCGGGTTTCTCGCCGAGCTCCGCGTTCACCTCCACGACCTCGCCGGAAGCCGGGGCGTAGACTTCGCTCGCAGCCTTCACGCTCTCTATGACGGCGAGCTCCGAGCCCTTCGTCACTTTCTTTCCGACCTTCGGCAGATCGACGAAGACGATGTCGCCGAGCTGCTCCTGGGCATAATCCGTGATGCCGACCGTCGCGACGCCTCCGTCGACTCTCAGATATTCATGGTCTTTCGTGAACCGCAGCACGCTCATGTCATCCCCCCTCAGGCTTTGTGGTAACGATGCGCCACAAAAGGCAGCGGCGCGACGTCGACGCCGATGCGATTGCCGCGCAATTCGGTGGCGAGCGAAGCGCTAGGCGTTGCGAATTCGCGCGCCACATAGCCCATGGCGATCGGCCGCCGCAGCGTCGGCGAAAACCCGCCCGAGGTGACATGGCCGACGACTTCGCCGCTTTGTGAAATCAGAATTGCGCCTTCCCGCACCGGCGCCTTCGTCTGCGGCAGCAAGCCGACGCGCAGCCGCTGCGGTCCTTCGCTCAAAGCGGCGTCGATGCGCGCAAATCCAGGAAAGCCCCGGTCCGCGCGCCGCCTTTTGCCGATCGACCAGGCGAGTCCCGCTTCCACCGGGTCCGTGGTCTCGTCGAGATCGCGCCCATAGAGCGGCAGTCCGGCTTCGAGCCGAAGCGCGTCGCGCGCGCCGAGCCCGGCCGGCGCCACGTCCTCATTGCCGAGGAGCGCCTTCACGAAAAGCTCGGCCCCGTCGACGGGCATGGAAATCTCGAAACCATCCTCGCCGGTGTAGCCCGAGCGGGAGACGAAGAAGCTCGACACGCCCTCCTCGAAAGCCTTCCAATGCATGAAGGGAAGATCCTCGGCGCCGGGGAGGAGGGCGCCGAGGACGTTGGCCGCGCGCGGTCCCTGCAGGGCGATCAGCGCGCGGTTCAAAGGAATGAAGTCGAATTGCGGCAGGCGCTCGCGAATGAGAGCGAAATCGCCCGTCTTGCGCGCGGCGTTGACCACGAGAAGCAACCGCTCCTCCACGCCCGGCAGGCGCGTCGCCATCAAGTCGTCGAGAATGCCGCCATTCTCGTTGAGAAGCTGCGTGTAGCGCATGCGGCCGGGCGCAAGGCCGACGAGGTCGGCGGGCGTGAGGCTTTCCAGCGCCCGTGCGGCGCCGGCGCCGGCAAGAATCGCCTGGCCCATGTGCGACACGTCGAACAGTCCCGCCTTCTGGCGCGTGTGCAGCGTCTCGGAGACGATGCCTGAGGCATATTGCAGGGGCATGTCATAGCCAGCGAAACGCGCCATGCGCGCCCCAAGGCTGCGATGCAAGGCGTCGAGCGGCAGATGCGCCGGCGGCGCGCTATCGGAATTGGGCTGAGCAGTCACGGGAGACTCTCCGGCTTCGGGCGTTTTGCGCGGACGTCCGGAATCCGGCGTGGCCGCGCGCCCCCTCTGTCCGGTGACCTGAGAGATTTCCCCGCTGCGGATTGGGTTCCAGCGGGTTACGCCCTTCGGTGGACGAAACGACTTGCAGCCGCCGCGCCGCTTTCCAGAGTCTTTCCCCTTTCGCGGTCCTTTTGCCTGAGCGTTTCCGGGGCGGTTTCGCCTTCGGCGCCGGCGCGAGCCGGTCTCTCCCGCGAAAGAGTTTACCACCGAAAAGATGTGTCCGATTTCGCAATGCGTCAAGGCGGCGAGGCGCGACATTTGCGCGCCGGGGGCCAAGGCGGCTATTCTTCAGGGGCCTTACGCGCATGGCGGCGCCATGCTCTCTTTCACTCGGGCGCTGCGGCGAATGTGGCGAGAACAATTCGACTATTTCTGGGATGGTCGGCGACGGCTCCTCATCGGTTGCTTCGACGGCGCTGAACGCGCGCCCGCGCTCGGCGCGCGTCCCGCGCTGACCGTCGTTTCGGCGCGCGACCCCGCCTTTCGAAACGAACCGACTCTCGTCGACGTTGTCGACGCCGCGCGCTGGCGCGCCGGAATTGTGATCGCAGACGTCCCCGCGGAACACCGTTTCGTGCGCCTCGTCGCATCCGATGGCGTGGAACTGACGCTGTACCTCGGCTCGGAACGCGACCAGCCGCCGGAGGGCGATTATCGCTTGCTCATGACGCTGCTGCCAGAGGGGAACGGCGCCGACGCGGCGGCCTTTCGCCTCGTCGCGCTCTCCGCGCGCAGCGATGTCGAAAGGGTGGCGCGCGAACAGACCGTCTCCGCCGGGCCGCGCCTTGTCTGGGCTCTGGGCCAGCGCCGCGCCTTCGAGCAGAGCGCGAACGGCGCCCTCGTCGCCCGGCTGGCGCCGACGCGGCGCGTCTTCCCCGCCTACCAGAGCCGCTTGCTCATCGAGGCGCGAGCGCTCGAAACGGAAACGGCGGCCGATACGCGCGAAGCGCCTTTCGCAATTATGCAGCACTGGCTGCTCGAGAATGGCGCGCCCCGAGCCGTTTTGAGGCTGCACGTCCCCGATTCGCTGGAGGAGAGCGCCTCGCTGCTCAGCGGCGCCTGCGCCGCGCTTGTGCTCAATCAACGCCGGCGCCTGCGCGGTTGGACGCAGGACCAGAAACAGGCTGGCGAGCCGATCATCGATCCCCTCACCTTCGACGATATTCGCCAGGCCACGGGCGAGGCTGCGGAGCAGCCGGATGCGGTGGAGGCGAACGACGCCTTCGTGGTCGCCAATCTGCTCAATCTTCTGCTCGACCCGGCGTCGCCCGAGGCCGATGGGATCGCCGTCAGGCGAAGCGCCGAACGGAACGGCGCCGGACTGGGCGAAACGATCGAGCTCGACTTCTATGGCGCCGCCCTCGGGGACGACGTCGGGCTGGTCGCGCCGGCTGCGCGGCCTGGCGATCTCGCCGTTGCGCCGGCGGACCCGGGCGGGACGCCGGTCGCGCGGCTCTTCCGATTCGAGGCGGATGGTCTCGCCCCCCGGCGTTTGGGAGATGACGACGGGCTGCTCGAGGAATTGGCGCGACGCGCGACCAACGGCGGCGCGCGCGCCAATACGAGCGCCGCCGCCCGAGCCTTCGCGGAGCGCGCCGCCGGCTTGAAGAGCCGGCGCGAGAAACTTGTCGCCGGCTTCAACGAGGCCTTGGCGCGCGCGGGTTTTACGACGCGCTTCTCGGCCGCCGGATTATGGGACGCATTCGAGCCGTTGCAACTCGCAAGCTTCGTGACGCTCGTGACGCAATCCCCGCCTGCGGGCCGTTCGGCGCTGCTCGATCTGGGCGCCTATGGCGCCTATGGCGTCGATCCCGCGCTGGCGGCGGCGCTGATGCGGGGCGGTCCCTTAGCCGAGGGCGCGCATGTCGTGGGCGATGCGCGCGGAGCGTCGCTCGCCGCCCGCTATGCCGCCGCCTGCGGCGTCGAGGGCATGATGGCGCCGGGCCTCGACGCCGCCTCGCAACGCGCGGCGCTCGCCGCCCTGATGCACGAGGAGGATGCGCTCGCTTTGCGCGCGGCGCGCATCGGC
>DATBRF010000066.1:0-3930 GCA_036560425.1 Methylocystis sp. | reverse complement strand
GGGAGCCGATCGACGACCAGCCCCCTTTGCAGCTTGTGAAGCGAACGAGAGGAATTGGCGAACCCGCCCGCGCCCGCGACGATATAGGGCAGCGATTTCCCCATGAAGTCGCGGGAGAACCTCTGATAGGAGTGCACATGCCCCGCCAGCACGAGATCGGGCGCGCGCGCCGCGGCCGCGAAGGCGGCGTCCATCGCCGACACGATCTCGACATAGCCGCCATGCGTCTCGTCGAGCGAGAAGCAGGGATGGTGCGCGGCGACGACGAGCCATTTGTCGCGCGGGGCGGTTCGCATCCGCTCGATTAGCCAATCCTGCTGGCGACGCTCGCCGCGCCGGTCCAGTTGCCCGTCGATGTTCGAATAAAGACTGACGATGTGGATGAACGGGGCTTCGAGCGCCCAGTAGCAATGGGGCTGCGTCATCGTCGGGCGGTGCTTGAAAAACCGCTTTGGCTCCGGACTGCAAAAGTTCTGCATGAATCCGATAAGCGACGTTTCGCACTCGCACCCGTCGGGCGTTTCGACGGCGATTTCCCCGTCGTGATTGCCCGGAATGGCGAATATGGGGGCGTCGTAATATTGGTAAGGCTCGTAAAATTGCGCGACATACTGGCTGCTTTCGCCGTTCAGATAGATGACGTCGCCCAGGTGGAAAAAGAATCTCGGCCGCTCTCGGACCGCCCCTCTCGCGATCTGATCCCGCATCGCGGTGGCGACGGCGTTTTGCGTTTCGTTGCCGTGGATCCCGCCCGTGTCGCCCACCGCGTGAAACGCCAGCCCGCCAGCCGCTTCGCATTCCTCGGTCACGCCGGGCAGAATGGCTTCCAGCGACAGGGCGAGGTCGCCCGCTGCGGGGGGCGGCGGCTGGAAGCGCGGATCCTCGGGAAGATTCGTCACCGGATTGCCGATTTCGGGAGCGGGCTTGGCGAACCCGCCGCTTCCAACCTTCCTCTCCAAGACCATAAGCTCCGACCGACCGAGGGATGCTGGCATTATGCATGTGGAAGGCGACGGCTCGGAGACACCCCAAGCCGGTGGGATTCCGGTCCAATGAAATTATGCGACTTGGCTGCGCGAGACTGCTATGCCTTGCCGATCGCCAAGCACTCGGCATGATAGGAGCGACTCCGCCATGCGGGGAAACGTTTGCTGTCTGGGCAGCATCAACGTGGACGTCACCCTGCGGCTGGATCGTCTTCCCCAGTCGCATGAGAAGGTCGCGGCGCGCGCGGTTCACCTCGGCGGCGGCGGCTCGGCCTGCAACACGGCCGTCTGGCTCGCCCGGCAGGGTGCGCGCGTGCGGATGCTCGGCTGGGTCGGAGACGACGTCCTCGGCGCCTTCGCCCTTCGCGACCTCGCGGCGGAGGGCGTCGACGTGGCCGGCGTCAAGATCCTGCGAGCAGCCTCGCCCCTCGCTGTTTGTCTTGCTCCGCAAAACGACAAGCGCATCGTGACGAGCCCTGTAATCGACGCGCCATGGACGCCGGACGACGTCCTGCCCTTTGCCGGGGATGCGGAATGGTTGCATACGACGGTGGGGGACGCGGCTTTCCTGGCGCGGGCGCGCGGGTCGCGGAAGCTCTCGCTCGAGCTGGATGGACGCTACGATCCCGCCTTCGCGCGCACGGCGGATTATATCTTCACCAATCAAGACGAGTTGGCGCGTGCGCTTGCAACGGCGGATCCGCTCGGCCTCATCATGGAAAAGCACGCCGCCGACGCCGCCGTCTGGTTCGTCACCGACGGCCAACAAGGCGCCAAGATCGTAAGTGGCGGACGCGCCCAGACGATCGTGGCGATTCCGGTCGAACCGCTCGACCGCACCGGTGGCGGCGACGCCTTCAACGCCGGAGTCATCTCCGGTTTGCTATCTGGCGTCGACCACGCGACCGCCGCCGCCAGGGGCCTTCAACTCGCAGCGCAAGCCATCACCCGGCTTGGCGCGAGATAGCCGGACTCCGCGCCTTGCATCCCCGCCCCCTATCGTCTATGGGGCGTGGCTTCCCACGCTCGAGCCAACGGAAATTTCAAAAGTGGCGAAGCCGAAAACGCCTGTTGCGGTTATTATGGGGTCTCAGTCCGATTGGGCGACCATGCGCCACGCCGTCGAGACGCTCGCCTCGCTCGACATCGGCTGCGACGCGCGGATCGTCTCCGCCCATCGCACGCCCGACCGGCTCGTCGCCTTCGCCAAGGGCGCCGAGACTGCTGGCTTCGAGGTCATTATCGCCGGCGCCGGCGGAGCGGCGCATCTGCCAGGCATGACAGCCTCCCTGACCACTCTCCCCGTGCTCGGCGTGCCAATCGAATCCCAGGCGCTCAAAGGCATGGACTCGCTTCTTTCCATTGTGCAGATGCCGGGCGGCGTGCCGGTCGGGACGCTCGCGATTGGCAAGGCGGGCGCGATCAATGCGGCGATCCTCGCCGCTTCGATTCTCGCGTTGAAGGACAAGCCGCTCGCGGCGCGGCTCGCCGCCTTCCGCGCCAAACAGACCGCTGGCGTCGCCGAGACGCCGAAGGACGAGGCTTGACATGCTGAAACCCGGTGCGACCGTCGGCATTCTCGGCGGCGGGCAGCTCGCCCGCATGTTGGCCATGGCCGGCGCGCGGCTCGGCCTCAAATCGCATGTCTTCTCGCCGGTCGCCGACGATCCGGCCTTCGACGTCTGCGCCGCGCGCACCTGCGCCGATTTCCTCGACGAGCCGGCGCTTGCCGCCTTCGCGGAATCCGTCGACGTCGTGACCTATGAATTCGAGAACGTTCCCGCCCGCGCCGCCGAGGTTCTCGAAGCGCATCGGCCCGTCCGGCCGAATCCAAAGGTCCTGGCGCTCACGCAAGACCGGCTGATCGAGAAGCGGTTCGTGCGCGGGCTCGGCATCGCCACGGCCGACTTCGCCGATGTTTACGACGTCGATTCGCTTGCCTACGCCGTCGCGCAGCTCGGCCGTCCCGCGATCCTGAAGACGCGGCGCTTCGGCTATGACGGCAAGGGGCAGGCACTGGTCTGCAGCGAGGCCGAGGCCTTTGCTGCGCTGAAAGAGCTTCGCGGCCGACCCGCGTTGATCGAAGCCCTCGTCGCCTTCGAGCGCGAAATCTCGGTCCTCGCAGTGCGCGGGCAAGACGGTGCATTGAAGTTCTACGATCCGGTGGAGAACGTGCACCAAAGCGGCATTCTCGCCATCAGCCGAGTGCCAGCATGCATCCCCGCCGACTGCGCTGTCGAAGCAAAACAGATAGCCGGCAAGATCGCCGAAGCTCTTTCTCATGTCGGCGTGCTTTGTGTCGAAATGTTCCAGCGTGAAGGCGACACCCCTCGCCTTCTGGTCAATGAGATCGCGCCGCGGGTGCACAATTCCGGCCATTGGACCATCGACGCTTGCCTCGTCAGTCAATTCGAGAACCATGTCAGGGCCATTGCCGGCTGGCCGCTCGGCGATACCGCACGCCACAGCAATGCGGTCATGACCAATCTGATCGGCGCGGATATCAACCGTTGGCGAGAACTGGCAGGCGATGACCTGGCCTTGCATCTCTATGGCAAGGCCGCGGCGAGGCCCGGCCGCAAGATGGGCCACACCACCCGGCTTTCGCCCAAGACTTAAAGGCTCATCCTTCGAGACGCGGCCTATCGGCCGCTCCTCAGGATGAGGAATACGCTCCTCATGGTGAGGAGCAGGCGTAGCCTGCGTCTCGAACCATGAGGTATCGAACTGCACGCTCTGGACAATCAGTGGCTCTTTTGTTAGAGCAGTCGTGGATGCGGGGCGCTGGTTCCGGCCCGGAATGGCTTTGGCCACTCCAATTTCCTCAACCCTTGAAACGGAGAGTGACGCGCGTGCAGGTCGTCGTTCGCGATAACAATGTGGATCAGGCGCTACGGGCGCTGAAGAAAAAGATGCAGCGCGAAGGCATCTTCCGGGAGATGAA
>DATBRF010000065.1:0-12770 GCA_036560425.1 Methylocystis sp. | reverse complement strand
TGCGGCCGGGATCGCTCGCCTTGCCAAGACAAAGCGGCTCCATCTTCGCCCATTGGGCATCTGTCAAAACGAATCGGTTCATCCAAAGCTTGAATCATGACAAGCTGAAAAGAGGAATCCCGATTCCCAACAGACCCTAGACGACAACACGAAGTCGGTCGGCCTGAACCGCATGCAGCAGATGGAACTGATGCATGTGTCGAAGGCGCTGGCCGATGAATTGGCGGCGGGGCAAAGCCCGCTGCGGGCGCTCGCCATGGAAGGAGGGCGCATTGCGGAAATCTTCTCGATGGGCAACGCCGGCGTCGGCGGCACGCTCGCTGCAATGGCTCAAGGCATATCGAAGCTAGCGGCCCCGCTGACCGTTGCTGCGGGGGCGTTCGCGGTTCTTCATGAGGTCGTCGGGACCTACATAGAGCTCGGCGAATTGAATGAAAAGGCCTCGGCCGCCGGCGTTTCGACAAGCCTGTTTCAAGCCTGGACGCGTCAGGCCCAACTACTGCGCCTATCGGCTGAAGACGCGGAGAAGGCGATTGCGCATATGAGCGACGCGCTCAAAGGGCAGATCGACAATTTCTCGGCGCTCGGCCTGGACGGCAAGCCGTCGATCCGTGATCGCGCCAGCAATCTTTCCGATGTTCTGGGCCGGGAGGTCAGGTCGAAGGGCCTCGCGGAAGGGGCGACGAACATCGACGAGATGCACCGCGCCGCCGCGCAGCTTGTGCAAGACTATCTCGCCGCCTCCAATGAATTAGAGGCGCATGGCCGTTTGCTCGACGCCAATCAGGCGCGGACGGAAGCGATCAGCACGGCGACGGAAGTATGGGGCGACGCGGGCCGCAAGATCGCCGAAGGGCTGCGCGACGGAGTTGTGTCTATCGACGACCTCGCGGCGAAGAGCAAGGAAACCGGCAGCATCTGGAGCGATGATATCCTCGACGCCCAGCGCCGCGTCTCCGAACAGATCGCTATCGCAAACGATCATCTCAAGACGGCGACGACGCCGGCGCTGGAGGATGTGGCACGCCTGTCCGTCAACGCCGCGAGCGCGTGGGCCGGCATGGTCGAGGACATCGCCAAAGCCGTCAATGGTGCGACCGAGATGGTGGGCAAGCTCCGCCAGATCGCCGCCGGGACGCAAGCTATGCGCGATGGCGCTGCAGTCGGCTCCCTCATTGGAAAGCAGGGAGGCGGATTCGGGCGCCTCATCCCTATCGGAGGGGATTCGAGTGAAGGTCGTTCGCTGCGCGACCTCTCCATCGGGAATATTCCTACCCCGCCGTCGCGTCCTGAGGGGCTTGGCAATGCGGCACACGCGCACGGCGGGCATCATGGAGGCGGCGCCGGCGCTGGCGATGCGCTCACAACCGTGCGCTCAAAGATCGATGGCGAGATTGCAGAGGTGCGCCGGGGGCTCTCCCAAAAGGAGGCGCTTTTCGAGGAGGAGGCTAAACTGAAGCTGATCTCCAAAGACAAAAAGCTCGAGATGACCCGCGCGGCGCTCAACGAGGAATATGCGGCCGAAATGGCGCTCCTGCAAAAGGAGCTGGCGCTGAACAATCAGAAGCCGCAGCAGATCCAGGCGGTCAACAACAAGATCAGGGCGCTCGAAGAAAAGCACGCCGACGATCTCGAAAAGGTCAACCGGCAGGGCGTCGAGAGAATGGTGCAGCCGTGGCATCAACTCATCGACCAAATATCGTCGAGCTTCTCCGGATCGGTCATGGGCCTCCTCGAAGGCACAAAGAAATTCTCCGACGCCGTGCGCGACATGGCCCGCACGGTCATTCAGCACTTCGTCCAGATGGGCGTGCAGGCTGTCGCCGACTGGGCCAAGGGCATCGCCACGCAAGTCGCGCTGACGATCTCCGGGCAGCAGCTCCAGACGGCGGCCGTCGGCGCCGGCATTGCGGAGCGCTCAGGGCTGGAAGCTGGTGGGGCGGCGGTGAGCCTTGCGACCAAGGCGACATCGGTAATTAAGGCATTAGCTCAGGATGCAGCGGAGGTCTTCGGGGGCGTTTTTGCATTCCTTGCTCCAATCATGGGTCCGGCTGCGGCCGCCCCGGCCGGCGCTGCCGCAGCGACCGTAGCTGCCGCCAAATTCGAAACCGGAAGCTGGTATATACCGCATACGGGTTTGGCGGTGCTGCACGAAGGTGAAGGCGTTCTGACGGCGGGGCAAAACGCGCGCCTGCACAACTTCATGGGTTATATCGAGAAGGGTGGCGCCGGCGGCGGCAATACGTTCCATGTCCGTCCCCAGGTGAATTTCAATGTCTCCGCCGCCGATCATCGTGACGTCGCGAGATGGCTCAATGGCTCGGGTCGCGATGTCATGAAGACGATCGAAAAGCAGGTGCGGCTCGGCTCGCATCTCGGCCTGAAAGGACTCGGCCCGGCGTGAACGCCCTTCCGAGGTTTCCTGATCTTCCCGGCCTGTCCTGGCCGGTGAAGAAAACGCCGCTCGCCGGCGCGACAAGAACGGTGAAGGCCGTCTCCGGCCGCACGGCGCGCATTTAGGACCTTGACGCCCGCGGGGAGAGCGTAAGGTCATCGCCGATTGGGATCGCTCGCGCGCGGTCCTTCACGTCTGCCTCCCCCTTGATCTCCTCAATCCGCGCGTCGCGGGCCCGCCGCGCAGTTTTGACATCGCTTGTTCGTAAGCTTTCTCGATGCAGGACGCCGTTGATCTTGGCGCGCAGCCAATAGACGCCTTCTCTCTTGTAAAGATTTGGTTCGCGCATTCAGCCTCCTTTGCCTCGATGAAACGGCGCAACTTGTCTTTGTCGAAGGTCCAAACCTTCCCGATTTTGGCGGCCCCTGGCAATTGGCCCTTGGCCGCCATGGACTGGACGCCGCGGGCGGTTATGCCGAGCATTTCAGCCGCTTCGATAGTGCGTATCCTCGTCATGTTGTTGTCTTCGTGAGCCTCACGACCGGGCTGCCTCCGTCAAGATAGATATTGACTACGTCGGAGATGGGGACTTCCGAGAGCGGACGCTCGCGCCGCTCCGGCGCGTGTTTCGATGTGATGTATTCCGCGAGCTTTCTTTCAGCTTCCTCGCGGTCTCTAGAACTGAGGCCAGTGCTAATTTCACTCGTTCCGTCTCGGATGACCCAGCGGGCAGGGATAGGCTTTCCTTTGATTTTCCGCGCCGGCCGCAGGTAGAGGCGCGCTCCCTTTCCTTTTGACGACATAATTCTCTCCAGCTCTCTATTGCGGCTGGCGTCGTCACGATCCTTTTACCAAGGCGTTCGATCTGAAGTTCTCCGCGATCAGCGGCGGCGCGGAGCGTGGAGGCTTTAACCAGACCACGCAAGAGCAGCGGCGCCACCTCGTCGAGCGATAGAGGGGTTTGGGGCGATAAATCGGTCATTCCACTCGCGCCTTCCTCAACCGAACGCCGGGGCCCTCGCCGTTCTGATCGATGAAGATCACGCCCGCGGATTCGAGAGCGGAGCGGATCTTCGTCACCGCGTCCTGAGACACATTGGCGCCGCGCTCGGTCTCAAACCGCTTGATCGTGGGCAAAGAGAGCCCGGAAGCCTCGCCAAGTTCGGTCTGTGACCATCCTATTAGTCCTCTGGCTGCGCGCGACTGTCCCGGCGTCATCATTTCAGCATTGACCAATTTTGGATCATTAACTATGATCCATTTTGTATCACAGACCGCTCTTACGAGCAACGCCGAAGCGAATGTTTTCGGCGAGCGCAGTCTCTTTGTATGGAGAAACCACCATGCCTACCGGGCCCCAAAACCAAGCCGAAGATCGCGCCGCGGAGCTTCTCCATTGGCCAGGGCGCAAACACTGCCTTCTCACTCTTGAAGAGCACCTCGATCACTCCTCCGCCCTGGCGCGCGCGTTGTGGCTCGCCACGGACGCCGACGTCGATTTCAAGGACCCTCGGGACGTCGCAGCGATCCGAAACCTCGCAAGCCTCGTCGCTGATCACACGAGCGCCGCCGAATATGTTCTCGCCACTCGCGGGCGCCGCTAATGTCCTTGATCGAGTCCTCCGCCGCGTCGACCGAGCGCTTCGTGCGCTCGGCGACCTCCTCGACTTACCCGTGCCTCGACGATTTCGCCGGCGCTCTTATCGCGATTGCCGACGATCTCGACGGTGACCCGGACATCGAGCCGGAAGATGACCTGGATGTCGAGGAAGAGGCCTTCCTGAACGTCTTCGGCGCACAGGCTGGCTTCCTGCGCCGCCGGCCCGTTCTCCCGCGCAAGGCCGACTGTTGGCGCAAATATTTACGCATTTTTGGTTGACGCCCTTCAGACCATGGCGCATATAATTGCGCACAAGGAAGGCGAGGCCATGACGAAACCCGAGGTAGAGCGTGCCAAGATCATTGCTCGTCTTGAGCGCGAAGGTTGGGTTTCGGAGGGCGGCGCGAAGCACGACAAATTCGCGCACCCCGATAAGCGGGGCGTGAAGATCATGGTTCCCCGCCACAAGACGCTGACGCCGGGCGTGGCGCGGAACATCGCCAAGGCGGCGGGCTGGTAAGGAGTTAGGACGATGAAACGGTATTTCGCAATTCTCGACGGGGGGCCCGGCGCGTTCGGGGTTTCGTTCCCCGACTGCCCCGGCTGTGTTGCCATGGGGAAGGATGAGAATGAGGCCTATGAGAACGCGATCGAGGCCCTGAGCGAGTGGGTCCGCGATGCGATGGAAGAGGGGGAAGCGCCCCAGCCGCGCAGCATCGAGGCGTTGCGCCGCGATGACGACGTAAACGCCACCATTGCCGAAGGCGGAATTTTCCTTCGCGTTCCGCTCATCATTGAAAGCGGCAAGCCTGTGAAGGCGAATATCTCGCTCGACCAGGGCTTGCTCGCGGAGATCGACGCGGCGGCGAGGCGCAGCGGTCTAACCCGTTCCGCCTTTCTCGCGAGCGCGGCGCGGGAGAAGATCGCCGCATCTGCCTGAGCTGGGAGAAAGAAGATGTCGGCTAGCAACGAGTGGACGGAATGGCATCTTACGCCAAGAGGATGGGAGCGGGGGACCGAGAAGGAAGACTTCCGACGCGAAGATCGCGACCCGCCGCACGATAGGGTTTTGACGGTGGTCTACAAGGAATACGTGGCATCAAGTTTCTCCGGCGTAGAAACGTCGTCTAGGACCACATTTGTTGGTGGTGACGTGGTAACGGTGGAGGCTTTCCAAGAAAAATTCGGCCCTCCGCCTAATCACCTCTGATCGTGAACTCGCCTCCCGGCTCGAGCTGCGGCGCCCGCCCGTCCGATGCCCCGCCGGATCGGTTGCAGTATCGGGTGAGCGGTATCGGGCGGTGATGACGGGACCGCGCCGCTCGGTCCCGCCGGGCGGCTTCCGCTCCGCGATGCTGACAAATCCGAAAAAGGAACGCTTATAGAACAAATACTTAGCGCCCAGGACGTCCGAAAAATCGGATTTTTCCATGCAAATCAAACGCTTGTGGAAATTTCCATATTTGCCAAGCCGGCGCGGCCTGTGCCACAAATGGCCACCCAAGAAAGCAGAAAAGCCCGCCATGGCTGGGCGGGCTTTTCGCATCTCTTGGGTAATGGCCGCCAAGCGCTCCAACGCTTGAAAGCCCCGATTGATTTGCCGTAGTGAGGTCCTAGGCAAAACAACCGCCTCGTATTGACTGGCGGACAGTGCCACGGGAACGCGCGCTTCGGCAAGTGCCGGAGTAAAAATCTTTGTTGCACAGCGTTTTTCTGACCCAAGCCGCCGCCCCGATCCCGGCCTTTCTGCTCGATTTGCCGCCCCTTTCAGACCCTTGGTCTGGGCCTGAACTTGCGGACATTTACGGCGAAGAAACCCTCGGAAGTTGGGAAAACCCCTACCTGCTCACAGAGCGGCAAGCTGGCCTGTGGCGTTATCACGAGCGCATCGCGTCCGCCCTGCAGTGCGCCTTTGCCGCGGCGCTGGGCGAGGGAGAGACGAGGACCCTCTACGTAACGGTGCGTTTTTGGGCGCGCATCTCTCGCTGGATCGAGCCGGGCGTATACTCGCATCGGCGCCTTGGCGAGCGCGGCCGCCGGCGGCGCCCTGTGACCGCCGAGACGTTTTTGGCCAAGGGCAAGCGCGCGCCATTCTGTCGCCTGAATGATTGCCCGATCGAAATCCTCGACCTCGTCCGCGGGGCCATAGAGGAGGAGCTCGACGCCGCCCCGGCCGAAGTCACGCCGATTGAAATTAGCCGGGCCCTCGATCTCACGCTCGTTAGAAAGCGCCGATGGGGGGTTAAAGGCCTACCCGCGACAGACGATTTCGGCGACGATCGCCGCGCCGCCGACGCCGCACGCAAAAGGGCGAGTCGCGCCGAGCAACGCGCCGCCACGGGGCAGGGCGCCAAGCAGACTGCCGTCGCCATCGCAAACCAGATCGGCGTGAGGCCTGACACGCTCCGCGCCCATGCGCGCCGGAAGGGGCGGACCTTCGAGGAGGTCGCCCTCGACATCTTGGACGCCCGCGCCTCGTCCAGCGCCGAGCCGACCATTTGCATCGCCGGCGCCGCGCGCGAGTTGGGGATGAAGCCCGATTCCCTCCGCGCCAAAATCCGCCGCGACGGCCGCCCCGCGGTTGAGATCATCGCCGAGCTGCGCGCCGATGCCTTTGTCGCGCCCGGTTGTTGTCGCGCCGTGTCGCGTCTCGCGTCCGCTCGTCTCGCTATTGAGAATGCTGGGGAAGGTGTGAGCCTAGAACCACGGACACAAAACGCGACAAACGCGACAGATCTGGACGTTGATCCGCAGCCTTGCTGCAATCCATCCCTTGCAGAGCTTGAAACGGTTCCGCGCCCCCTTCCCAAGATCGTGAGCGCCGGTTGGGACGCGGACGCGACAGCGAACACGGCGACCAGCGACAATGACCCGGTTCACGACGTCGAGGCCCAACAGGCGGCGTTCGACGCGATTGAGCATCTCATCGGTCGCCATCGCCCCATCGCCATTGATGAAAAATCCAGGAGTCCCGTCGCGCCGGCTGTCCCCGAGCCCGCGCGCCGGCCGAACGCGAAACCGAACAACGGGATGACCTATGCAAGCGTGTGAGACGCCGCTCTTTAGGGCTCTGGAGGAAGCGAACGAAAGCAAGAATGGTGCTTGGGCTGACGTCAAGCCGCCGGCGCCGTGCGACTCGAAAGAAGACCCGTTTTGGGCGTTTCGCCGGAGGGCCATAGGCTTCGCGCGCAACTATGCAGGCTATGAAAAGACACTCGTAAACCGAACGAATCCGACTTCGACACACGCCGCCAATGGCCTCTCCCTTCGAATGGAATTGGAGAGCGCCGCCGATATTGGCGGGCTCGAAAAGATTGAATTCGACATTTTCAGCCTGACCCTGGAGGCACGCTGCGACTTCGATCGCAAAGAGCTTTCAGCGGCACTGGAGGCGGTCAAGATGCTCGACCGATTGTCGGGCACTTTGGCTTCCTGCTTGTCATTCGTGCGGGACGGCATTGCCTTTGCGACGGACGACTTTGTCCGGGCTGAGCTAAATGCCTTCCTCGCCGGGCGTCCAGGCGGCGGGAAGGATTGCGGGAAGCTTCTCATTGACGACGTCTGGGGGTTGGTCGCCGACATCGAGGCAACCTGCATGGCAGTCACGCTGGCATTTGCAACGATGCGGGCGAGCCAAGAGCCGCACTCGCCGCCGCGCTCGAATGAATTTGCGGCTCATATAGCCTTCTGGGAATACCGTTGCACGCTGATGGCGCTTGGCGCCGAACGCCTCTCCGCCCTCCCGCCGGCGGATGAGCTACGCCAGATGATCGAGACGGAGATCGAGCGCTTCGACCAGGGCAACCCATTCGGAAACCTGCCCGCTGAAGTCATCGCGATGATGAACGAAGGGGAGCAAGACGACGTCCGCCAAGGCCGCCGATCGCTTGATGAGGCCCTCGCGGCCGCGCTCATCCGCCGCCGTGCCGAGAGACTGGCCAAGGAAGCACATGCGACCGTCGGCAAGCCGGCCGCCGCGCCCGCCAAGGCGGCCAAGCCAACCACACCCGCGCGAAGCGCTCGCCAGACCACCTCGACCGATAAAGACGAGGCCTTGCTCGACGCCATGCGCGCCGATCAGGAAGGAAGCCTCGCGACATGGGCAAGGGCGATCGGCGTTTCCTCGAAAGGTTCTCTATCGAAGCGGCTTGGGAAACTCGCGGAGAACGGCCTTGTGGAGAACGTCGCCGGGCGCTGGCGCGTCAAGAAAGCCGGACAGGCGCGGGAGGAAGAGGGTGCTCGCAACCGTTCTCCGGCAAGAGAGACCGGCGTGGAGAACGGTCGCGTGGAGAACGCGAGAACGGAGAACGCCCCAGCCGCGCCGTCGAGCACGCCCCAACCGATCGGAGCCGCCCCGGCGCCGTCGCGCGCCCCGAGGGTCGGAAGCGGCCGCCGCGTTACTCTCACGCTGCAGGAGGGCGTGCGTTGAGGCTCGCGCTCGATCGCGCCGAGGCCGGTTGCGATGGGGGAAAACCGAGGGAAAACAAGGAAGTGACCCAAGCAATTGCTCAAGCAAGTGAGGAGCACTTGTAGAGCCTGAAGCCGCGAGCGCCCCGCCACATCCACGGTCTGGGCGCTTTGTTGCCGGCGAGTCATCGGGCCGCGAGCTCCTCGCCGCCGGCATGTCAACGCGAGGCGCGGTTGACGGTCAGCACGATAGGCAGCGCTGGGCTGTAGCGCAAGGCAGGCCGCCAACCCCGGCGACCCGCCCCGTGACCGCGAGACCGTCGCGCCCGCCGACGTTTGCGCCCGCCGACCCCCGCGACCATAGCGCAGCGGGGGCGCTTTAGTCGAAATTGCCCTTTCGTGTCGCTTCAACGACGGTCCTAAGATTAGGGAAGGGGTTGCTTTTCAGCCATTCATTCAGCTTCTGGTCACCCATAGCCAAGAGAGCGGCAAATGTCGTCGTGTGCAGATAATGCCGCTGTCCGTGGATGGTTACGCAAACGCATTCGCCCTGATCGGAGTCGGTGATCTCGACGCTTACATGACCGTGCGGCCAGTTCACAGGCGCCTTTGGCTCATGCGTCTCGTTAAGCTTCCTCGGCGCCGACCCGCTTTCAGTTCGTCTCTTCGCTTCACCCATTCATTTGCTCCTTAGCTCGGAGGCCTGCCTACAACGGCGGGCCACTTCCTTCCAGACAAGCGCGCTTGCGTCGCACAGGCGAAGGGGAAGCGAATCGTCCGGGACGGTCGCGGCTCGAGCTCCGCGGCGCGGCCGGGCTCGAGATGTGGCCGCCCGCATCATGCAAGTTTCGGCGGGAAATCGTGCAGAAAATGGCGCTATGCCGGCGAGGCTGAGAAGCCGGTAAAACGATTATAGGTCAGCACTTTATGCCCGGATTGATCGTGCAATTTTGTGCAACAGGAATAAGGACCGAATAGGCCTTTCAATAATGGCTTTCGGCTTTTGGCTTTGAGGGGGCGGAAAAGCCTCGCTTTTGACGACTCCGCCAAATCGGGCTTATGAAAGGGGCGAGCCGCCGGCCCCTGGCAGGGCGCGACGGCTCTTTCACCATCGAACCGATCGGAACTCGGCTCGCGATGAATGGACATTACCAGAGCGGGGATCGCCCCCGCAATGCGCCGATGCGCGCGTTCGATGGTCGCCTCTCGCGGGAGGCGCGGCGTTACGCCCTGAAAGCGGCCGACGCCATGCGCAGCGCGAAGAAGATCAGCGCCGCATCCTTCATAATGCTCGAAAAGCTCATCCTGAAGACTGGCTCTGACGGCGTTTGCAGGATCGGCAATGCGTGGCTGATGAAGGTCATGGGCCAGTGCATCCGCTCGGTCTACAACCACATTCGCGAGCTGGTCGATGCTGGCATCATTCGGTTCGAACCGAGGCGACGGGGCGTCGAGCGCACCATCTCGATTGTGCAGCCCGCACAAGCCGCCGAGCCGGCCACGGTCGCAGATCCGCAGCGCCCGGCCGAGCCTCGCGCCGATCGGCCTGCATACGGCTTCAGCCAGCGTCGAGGCATCCAGCCGCAGACCGAGACCCCCGCCTCGAGACCCGCGCCGGCCGAAACCTTCATCCCGCGAGAGGACCCGATCTACGGCGCCCTGACCGCGCGCCTCGCTCGGTTCTCGAACCGGCTGATTGATCGCGGCGCGCCTGGTATGAACTTTCTGCCCGCGTGGATCACGGCGGAGCGGGTCGCGCTGGCCGACGGTGGATAGACCTGGCCGAGTCGCGCTCGATCGGAATGGGACGTCCGACATGGACGCCGCGGGGCGGGGGAGGGGCAGGGCTGTGGTCAACGGGACGGCCGAAGCGGGGAAAATAGTCACCATCGTTGATGCTCGGTTGATGGCGGGTTTTCCGCAAAATTTCCGTATTCAGTCCCTTAGGCTTGCGACCGCTACGCTAACTTACTGAATTCACTGGCGCGCCCAAGGGGATTCGAACCCCTGTTTTCGCCGTGAAAGGGCGACGTCCTAGGCCTCTAGACGATGGGCGCGGGCGGCGCCGCTGGGAAGCGGCGCGGCGAGGGCTGTATAGTAGGGCAGGGCGCGCAAGACAAGCCTCGACGCCTCATGTTTTGTAGATAGGGGATCAAAGGCCGCCTTTTCATGCGCTCCGCGCCCTTTTCGGGGAGGATCTTTCCACAGTCGGGGCTCAAACGCCCCATCTCAGCGCCTCATATGCGTAAAGGGCGACGCGCGTCGCATAGATGCCGACGAGCGCGAAACCGAAAGCTTTCAACGTGATCCACAGATAGGCTTCCATGTCCGGGTGCATGACGAACGGCCTTTCATTTCGTTGATGGGCCTTGGGCTCCCCCTCTTTTCACCTTACGAAAAGCCTCAGCAATTTTTGTGCCCAAGCTCTTCCGACCCTCCCGCGAAATCCTTCTGGCGACGCTCGCGGGAGCCTGTTACTGGGCGTGCGACCATGCTCACGATCAATGATCTTACCTACCGGCTCGGCGACCGCCTGCTCTTCGACAAGGCGAGCGTCTTTCTGCCCGGCCGCTCGCGCGCGGGCTTTGTCGGCCGCAACGGGGCCGGCAAGACGACGCTTTTCCGCCTCATCGCCGGAGAGATTGCCGCCGAATCGGGCAATATCGCCCTGCCTGCCCGCACGCGGCTCGGCCGTGTCGAGCAGGAGGCGCCGGGCGGCCCGACAAAGCTCGTCGATTTCGTGCTGGCGGCGGACGTCGAGCGCGCGGAACTCCTTTCCCGCGCGGAGACGGCGCAGGATGCGCACGACATCGCCGAGATACAGACGCGCCTCGCAGACATTGACGCCCACTCGGCGCCGGCGCGCGCGGCCGCCATTCTCCACGGCCTCGGCTTCGACGCGCAAGCGCAGCAGCGGCCTTTGTCGGAATTCTCAGGGGGCTGGCGCATGCGCGTGGCGCTCGCAGCCGTGCTGTTCTCGGCCCCGGACCTGCTCCTCCTCGACGAGCCGACAAACTATCTCGATCTCGAAGGCACGCTCTGGCTCGTCGATTATCTCGCCCGCTATCCCGCGAGCGTGCTGGTCATCAGCCACGACCGCGATCTGCTCGACGCCGTGGCGACGCACATCCTGCATCTCGAGCGGGGCCGGCTGACGCTTTACAAGGGCGATTACACCGGCTTCGAAAAGCAGCGGCGCGAGGCGGCGCTTCTCGCCGCCAAGGGCGCCAAGAAGCAGGAGGAGCAGAGGAAGCATCTGCAGGAATTCGTCGACCGCTTCCGCGCCAAGGCCACCAAGGCGCGCCAAGCGCAGTCGCGCCTCAAGATGCTCGAGAGGATGGAGCCAGTCGCGGCGATCGTCGACGACAGTGTGCTGCCCATTCATTTGCCGTCGCCCGAGAAGCCGCTCTCACCGCCGATCATCGCGCTGGAGAAGGCAAACGTCGGCTATGGCGAGCGCGTGGTGCTCTCGCGCCTGTCTCTTTCTATTTCCAACGACGATCGCATCGGCCTGCTCGGCGCGAACGGCAACGGCAAGTCGACCTTCGCGAAGCTTCTCGGCGGCCGGCTCGCGCCCATGGCCGGCAATATGGTGCGCGCCGCGAAGCTCGAGGCGGGCTTCTTCGCCCAGCATCAGGTCGATGACCTCGACGAGAACGATACGCCCTTTCTCGTTTTCTCGCGGCTGATGCCCGAGGCGCCCGAGGCGCGGGTGCGGGCGCGGGCGGCGCAGACGGGCTTTTCCGGCGCGCGCGCGGACACCAAGGTTGCGCATCTTTCGGGTGGCGAGAAGGCCCGGCTGCTCATGGGCGTCACGTCCTTCAACGCGCCGCACCTCCTCATTCTCGACGAGCCGACGAATCATCTTGACATCGACAGCCGCGCCGCTCTGATCGAGGCGATCAACGACTACGAGGGCGCCGTCGTGCTGGTCTCGCACGACCGCTATCTGCTGGAGGCCTGCGCGGATCGCTTGTGGCTCGTCGCCGAGGGGACGGTGAAGCCCTTCGACGGCGATATGGACGATTACGCCAAGCTCATTTTGTCGAACGCCAAGGCCGAGGAGCCCAAGCGCGAGGCTGCCCCGGCGGCGCCTGCGCCCGAAGCGCCCAAGCGGCGGGACGCGGGCTTCTTCCGCCGCAAGCTGGCGGCGGCGGAGGAGAAGGTGGAGAAATTCACCGGGCTTCTGGCCCGCGTCGACGAGGCGCTCGCGGCGCCCGACGCTTTTTCGCGCAATCCCCAGGAGGCGTTGAGGCTTGCGGCGCAACGGGAGGAGCTGGCCAAGGCTCTGGCTGTGGCGGAGGAGCAGTGGCTGGAGCTGGCGGCGGAAGCAGAGGGGAGCCGATAGCCGCGCCTTATCGCCTCCCG
>DATBRF010000064.1:0-34989 GCA_036560425.1 Methylocystis sp. | reverse complement strand
GCCGCCTGCGCCTCGATGACTAACGCTCTCCGATCGCCTCCTCCACCAGCCGCCTTATGATCGCCGGATCGCGCGGAAAGCCGGCCCTGATCCATTTCGCCTGCAGAGACTTCAAGATGGCGCCGAGCTCGCGCCCCGGCGCAATGCCTCGCGCGATGAGGTCGGCGCCGGAGATCGGAAAGGTTGGGGCGGGGGTTTCGTCGAGATATCGGGCCGCCTCCAGCCATCGCCAATCGTCGGGCGGAGCGTGGCTCTCGGCGAAGGCGAGCGCCAGCGCGTCGGCGGCGGCGTGGGCGCCACACAGAAAGAGCATCTCCCGAAGATGCGAAACCGGCGGCGGCGCATCGATCCCGTGCAGCGCGGCAAGCGTTTTGGCGGCGGCGTGGAGCCGAGACGTTTCGTCATTTGAAAGCCGCAGACGCTCTCGCAGGCGGTCGGCGTCCTCGATCGTCAGCGCCGAGAAGGCCGCGAGGCGCAGCACGGCGTCCGGTTTCTTGCTCCGCGCAGCCTCGAAGGCGGCGAGCCGCTCAAGCCGCGCCGGATAGCCCATGCCGAGCAGCACCTCGATGATCCCCGCATGGGACATGGCGCGCATGACCTCGGGCGCGCGGCGCGCCGGCAGAAGCTTGATGATCTCGGCGCGAATGCGCTCACGCGAGAGCCGCGCCAGATTTTCACGCGCGACGATCGACTCGTGCAGCCCCTCGCGGTCGAAGCCGCCCTCGCCATGCGAGGCGTTGAAGCGGAAGAAGCGAAGCACGCGCAGATAATCTTCGCGGATGCGCGTCGCCGCGTCGCCGATGAAGCGGATGCGCCGCGCGGCGATGTCTTCGAGACCGCCGGTGTAATCGTGAAGCTTGCCATCCGGCGACAGCGACAAGGCGTTTACCGTGAAGTCGCGCCGCTTGGCGTCCTGCTCGAAATCGCCGCCGAAGCGCACGACGGCGTAGCGCCCGTCGGTCTCGACGTCTTCGCGCAAGGTCGTCACCTCGAAAGGCGCGCCCGCGACGACGATTGTGACCGTGCCATGCTCTATGCCCGTCGGCACGCCCTTGAGACCGGCGGCGCGCGCCGCGTCGAGCACCGCTTCAGGCAGGGCGGTGGTCGCAAGGTCGATCTCATGGGGCTCGAGGCCGAAGAGCGCGTCGCGCACGGCGCCGCCGACGACGCGGGTCTCGGCGCCGGTCCTGGCCAGGGCCGCGAAGAGCGTCGCAAGGCGTGGATCGTCGAGAAGACGTTCTGCCCCGTTCATTTGAACTCGCCGGGGACGAGCCTGCCGTTTTCCACATGGGCGGGAACATAGGCGCCTTGTTCGCGCCGCGTGAGGCCCAGGGTCAGCACGCCTGCGATGGCCGTCAGCAGTCCGGCGATCGTCAACAGCGGAAGGACGCGGCCGCGCCAAAGCTCGGCGACGAAGGGCCAGCGCCTTTGCAGGAACTGGAAGCCCACATAAGCCAGAAAAGGAGTCAGAAAAAGCAGGGCGGTTTGAAGCGCGATGCGCCACATGGGCGAGGGGCCTTCTTAACGGGGCTGGCGTGCCTGACAGAATATACCGCTTTTCGCCCTCCGAGGCTTGACGGTTCAAATCGAGCCGATTGCGAGCAGCGCGCCGCTGCGCGCCTCGCAGTGACGCGAAGGGGAGCGGGGGAACAGGATTTCCGCGCCTCGGCGATCAGTGCTTGTCGAGCGGCGGCAGATCGAGGTGTTGCTCCACGCGCCTCAGGCGCGCTTCGAGATCGCTGATGATGACGCCATGACCGACGACGGCTGAATGATATTCGACGACGGCGCGCCGCATGCCGACAATCTGGTCGCTCAGGCGCTTTTCCAGCGTCAGCAAATCTGAGGCGACGTCCGCGCGCAACGAATGAATTTCCGAACGGAGATCATCGCGAATCCCATGCATCTCCGAACGCATGTCGGCCATGTCGCCGCGCATCTCGCGCAGAAGCTGCAAAACAAGGCTTTCGGGTTCGTCGGGCAAAGCTCACTCCGGGCGCGTGGCTGGGGGCGCTGCTTGCGTCTTGTAGCGCACCCGCGCTTCGGCGTGAAGCAGGCGGCCTTTCAGGCTCGAAGCCCGCTTTTTTGCGATTTGCCTGTTTCGCCACAATTCCCGCGCGTTTGACGCCGATACCGTTCCGCGTAAAAATTCGCGGATAAGGCAATTACGCCTCCCGCGGAGATTGTCGCGCCCAGGACGATGCAATGAGCGGCGCCGATCCCTATCTTCTCAGCAAACGTGGCAGATGGACCGTCTCGCGCCCATGACCTCTCTCAATATCGCGCCGCTCGAAACCGCCGTCGCCGAATCGGCCGAACGCGCGCTGGACCACATCGGGCGCGCCCGCGCCGCCGTCGGCGCCGTCATCTTCGGCCAGGACGAGGTTGTCGAGCAGGCGCTCGTCACCATCCTCGCGGGCGGCCATGGGCTGCTCGTCGGCGTGCCGGGGCTCGCCAAGACGAAGCTCGTCGAGACGCTGGGCAAAGTGCTGGGCCTCGCCGAGCAGCGCGTGCAATTCACGCCGGACCTGCTGCCCGCCGACATCATCGGTTCCGAAGTGCTGGAGGAGGGGGCCGACCGCACGCGCTCCTTCCGCTTCATCAAGGGCCCGATCTTCGCCCAGCTCCTCATGGCGGACGAGATCAACCGCGCCTCGCCGCGCACGCAATCGGCGCTGCTGCAGGCGATGCAGGAGCATCACGTCAGCGTCGCCGGGAAGCGCTACGACCTGCCGCGGCCTTTCCATGTGCTGGCGACGCAGAACCCGCTGGAGCAGGAGGGCACCTATCCGCTCCCCGAGGCGCAGCTCGACCGCTTCCTGCTGCAAATCGACGTGCATTATCCCGACCGCGCGAGCGAGCGCCGCGTGCTGCTCGAGACGACGGGCGACAACGCCGCTGAGGCCGTTCAGGCGCTCGACGCCGAGGAGCTGATGGCGACTCAGCGCCTGGTGCGCCGGCTCCCGGTCGGCGACAAGGTGGTGGACGCCATCCTTGATCTCGTGCGCGCCGCGCGACCCGGCGAGGGCGATCCGGCGATCGCGTCCCATGTCGCCTGGGGGCCCGGCCCGCGCGCCGCCCAGGCCTTGATGCTCGCGACCCGCGCCCGCGCGCTGGCCACGGGCCGCCTTGCGCCGTCGCTGGACGATGTGGCCGCTCTGGCCGCGCCTATCCTGCGACACCGCATGGCGCTGAATTTCGCGGCGCGGCGAGAGACGACCGTCGCGGAGCTGATCGATAAGCTCGTGTCGCGGATCGGGTAATGGACACGGACGGCCCCCAGCCCAACCCTCCCCCGCCAAAGGGCGTCTGCCAGGAGGCCCGTTTTTCGACGGGCTGTGGCGGGAGAGGGCGCAGACTGCGGCCTTCATTAAAAATGCTGATCGTGAGCGTCCCCTCTCCCGGGAGCCGGCGGAGGGACTGGGAGGGGGCGTTTCAGCCTTCGCAATGATCCGACCGATTACCACAACCGCCTACGACCCCGCAGGCGGCGCCCGTATCGACGGCGCCGTCGCGGCCGATCTCGCGTTGTCTTTGCCGCGCATGGTCCATCGCGCCCATGAGATTGCCGCGAGCGTCGCTTACGGCGCGCACGGCCGCAGACGCGCCGGCCAGGGCGAGACTTTTTGGCAATACCGTCCCTTTACGAATGGCGAAGCGGCGCATCGCATCGACTGGCGGCGTTCCGCCCGCAGCGACCAGCTCTATGTCCGTGAGCGAGAGTGGGAGGCGGCGCACGATTATTTCCTCTGGATGGACTGCTCGCCCTCCATGGCCTTCGCCTCCTCGCTCGCCCAGGACGACAAGCTCTCTCGCGGCGTGACGCTCGGCCTTGCGCTCGCTGATGTGTTGGTGAGGGGCGGCGAGCGCGTCGCCGCATTGGGGCTGACGGCGCCCATCTCCGCGCGCGACATCATCGACCGGCTTTCCCGCGCGCTTTACGATGACGCCAGAGAGACAGCCTGCGGCGAGCTCCCGCTGGACGCGCCATTGCGCCCGCGCGCGCGCGTGGTGCTGATCTCCGATTTCCTCTGCGACCTCGACGCGCTCGCCAGTCGACTGCGGCGCTTCGCGGACGCCGGCGTCGCGGGCGCATTGCTGATGATCACCGACCCCAGCGAAGAGAGTTTCCCCTTCTCGGGCGAGACCCTGTTCCTCGACACCGACGGCGGCCCCGCCTTTCACGCCGGGGACGCGCGCACGCTCCGCGCGGCTTACGCCAAACGCTTCGAGGCGCATCGGGAGGCGGTGCGCGAGGCGGCGCGGGCCTTCGGCTTTCTCTTTTTGCAGCACCACACGGACCGGCCTGCGGCGGAAGCGGCGCTTGCGCTCGTCATGGGGCTCCATGGCATAGAAGAGGAGCTGTGATGGGCGGCTTCTCCTTCGCCGCGCCGCTGGCGCTGATCGGCCTCGCGAGCCTGCCGTTCATTTATTGGCTGCTGCGCGTCATCCCGCCACGCCCGCGCGAGATCGTCTTTCCGCCGACCAAAATCCTGCGCGAGCTGCAGCGCGCGGAAGAGACGCCGTCGAAGACGCCTTTGCTGCTTCTGCTGTTACGTCTCGCGCTTGCGGCGGCGCTTGTGCTCGCCATGGCGGGGCCTGTTTGGAGTCCTTCCGGAACTGTGGCCGCGTCTTCGGCGCCGACGCTCGTCGCGCTCGACGATAGCTGGGCGGCGGCGCCTTCCTGGGAGCGGCGCCTGTCCGCCGGCGCGGCCCTCATTGAAAGCGCTGCGCGCAGCGGCGCGCCGGTTGCGGTGATGACGGTTTCGGAGACCGCCGCGCCCACGCTCTCGGAGGCCGCCCGCGCGCTCGAAAAGCTGCGATCGGCGCTGCCGAAGCCCTATTTTTCGAACCGGCGCGCTGCGGCCGACGCGCTGGCGGCGTTCGCCAGGGCAAACCCCAAGGCCCGGATCATCTGGATCAGCGACGGCCTCGCGCAAGGAGAGGCTGGCGCTTTCGCCAAGGCGCTGAGCGCCGCCGCGGACTCGGGGGCGCGCGTGGAGGTTCTCACCGATGATCATGCGCCGCTGGCGCTCGCGGCGCCGGCGAACGACGCTGCGACGCTCGGCGTCGATGTCTTGCGCCCCGACGCCTCCGCGCCGGGCGCGGCGACGGTCGCGGCCTATGACGCCAAGGGCCGGATCGTCGGGCGCACAAGCGTCGCATTCGGCGCGTCGCTGCGCGCAAGGGCGACGCTCGATCTTCCGGTCGAGCTGCGCAATGATGTGAGCATGCTGCGCATCGAGGGCGAGAATTCCGCCGGCGCCGTGGCGCTTCTCGATGCACGCTCGAAGGTGCGCCGCGTCGCGCTGGTCGGCGGGGCGGGCCTCGACGACGCGCAGCCGCTGCTTTCGCCTGTCTATTACCTCGAAAAGGCGCTCGGGCCTTTTGCGCAGCTGCGGAGGGCGCGGCCGGGCGCGATCGACCCGATCCAGACGCTGCTCGCCGAGCGGCCGAACGTGATGGTGCTGGCGGATGTCGGCCTCGCGCCGGGCGATACCTACGACGCTTTGAACCGCTTCGTGGAGGAGGGGCGCGCGCTCATCCGTTTTGCGGGCCCGCGACTGGCCAATGCGTCCGACGATCTTCTGCCGGTGCGCCTGCGCCGAAACGGGCGCGTGCTCGGCGGCGCCATGTCCTGGGAGACGCCCAAGTCGCTGGCCGAGTTCGACGCGACGAGCCCCTTCTTCGGCCTGTCTGCCTCAAAGGATGTCAGCATTCAGCGCCAGGTGCTGGCCGAGCCGGATCCGGGCCTCGCGCAGAAAAGCTGGGCGCGGCTCTCCGACGGCACGCCGCTCGTCACCGCCGAGCGGCGCGGCAAGGGGCTCGTGGTGCTCTTCCATGTCAACGCCGATACGAGCTGGTCGAATTTGCCGATCTCCGGGCTCTTCGTCGATATGCTGAAGCGCATTTGCGCCATGTCGGGCGAGTCGACGCCGCTTCCCGGCGACGAGGCTGCGGCCACGGCGGCGGAGCCGCAGGTTCTTGCGCCCATGAAGACGCTCGACGGTTTCGGCGTCCTCGGCGCGCCGGGGCCGAGCGCCCAGGCGATACAAGCCCATTTCGATGGGCCGGCGAGCGCCGAACATCCGCCGGGGCTTTACGGCGCCGGCGACGCCTTCATTGCCTTGCAGAGCTTGCGGGCGGGCGACGACGTCACGCGCTTCGACTTTCAAAGCACGGGTCTTGCGTCAACCGCGCTTGCTTCCGGCGCCCCTGTCGACCTTAGAGGCGCGTTGCTTGCCGCCGCGCTGGTCGCCTTTATTGCGGACGCGGTCATCGTTCTCGTTCTTTCCGGAAAGCTGCGTCTGAGGCCGCTCGCGGCGGCCGCGGGCGCCGTCATTGTGCTCGTCGCGCCCCTGCATCCCCAGGACGCCAGGGCCGAAAGCGACGCAAAGCCCATCGCGGTCCAACGCGACAGAGAGGCGGCGTTGACCACGCGGCTTGCCTATGTCGTCTCGGGCGACGCCAAGATCGACGAGGTTTCGCGTTCGGGCCTCGAGGCGCTCTCCAAGGCGCTCTCCATGCGCACCTCGTTTTCGCCCGGCGATCCCGTCGGGGTCGACCCGGCCAAGGACGAGCTCGCCTTCTACCCGATGCTTTACTGGCCGATCGTCGCCACTGCGCCGCAACCCTCGGCCAAGACGGCGGCCAAGGTCGCCGCCTATATGAAGCAAGGCGGCACCGTCGTTTTCGATACGCGCGACGCGCTCGCCCAGCGGCCCGGAGATGCGCCGACGCCGGAGACGCAGTGGCTGCGCGACTTCACCAAAGGATTGGACATTCCCGAGCTCGAGGTCGTTCCTCAAGATCATGTGATTACGAAGACATTCTATCTCTTGGACGGTTTCGTCGGCCGCTATGCGAGCGGCGAGACCTGGGTGGAGGCGCTGCCGCCCGATCCCAAGGAGCAAGCCGCGCGGCCGGTGCGGGCGACGGATAGCGTCTCGGCGATCGTCGTCACCTCCAACGACCTCGCGAGCGCCTGGGCGCAGGACAAGCGCGGCCAGCCGCTCTTCCCGCTGACGCCGGGCGGCGCGCGGCAGCGGGAGCTTGCGCTGCGGGGCGGAGTCAATCTCGTGATGTATACGCTGACAGGGAACTACAAATCCGATCAGGTGCATGTGCGCGACTTGCTGGAGAGGCTCGGGCAGTGATGATGGTTGCGTTGCCCCCTCCCTGTCCCTCCCCCGCTAGCGCGGGAGAGAAAACGCTCACGATCGGCATGAGTGGCGCGTCGATGAAGGCCGGAATGTGCTCCCTCCCCCGTGAAGCGGGGGAGGGTTGGGGAGGGGGCGCTTCGGCATGACCGACCTCGAGCTCACCTTCGCGCCGCTCCTCCCCTGGGCGCTTCTTGCCGCTCTCGCTCTCGCTGGCGCCGCCGCTCTCCTGCTCGGCGCCGTCGCGGGCCAGCGCGGGACGGCGCTTCGCGCCCTGGCGCTCGCCCTTGTTCTTGCGGCGCTTGCCGATCCCTCTCTCGTCACCGAGAAACGCGACCCGCAGAAGACGGTCGTCGCCGTGGTCCTCGACAAGAGCGAGAGCCAGAATTTCGGCGCCCGCGCGGCGCAGACGGAAGACGCCCGAAAGGCGCTCGACGCGGCGCTCGCCAAATTCGGGGACGTCGAGACGCGCTTCGTCACGGTGACGAATGACGCGAGCGGCAATGACGGGACCAAGCTTTTCGGCGCGCTCGAACAGGCGTTGAAGGACGTGCCGCCGGAACGCGTCGGCGGCGCCTTGCTCGTGACCGACGGCGTCGTTCACGATATCCCCGCCAAGGCCGAGGCCCTCGGCTTCCGCGCGCCGGTTCATGCGCTGATCACCGGGAAAGAGAAGGAGCGCGATCGCCGCATCGAGCTCGTCGAGGCGCCCCGCTTCGGCATCGTCGGCAAGGAGCAGATCATCCGGGCCCGTGTGGTGGATACAGGCGGCGACGGCGCCCGCGCGCCGATTACCGTGCGCCGCGACGGTGAATTGCTCCCGACCTACAGCCCCGTTCCCGGCGACATCGTCAACATACCTGTGAAGATCGCCCATGGCGGCGCCAATATCGTCGAGCTGGAAGTTCCGCCGGCGCCGGGCGAGCTTACGCTTGTCGACAACAAGGCCGTCGTCACCATCGAAGGCGTGCGCGACCGGCTCAAAGTGCTGCTTGTCTCCGGCGAGCCGCATCCGGGCGAGCGGAGTTGGCGCAATCTGTTGCGCGCCGACGCCAATGTGGAGCTCGTCCACTTCACCATCCTGCGCCCGCCGGAAAAGCTCGACGTCACGCCCGCGAGCGAATTGTCGCTCATCGCCTTTCCGACGGCCGATCTCTTCGGGCGCAAGATCAACGAGTTCGATCTCATCATCTTCGACCGCTACTCGAACCAGACGCTGCTGCCCTCGGCCTATTTCGACAATATCCTGCGTTACGTGGAAGAGGGCGGGGCGTTCCTGGCCGCGGTCGGGCCGGACTATGCGACGCTGCGCGGCCTTTACTACTCGCCGCTCGAAAGCATGCTGCCGGCGCGGCCGGACGGCTCCCTCTTCGAGCAGGCCTTCAAGGCGCGCGTCAGCAAGGATGGCGAGAAGCATCCGGTCACGCGCGGATTGCCCGGCGCGAAATCCGATTCGCCGCAATGGGGCGACTGGTTCCGTCAGGTCGACGCCGACGTCTTGAAGGGCAACTCCATCCTGTCGGGCGCGCGCGACAAGCCGCTGCTCGTGCTCTCTCATGAGGGCAAGGGGAGGGTCGCGTTGCTGCTGACCGATCAAATATGGCTCTGGGCGCGCGGCTATGACGGCGGCGGTCCCAACGCCGACCTCATGCGCCGCCTCGCCCATTGGCTGATGAAGGAGCCGGACCTCGAGGAAGAGGCGCTCCGCGCCGAGGCGCGCGGCCGCGAGGTGACGGTCGAGCGGCAGACCCTGAAGGACGAATCGGCGCCGGTGATGGCGACGGCCCCGTCCGGCGCGCGCGAGGAAATCGCTTTGAAGCCGAGCGAGCCGGGCCTGTGGCGCGCGCGCTTCGACGCAAGGGAAATGGGCCTGTGGCGCTTCGAAAGCGATGGGCTGACGGCGCTGGTCAACGTCGGCCCCGCAAACCCGCGCGAGTTCCGCGAGGTGGCGTCGACGACGGAGAAGCTCGCGCCGCTCGCCGAGGCCACGGGCGGGACCGTGCGGCGGCTCAGTAAGAACGACGACTCGGCGATGATGCCGCGCATCGTCGAGCTTTCCGACGCGAACCGCTATGGCGGCGCCGATTGGATCGCGATCCGCCAGACGGGGGCTTCAACGCTCGTTGGCGTCGAAGTGGCGCCGTTGGGGCTTGGACTTTGGGCGATGCTCGCCTTGCTGGGGGTGGTTGTCGCGGCTTGGGCCTGGGAGGGCAGGCGGGGGTGATCCCGCCTGACGCTCAGATCTGGCCTGAAGACATTTCCCGCCTTCAGCCATTCGCCTATGAGCGTTAGAGCTCCTCTGTCGGGAGCGCAAGAATTGCGCTCCTGATATTCAGAGCACTGCCCGCCCGGCTGCGTGCGGAGTTCCTTATCTACAAGGCGCCCTTGCGCCAGAGAGCGATGTCGGGAATTGCGTTCCGTTCCAGCCGGGGCGGGTGGCGTCGGCCGGGCAGAAATTGCTCAGGGGGTTCGAGTACTCGGCGTTGAACACCGCCTTCTTTCCCGTATAGGCGTTCAGCAGCGAGCAGGTTCCGTACTCATTGCATTGTTCTGTCAGCACGGCGTCAAAGACATTGACCATGTCCGCGGCGTAGCTGTCACCGGTGTCGTCGGGATTTTTCCCGAACATCGCTAAACCGAGGCTGTGGGCGTAATTGGCCAGCGTCGTCATGTAGGCCTCTTCGATGGCCTTGGTGAGCGGAAATCCCGTGTTCGATGTGTAACTCTCGTCGATATCGGGCTCAATCGCATCGAACCCTTTGGTTGCGCACATCTGGATGCGGGCCTTGATGATCGAGACGACGGTCGGGTTTCGGATGTCGAGGTATTTCTCGCTGGAATAACCCGGCATGACATTTCCTAGCGCGGCTGCCGGGAACTGCGCGTAGTCGGGACGATAACTCTCCGCCGCGCCGACCTCGATGTAGCAAACCACCTTCTTACCCTTTGCGTGCAAAGCGGCAACCGTTGTGGCCGGATTGTCGAAGCCGTCGATGTCATAGACCACGGGGTCCGTATTCGGCGCCGGAGCGCTGGAGTAGGCCGTCCTTCCGACGCCCATATCGGACGCCGAGGAAATGTCCAATGGGTGCTCGATTTCCCACTGCCATTCGCCGGCGGCGGCAGGCCGCCACCAGGATCCCGTCCCGCCGCCCGACACCGGCAAGGAGGCGCCGCCGGACACCGGCGAGGAGGTGCTGCACTGCGCTGTCGTACCGCTTTTATTGCCGGCGCAGGTCCACGACCACGGGCCCGGGCCGGAGACGGCGGAAGGAGTGCCGGTAGTGCAGAGACCAGTGGTCGGGGCGGTAGTGAGGGCGACGCCGTTCGCGGGGCCGCAGGCGCCGTTCACGGGCTGCATGGCGTGCCGTGCGAAAGATGTGTCCGCGCCGATGAGCTGAGCGAGAGCTAGAGTGAGTGTAAGCGACTTACGCATATGAAATCTCCGCCGAAAAATTTCGGGCGTCGCCAATGTTCTGCCGAAGGAGGCCATAATTTGTAAAAGAAATATCCGAAAGGAGGTCTTTGCTTGACGAGAAAGAGCAGGGGAGATCATCGGTTGGTTGCTGTGAAGCTTGACTCTATAGTCTAAACAATATTATACACGTGCCGTGCTTTAGCTTTAATCGATAAATTGCCTGCCAGGCAGGCGCTTTGCCGCAAAGCTTGCTACTCTCCCCGCAACAGGAGAGATTCGCCCTTGCCCATCTATCGCGCCATCGGCCTCATGTCCGGCACGTCCATGGACGGCGTCGACGTCGCGCTTGTGGAGACGGACGGCGACGGGGCGGTCTCCTTCGGACCGACTGGCTTTTGCCCCTATACCGACGCCGACCGGACGCTGCTGCGCAATGCGCTGGCCGAAGCCGCGACCATGGAAGACCGCGACGCGCGGCCGGGCGTGCTGGCTTTCGCCGAGCGCATGGTGACGGACCGCCACGCCGAGGCCGTCGAGGGCTTTCTGCGTGACAACGGCATAGACGCCGCGAGCGTCGACATCGTCGGCTTCCACGGCCAGACCGTGCTGCATCGGCCCAAGCAAAAGCTCACCATCCAGATCGGCGACGGACAGGCGCTCGCAAGCCGGATCGGCGTCGACGTCGCCTATGACTTTCGCGCCGCCGACATCGCAGCCGGCGGGGAGGGGGCGCCAATCGTGCCGGTGTTCCACCGCGCGCTGGTCAAGGTCGGCGGCATGAAGGGCGAGGTGGCGCTCTTGAATATCGGCGGCGTCGCCAATGTCACTTACGTCGCCGACGACGAGCATCCGATCGCTTGCGACACCGGCCCCGGCAATGCGCTCATCGACGATCTCATGCTCCAGCGCACCGGCGCGCCCATCGACCGGCACGGCCATATGGCGGCGCGCGGGCGCGTGAATGAAGCCGCGTTGCTGCGCATGCTCGCCCATCCCTTTTTCGATCAGCCGCCGCCGAAGTCGCTCGACCGCAACGCCTTTGCGCTGGAGCCGATCGCAAAGCTTTCGACCGAAGATGCGGCGGCGACGCTCACCGCCTTTACGGCGGCCTCGGTGCTGCGGCTCTTTCCGCACCTGCCCAGCCAGCCGCAATTGCTCATCGTTTGCGGGGGCGGGGCGCGCAATCCCATTCTGGTGCGGGAGCTCGTCATGCGCCTGCCCTGCAAGGTCACGACCGCCGACGCCGTCGGCTGGTCGGCGGATTCCATGGAGGCGCAGGCCTTCGCCTATCTCGCCGCGCGCCTTCTCGAAGGGCTGCCGATAACCTTCCCGACCACGACCGGCGCGCCCGAGCCTTTGCCCGGCGGACGTCTCGCCCGCTCGGGTCAATAATTTATTCACTTCCTCGGGCGCAAAATGGTTCGAGCGCAGCTCTGCTATTTTGCGCGAGAGGGAAGCGAATGAGCACGCAAGCGGACGCGCCGGCGCGAAGCGCCGAATGGTTCGCCACCCGACGCAGCATCATCCTCGGAGTCGCCGGCTGCATCGGGCTCGGCGCAGGCGCCGCCGTCGTGGAGCACGTCTGGAAGCGCAAGGACATGACCGCGCGCTTCTTCAATCCCTTCTCGATCAAGAATTTCGACTTGCCGCCGGTGCCGGGCCTTCTCGACGACGCCGGAAAGCCGGTCCCGGGCTTTTCGAGCGCGGATCTCGCCGGCAAGCGCGCCCTGCTCGTGGTCTGGGCCTCCTGGTGCCCGACCTGCCGGGAGGAGCATAAGCACATCGTCGCCTTGGCGAAGCGCAATCTTGCGCCGATCTACGGCGTCGACGTAAAGGATCCGCCGGCGCGCGCGAAATATTTTCTCGCCAAATACGGCAATCCCTTCGTCGCCGTGGGAGCGGACGAGCACACCTATCTCCAACGCGCGCTCGGCGCGAAAGGCGTTCCGGCGAGCTTCGTCATCGGGCCGGGGCCGGTTGTCGAGTGGTCGACCTATGAAGGGCTCGACGAAGAGGTCATCGAACGGGAGATCGCGCCGAGGCTAAAGGCAAAGGTAGGATAACGAGGCTCCCGGTCGGGCTGCCACCCGACGGGAACGGCGTTGTTCATTAAGCGCATTCCGCAATGCGCTTCAGATTTGTAAGTTGACGCGATTTCCTGTCGCTCGCATGATTTCATGCGGGCGGAAAGCGCGCTAGTCGCCGCGCGCTGGGATCGGGATGCGCGGGGGGTTGCCGAGGCGCTTGTCGAGATAGGCGTCGACATGGGCGATCAGCGGCTCGACCTTGTTCTCGAAGAAGTGGTTGGCGCCCTCGACCACCGCGTGCTCGATGGCGATGCCCTTCTGCGTCTTGAGCTTTTCGATGAGCCCCGTCACCTCCTTCAGCGGCGCGACGCGGTCCTGATCCCCGTGAATGAAGAGTCCGGAGGAGGGGCAGGGCGCCAGGAAGGAGAAGTCGAAGCGATTGGCGGGCGGCGCAACCGAGATGAAGCCCTCGATCTCCGGCCGGCGCATGAGAAGCTGCATGCCGATCCAGGAGCCAAAGGAGACGCCCGCGATCCAGCAGGCGCGCGCCTCGGGGTTCACCGCCTGCGCCCAGTCGAGCGCGGCCGCCGCGTCGGAAAGCTCGCCCGACCCGTGATCGAAGGAGCCCTGCGAGCGCCCGACGCCCCGGAAATTGAAGCGCAAGACCGAGAAGCCGCGTTCGGCGAAGGCGTAATAAAGGTGGTAGACGATCTGATTATTCATCGTCCCGCCGAATTGCGGATGCGGATGCAGCACGATGGCGATCGGCGCGCCACGCGTGGCGGACTGATGGAACCGGCCTTCGAGCCTGCCGGCCGGACCAGCGAAGATGACTTCGGGCATTGTATTTCCCTGTGGAAACGGGCAGGCGCGCTTCTTACCACGCTTGACCATGTGAAATGCAAGGGAATTCGGTGGGAACGCGGTAGGAACCCCCTCCCGCTGCGGCGTTTCCCTTCCCACTTCTCCGCTATGATCATTGCTCGCCTCGGCGCCTTCGCCCTCTTGGCCCTCCTGTTCCTGCTCGCTGCGAGGAACCTCGCGCCCGCGCTCGACGGCTTGCGCCTTGCGGCGAGTCAGGATGATCCTGTGGCGCTCACGCAGGCGCGGCTCGATCAAACGCTCACGCCAGCGCGTTTCGCTTCCGGCCTCGACTCGGCGCTCGCCGCGGGCGACGAAGACCTCGCGAAAAGCTTCGTCGAGCTTGGGGCCAGGCGCGGACTTTCCCCCGCGCTCGAGCAGGAAAGGCGCCTCTCCGCGCTTCACGAGCGGGCGGGTGAACGGGCGATCGAGGATTTCGCGGACGGCTTCCTCCACGGCGCGCGCGACAATGGCGCCGCCTTCGCAGGGGCGCTGGCGGGAGATCTCACCGGCTATGGCGATTTGCGCGATCTCTGGAACGAAGGCCGAAAGCGCGAACGCGGCGAGAACCCGGACGCGCTTGTCGTCGGCCTCGCGGCGGCTGGCCTCGCGCTTTCCGCGATCACATGGACCAGCGTCGGCGCCTTGCTGCCGGCGCGTTCGGGACTGACCATTGTAAAAAGCGCGCAAAAGGCCGGGCGTCTCTCGGCTCCGCTCGCCAAGGCGCTCTCCGGCGCTGCGGCCAGGGCGGTCGACCGTGACGCGCTGACGGCGGGGATTTCGGCGGGGGCGAAGCTCGACCTCGCCGCCGCCCGCGCGGCCGCCGCCAAGGTCGTGCGGCCGGGAGCGCTCGGGGGCTTTCGCGCACTGGGAGAAGACGCGGCGACGATCTTCCGCCGCGCCGGCGCGGGCGGGGTTAGGGACGCGCTGGCCATCGCAGAGGACGGCGCGGAGCTCGGAAAAGCTGCAAAGCTCGCAAAGGCCGAGGGCGGCGCGACCCGAGCCATTTTGGCGACGCTCGGGCGCGGAGCGCTGGTCTTCGGTGGGTCGGCGGCGACGGCGGCGAACGCGGTCTTCGCCTTGATGAGCGCGCTGCTGGGGCTCGCGGTGATGGCGCAGCGCCTTGGGTTTTGGCTGGGTAGAATCAGATTTGGGTCGAATTTTTCACGGCGGGCCCCAAAGGAATTGCAAACCACTTCGGTCTCTCCCCGTAAGCCGGGATAGAGAGTAAATCTCCCTCATGGCTAGAATCTACCTCGACCACAACGCCACCTCGCCGCTGCGCCCGGAAGCGCGCGCGGCGATGCTCGCGGCGATGGAAGCTCCCGGCAACGCCTCCTCGGTGCACGCGGAGGGACGCGCGGCGAAATCCACGCTGGAGCAGGCGCGCGCGAAGATCGCGAAGGGCCTGGGGACGGCCGCCCGCAACGTCGCCTTCACGAGCGGCGCGACCGAGGCGGCCAATCTCGTCCTCACCCCCATGTTGCTGCGCGGTAGCGAAACGGCTCCGATGGAGGTTTTGCTCATCGGCGCGGGCGAGCATCCGGCCGTTCTGCTCGGCCATCGATTTGCTCCCGAGGCGGTCGAGCGCGTGGCGCTGACGCCTGAGGGGGCCCTGTCGCTGCCGGCGCTCGATGCGACTCTGGCGCGCTGTGCGGGCAAGCGCCTCTTGCTGGCGCTTCAGGCCGTAAACAACGAAACGGGCGTGGTTCAGCCCGTTCGCGAGGCGGCGGAGCGGGTGCATGCGGCGGGCGGCCTCCTCATTTGCGACGCCACCCAGGCAATTGGCAGATTCGAGACAACGTTCCCCTCCGCTGGCGCGGATTTTTTGTTCTTTTCCTCACATAAGCTCGGCGGTCCATTGGGGGCGGGGGCGCTTGCGGCGGCGCAAGATCGCCTCCACATATCGGATGTGCTGGTGAAGGGCGGCGGACAGGAGTTCGGCCGGCGCGCCGGAACCGAAAATGTCGCTGCGATCGCTGGTTTTGCCGCCGCCTTCGAGGCTGCGCTCGGGGCGCGCATCGGCGAGAGTGAGCGGCTTTCCGGCCTGCGAGACGCGCTGGAGCGGCGGGTCACCGAAATCGCGCCTGACGCCCGCTTTTTCGGCCGCGGGGCGCCGCGGGTCGGCGGCGTCAGCGCCTTCGCGATGCCCGGCATTCCGGCGCATACCTTGTTGATGGCGCTGGATCTTTCGGGCGTCGCCGTCTCGAGCGGCTCTGCCTGCTCCTCTGGTAAGGTGCGGGAGTCTCATGTGCTCGCGGCGATGGGGGCAGAGGAAAAGGAAGCTCTGCGCGTCAGCCTGGGTTGGTCTACGCGCCAAGAGGATGTAGAACAGTTTGGAATGGTTCTTGCGGAGGTCGTGGACCGTATCAGGTCGCGGCGTTCCGTCGCCTAAACGGCGGAACCGGATCGGCCGGCGGGCCTTGAACCCGTCGTGGCGAGGAGAGAGAGCAGATGGCGGCTCGTCAGGAGACCGTTGCGCGCGTCGAGGAAATCGACGTCGACGCCTATAAATATGGGTTTACGACCGATATCGAGTCGGAGAAGGCCCCCAAGGGCTTGAACGAAGACATCGTTCGCTTCATCTCCGCCAAGAAGAACGAGCCCGACTGGCTCACCGAATGGCGCCTCGAGGCCTATCGCCGCTGGCTGACCATGGACGAGCCGAATTGGGCGCGGGTCCATTATCCGCCGATCGACTATCAAGACCTCTACTATTACGCGGCGCCGAAGTCGACGCCGGGTCCAAAGACGCTCGACGAGGTCGATCCCGAGCTTTTGCGCACCTATGAGAAGCTCGGCATTCCGCTGCGCGAGCAGGAAATCCTTGCGGGCGTCGAGACGCGCAAGGTCGCGGTGGATGCGGTCTTCGACTCCGTCTCCGTGGCCACGACCTTCAAGGAGGAATTGGCCAAGGCGGGGGTGATCTTCTGCCCGATCTCCGAGGCCGTGAAGACGCATCCCGAGCTCGTGCGTAAATATCTCGGCTCGGTTGTGCCGGTGACCGACAATTTCTATGCGACGCTGAACAGCGCGGTCTTCTCGGACGGCTCCTTCGTCTATGTGCCGAAGGGCGTGCGCTGCCCGATGGAGCTTTCCACCTACTTCCGCATCAACGAGCAGAAGACGGGGCAGTTCGAGCGCACGCTGATCATCGCCGACGAGGGATCTTATGTGAGCTACCTCGAAGGCTGCACGGCGCCCAAGCGCGACGAGAACCAGCTTCACGCGGCCGTGGTGGAATTGATCGCGCTCGATGACGCCGAGATCAAATATTCGACGGTCCAGAACTGGTATCCCGGCGACAGCGAGGGCAAGGGCGGCATTTACAATTTCGTCACCAAGCGCGGCGATTGCCGCGGCCGCAATTCGCATATCAGCTGGACGCAGGTGGAGACGGGCTCGGCCATCACCTGGAAATACCCGTCCTGCATCCTGCGCGGCGACAATTCGCAGGGCGAGTTCTATTCGATCGCGGTGTCGAACGGCCATCAGCAGGTCGACAGCGGCACGAAGATGATCCATCTCGGCCGCAACACCAGGAGCCGCATCGTCTCCAAGGGCATTTCAGCCGGCAAATCGCAGAACACCTATCGTGGGCAGGTTTCCGCGCACCGCAAGGCGGAAGGGGCGAGGAACTTCACCCAATGCGACAGCCTGCTGATCGGCCACGACTGCGGCGCGCATACGGTTCCCTATATCGAGTCGAAGAACCCGAGCGCGCAATTCGAGCATGAGGCGACGACGTCGAAGATCTCCGAGGATCAGCTCTTCTACGCGCAGCAGCGCGGGCTCTCCGCCGAGGAGGCGACGGCGCTGATCGTCAACGGCTTCGTGCGCGACGTGCTGCAACAGCTTCCGATGGAATTTGCGGTCGAGGCGCAGAAGCTGATCTCGATCTCGCTGGAAGGGAGCGTGGGATGAGGGGCGTGCGTCCGAACCATGGCATTTTCTCTGATGAAGAGGCCGCCCTTGCCGCGCTCGTTAAGCGTCTTCGTGAAGCTGTCGACCCAAAAGAAATCTGGCTCTTCGGCAGCAGGGCTCGCGGCGAGGCCCGGCCGGACAGCGACTTCGATCTGTTGGTTGTCGCCAAGCGCGGCGGCCTATTCGGCTCGGACGACTACGAAGTCGTAGACGCGCCCTTGAACGGCTCGGGCGTCGGTTGCGACGTCGTTCCTTGCTCGGCCGAAGATTTCGAGGACGGCGCGGCGCTGCCCACTTCTTTCGTCTCACGCGTCATCGGTGAAGGGAGAAAGCTCTATGATGCGGGCTCTCTGTGACCGCCGAAGCGCAAAAGCGGCGACGGACCGCTTCCTTTCTCGCTCTGGCAGAGGAGGAGCTGGCGGCGGCGAGCATCTTGCTGGACAAGCTCCCGCGACAGGCGGCGTATTTTCAGCAGCAATGCGTCGAGAAGCTCCTGCGCGCCGTATTGGAGGCCGAGGGCGTTCCTGTCGGTCCCACGCACAATATCCGCCAGCTCGCCGACATGCTGCCGGCGGCGCACGAACTGAAGGCGCGGTTCCTGGCGTTCGAAACGCTGAGTTCGGCCGCGACGCGCTTTCGCTATCCGACCGCCTCAGGCGCAATTGCAAGCCCGCCCAGAGGCGACGCTTTCAATCAGCAGGAAGAGATCGCTCGATTGATGAATGACGTAACCCGCTCGTTGGAAAACTTCATCAAAGAATGACGGCCGGCGGCGCTGGCTCTGAGAGGAGCACGAAATGCTCGAAATCAAGAACCTCCATGTTTCGGTCGGCGACCGGGAAATCCTCAAGGGCCTGTCGCTCACCGTGAAGGACGGCGAGGTCGCCGCCATAATGGGGCCGAATGGGACCGGCAAATCGACGCTTTCCTATGTGATCTCCGGCCGCGAGGGCTATGAGATCACCGAAGGCGAAGTTCTGCTCGACGGCGAGAACATTCTCGAGCTCGAGCCGCATGAGCGCGCGGCGAAGGGCATTTTCCTCGCCTTCCAATATCCGGTCGAAATTCCTGGCGTGGCCACCATGACCTTCCTGAAGGCCGCGATGAACGCGCAACGCCGTTCGCGCGGCGAGGAGGAGCTCGCGACCCCGGAGTTTATGAAGCGGGTCAAGGAGGCCGCCGCGAAGCTCGGCGTCAGCCAGGAGATGCTGCGCCGGCCGCTCAACTCCGGCTTCTCCGGCGGCGAGAAGAAGCGCATGGACATTCTGCAGATGACGCTGCTTCAGCCGAAATTCGGCATTCTCGACGAAACCGATTCCGGCCTCGATATCGACGCGTTGCGGATCGTCTCGGAGGGCGTCAATTCGCTTCGCGCGCCGAACCGCTCATTTCTGGTCATTACCCACTATCAACGCCTGCTCGATTACATCAGGCCGGACACGGTGCATGTGATGGCCAGGGGTGCAATCCAGCGCTCGGGCGGGCCGGAGCTCGCTCTGGAGCTCGAAGAACGCGGCTATCAGGAATATCTGGCTGATGAGGCGGCTTAAGCCATGATCAAGCTCGCAACAGAAGCCGACGCTGCTTTTTGCTCTCTCTTCGATGAGATGAAGGGAAAGGGCGCAGCTGGCCTGCGTCTGGCGGCGTGGGAGGCTTTCGCCGCGAAGGGCTTGCCGAACCGCCGCGTCGAAGCCTGGCATTACACCGACCTCAAGGCGGCGCTCGCCAAGCCTGCGCCGATCGCCGGAGTCTCGTCGGGCGCGCCCGAGATTGCCCGGTCCCACGATTCGGCGCGGCTGGTGACGCTCGACGGCGTTTTCCGCCCCGACCTTTCGGATCTTTCTTCTCTTCCGGAAGGCGTAAACATCCAGCCTCTACGCGAGGCCTTGGCGCAGGGCGCTCCGGGCGTCATGGCGCTGGTCGCCAGCGGCGACGTGCAGGCAGAAGACGCCATGGTGGCGGTGAACGCCGCGCTGATGCAGGACGGCGTCGTTCTGCGCGTTGCCGCGGGCGTCACGTTGGAACGAAAGATCGAACTTGCGAGCTATGTTTCGTCGGAAGCGGCGCAGTCGAGCTTTACCCGCTCGCTCGTCATTCTCGGCAAGGACGCCAAAGCGACGATCATCGAGACGGCGGGCGCGCTCAGCGCGGCGCCCGCGCAGGACAATCAGGCGCTCATCGTCCGGCTCGCCGCCGGCGCGGCGCTCGATCTTGTCACGCATGCTTCAGGGCAGGGGGATAAGCTCGTGCGCGTCATGAGCCTGCTCGCCCATCTCGACGAAGGCGCCAGCCTCAGCTCCTATGCGCTCATCGAAGGCGCGGGGCTTTTGCGCCGGCAGATCTTCGCGCGGTTGGACGGCGAACACGCTAAGGTCGCGCTCAACGGCGCGACGCTGGCGCGCGGGCGCCAGCATGCCGACACGACCCTGGTCGTCGATCACGCTTTGCCGAACGGCCAGAGCCGCGAGCGCTTCCGCAACATTATCGACGAGCAGGGCACGGGCGTATTCCAGGGCAAGATTATCGTGCGCCCGCATGCGCAGAAGACCGACGGCGCCATGCAGTCCAAGGCGATCCTGCTCTCGGACCAGGCCACGATGAACAACAAGCCCGAGCTGGAAATTTTCGCCGATGACGTCCAGTGCGGGCACGGCGCGACTTGCGGGCGGCTCGACAAGGACCAGCTCTTTTATCTCATGGCGCGGGGCATTCCGCGTTACGAGGCGGAGTCGCTCCTGATAGAAGGCTTCGCCAACGAGGCTTTCGATGGGCTCGAAGACGAGACGCTGCGGGGCTTTCTCCTGGGCCGCATCTCCTCCTGGCTGACGGCGAGATCGAAATGAACGAGCAAGCGCCCGTGAAATTGTATGACGTCGAGGCCATCCGCGCGGATTTCCCGATCCTTGCGGAGCGCCCCTATGGCAAGCCGCTCGCCTATCTCGACAACGCCGCCTCGGCGCAAAAGCCGCGGGCCGTGATCGAGCGGCTGGCGCATTTCTACGAGCACGAATACGCCAACGTGCATCGCGGCCTTCATTACCTGGCCAACGCCGCGACGGAGGGCTACGAGGGCGCGCGCGAAACGGTTCGGCAATTTTTGAACGCCGAGTCTACGGACGAAATCATCTTCACGCGCGGCGCGACCGAGGCGCTCAATCTCGTCGCCTCCTCCTATGGACTCGCTCATATTGGCGAGGGCGATGAGATCATCCTCTCGCTGATGGAGCACCATTCCAATATCGTGCCCTGGCATTTCCTGCGGGAGCGCAAGGGCGCGGTCATCAAATGGATCGTGCCGGACGATAATGGCGTCGTCGACCTCGACGCTTTTGAGAAGATGTTCACCGATCGCACCAAGATGGTCGCGCTCACCCATATGTCGAACGTCCTGGCGACGCCGACGCCGATTGCCGAGATTGCGCGGATCGCTCACGCCCATGGCGCGCCGGTCTGCGTCGACGGCTCTCAGGGCGCGGTGCATCTCGATGTGGACGTTCAGGCGCTCGACGTCGATTTCTATGTCGTCACCGGCCACAAGCTTTACGGGCCGACAGGCGTCGGCGCGCTTTACGGCAAGCGTAAGTGGCTCGAGAATCTTCCGCCCTTCGCCGGCGGCGGCGAGATGATCGAGACTGTCACGCGCGACACGGTGACCTATAACGCGCCGCCCCATCGCTTCGAGGCCGGAACGCCGCCGATCGCCCAGGCGGTCGGCCTCGCCGCCGCTCTGGATTATGTCGAGAGCGTCGGGCCGGCCGCGATCCGAGCGCATGAGGCGCAGCTCACGGCCTACGCCCACCAACGTCTCTCCGAGATCGAGGGGCTGCGCATTTTCGGCAATGCGAGGGATAAGGGACCGATCGTCGCCTTCGAAATGGCGGCGGCCCATGCTCATGACATCGCGACGATCATCGACCGCTCGGGCGTCGCGGTGCGCGCCGGCACGCATTGCGCGATGCCGCTGCTCACACATTTCGGCGTGACGTCGACATGCCGCGCGTCCTTCGCGCTCTACAACACGCGCGAGGAGATCGACCGTTTGGCAGACGCTTTGCTAAGAGCTCAGAAATTTTTCGCCTGAGGAGGTTCCGTTGCTGATGATGAGCGAGGCTCTCAAGACGAACGAAACGGAAAGCGCCGAAAACGTCGCCGCAGGGCGTCCTGCGACGGCGGTCCACGGCGAGGGCCTTTCCGATGAGATCGTCAAGGCGCTGAAGACCGTCTACGATCCGGAGATCCCGGCGGATATCTATGAGCTGGGCCTCGTCTATCGGATCGATATTGCGGACGAGGGCGTCGTCGAAATCGACATGACGTTGACGGCGCCCGGCTGTCCCGTCGCCGGCGAGATGCCCATATGGGTGAAGAACGCGGTGAGCGCGGTGCCGGGCGTCAGCGACGTTAAGGTGAATCTCGTTTTCGACCCGCCGTGGGACCAAAGCCGTATGTCGGATGAAGCAAGAGTGGCGCTCGACATGTTTTGACGGGAATGCGCCATCCCGCGCGAGTGTCATGATGGTTCCGCGGTTGAAGCCAAAGGTTCTAGAAACCGCGCTCTATGTCGAAGACCTCGAGCGGGCAGGGCGCTTCTATGGTGAAACGCTCGGCCTCACGCCCATGGCGCAGGATAGCCGCATGTGGGCGCTCGATTGTGGGCCGGGGAGCGTGCTGCTCCTCTTCAAGCGCGGCGGAACGCTGGAGCCGATCGACTTGCCCGGAGGCCGCATCCCGCCGCATGACGGATCCGGGCGGTTGCATTTGGCCTTCGCGGTCGGCGCGGAAGAAATCCCGGCTTGGGAGAAGCGCCTCGCCGAGCAAGGAATCGACATCGAGGCGCGGATGAAATGGCCGCGCGGCGGGGTAAGCCTTTATTTCCGCGACCCCGACAACCATCTTGTAGAGCTTGCGAGCCCTGGCGTCTGGGCGAACTACTGAGGACTGGAACCGATGGCTTTGCCGAAACTGAGCGTGATGACCGTGAGCCCCGCCGCCGCCGAGCGCGTGCGTGGCGTGTTGGCGAACGCCGCGCCTGGCGCCGGCCTCAGGGTCTCGGTGGAAAAGGGCGGCTGCGCCGGCATGTCGTATGAAATGGCGATCGCCGGGCCCGAGAAAGGCGACGAAGTGATCGATTTCGAGGGCGGTCGGGTCATCGTTGACGCCAAGGCGGTGCTTTATCTGCTTGGGACGACGATGGACGTTAAGACCACGCAATTTTCGTCCACTTTCGTGTTCGAGAATCCAAATCAGACGTCCGCCTGCGGATGCGGAGAGAGCGTCGAGCTGAAGGCCGCCGATCCAACAAGGCTCGTCCCGGCATCATGAGAGCAGCGTAAACCCGGCGTTAACGCTGATATGCGTCTTGGCCGGCGCCCTGCTGACAAATAGCGCTTTATTCAACATCAGCCGCCAAAGCTTCCGACGGTTGCGTTTTTGTGCGTCGGAGCCGTCGATGTCATTGTCCAAGCCGCCCGTCGCCGCGTCGAGCGTCGCCTTGCTCGCGGTATTGTCCCTGGTCCCGTCGGCGGGGTCGGCGCGAGACGGTCGGCGCGCGGGCGAAGACGTCGTTCATGAAATCGCGCCCATGTCGTCGAACTCGACACATGAGATCATTTTCGAGATGGCGCCCTTGAAGCCCGTCAAGAGCGCGGCGCAGGCGGCAAAGCCGGCGCCGAAACCCGTGGAGCGGCCCGCGCCCGCCATCGCAGCCCCGAAGCCCGAGACAGCGCCGGCGCCCCCGGTCGCCGCCCCCCAATCCGGACCGGCTTCTGTCGCCGAAGCGCAGAAGCCAGCCGAAGCCCCCGCTCTTGCTCTCGAAGGGCCCAAGCCCGCGGAGGCGCAGCTCGCCCCAGAGCAACCGGCCGCGCCGGAAGGTCGATCCGTCGCTGCGGAGTCGCAGGCTCCGGCGGCCGCCTCTCCCGCCGATCAGGCGCCCCCCGAGCCATCCGTCGCGCAAGCGCCGCTTGTCGAGCCCGCGCCGATCGGGGCGCCCATCATGGTCCTCAACGGATTGGGCGCGGAACTCGCCGACCTGAAGGAGCCGGTTCCGGCTTTGCATGGAAGCGGCGTCGATATCCAGGATGGGTCCGAGGCGCCCGGTTTCGTTCCGCGCCTCGACTCCCTTGCACAGGCGGGGCCGCCGCAGGTCGAAGACCCCCACGCGAATGTCGCCGATGCGCAAGAGCCCGCGCCAATGCCCCTAGAAGCGGCTGCGTCTGAGGAAATGCAAGAATCCGGCGAGACGGGCGCGAGGGCGGATAGCGACCTCGAAGCGCGGATCCGCGCCATTCTCGCCGAGGGTCTGGTTGGTCCAACCGACGTGCGAATCGCGGATCGCGCGACCCTGTGGCTGCCGGCCGGACGGGCTTTTCTTCCGCTCGAAGCGGCCAGGAAGCTCGCCAAGGAAGCCGGAATGGAGTGGCGCGCCGGCGTTCAGGGGATGATCGCGCCCGCCGGCGACAAGCTCGAATGGCTTGCCCCCGTCGAGTTGCTGGACGACGGTCACATCCCGACAGGGGAGGCTGGCGCTCTGCAGCCCGACCAGCTGCTGACCGCCTTCCAGACGAGCCTCCCGGAGATCAACGCGCGACGCGCGGGCACTGGCGTCCCGCCGGTGACGCTCGAGGGCTGGCTCGTCCCGCCGGCGCTCGACGCCAAGCGCCGGTTGTCCGCCTGCGTCGATATTTCGATCGGGAACGGCAAAGGAGGGCGCGACCACTTTTTCAATTGCGAGGCCTGGGCTCTCGGGCGTGACGGCGCGATCAAGGTCGGCCTCGCGGACGCGGGCGAGATGGCTCAGGGCCTGAAGGATGAAGCGGCGGCGCTGGCTGGCGCGATCAGCTTCGACCATGGCAAGGGTTACGACGATTTCGACGCGTCCGCCGACAGGGTTGCGCCGTACACGGTCGCCGATCTGTTGACGCGCGACGTCGGCGCCCAGACGCCGAAGCCCGTCCCGACGCCGCAGGAGCGCGCCGAGACGCCGACGATCCTTGATGGCCTGTTGCAACCCGCGGCGCTCGCCCTGGCGGCGATAGGTCTTTACTTTTTCGTCAAGCGACGCCGCCAGGAGAAGAAGGTCGAAGAAGCGCAAGCCCAGCCCGCGGCCTCGGAAGCTGCCGGCGCCGAAACTGGCCCCGCCGAGGCGCAGGCGCCCGCGTCGCTCTTCGCGCGGCTGCTGCCGCCGCTTCACAGGCATTTCGCAAAAAAGGGCGAGCAAGCCTCTCAGCAGGCGCCTGCCATGGAGACGCCGGCCAAATCAATCCTGGGCGCTCTCAGGAGCCGGCTCACGGCCGCCCGTCGCTCCGTCAAGAAAGAGGACGCCGCGCCCGCGCCAGTCTCAGCCCCCGCGCCCGCCTCCAGCGTGGCCGTCGCCGAGGAGCCCGTATCAGCGCTGAAGAAGCTCGCCGCCAGGATGCGCCGCGCGCAAGAGCCGGCGGCTCCGGCGCCGAATGTCGCGCGCGTTATCCGGCCCGCTCGGGCGCTGTCGGGGGGCGCCGCCCCCGCGCTCGTGGAAGCGCTGCCGGGGCCTCTGACCGTCGGGCAGGGAAGCGAGCAAGCCGCCACGGGCGCCGTTGCGCAGCTCGAGTTGATAGAGCCGGGGCAGAAAGCGTCGCCGGCCGCCGCCGAGCCCGCCGATCACTTCGGGCTTATCGAGCCCGGTGACGCGGACGCCACCGATGTGGCGATCAACGCCAGCCGCGCGAGACTGGCAAGCGACCGATGAGCAACACGGGATCGCTTGAAGCCAAGAAATAGTGCTTGCAACAAACACAAAACGGGAAGCGGCTTTCGTCGCTTCCCGCTCTTTCGTTTGTCGCGCTCGGGATGATTTACTGCGCCGCCTACGCTGCTCCGGTCAAGCCGCGAGGGCAAAAGATCCCTGCCGCACAGCGACTTGCGACGGCGGCCGCATTGGTTTCCCCAGATCTAACAGCGCCCTATGCCTTGAACGGATCCATTGCCGGCTTCACCCGGCCCAAGGCGTCCTCAGCTCGGCGCGAGCATAGCTGGGAAGATTCCATAACAAATTGAATTTGCGTGTCATTCTTGGTCGGCGCCAAACTGGCGGCCGCCAACCGAATCGTCTATACCCGTCCTAGGCAGATTCTATCCGGATTGGCGCGCCCTTGGCCGACGACGACACGAAAAGAGACGATTCCGAAAAGTCCGACATCAAGCCGGTTTCCATCGCCGACGAGATGAAGCGCAGCTATCTCGATTACGCGATGAGCGTGATCGTGAGCCGCGCGCTGCCGGACGTGCGCGACGGCCTGAAGCCCGTGCATCGGCGCATTCTCTTTTCGATGCACGAGAACGGCATCACGCCGGATAAGCCCTATGTGAAATCCGCGCGCGTCGTCGGCGACGTCATGGGTAAATATCACCCCCATGGCGACGCCGCGATCTACGACGCGCTCGTGCGCATGGCGCAGCCTTTCTCGATGCGGCTCATGCTCATCGACGGGCAGGGCAATTTCGGCTCGGTGGACAACGACCCGCCGGCGGCCATGCGCTACACCGAGTCGCGCCTCGCCAAGCCCGCCCTCGCGCTGCTCGAGGACATCGACGAAGGCACGGTCGACTTCCAGCCGAATTACGACGGCAAGGAGCGCGAGCCGACGGTTCTTCCGGCGCGCTTCCCCAACCTCCTCGTCAACGGCGCCGGCGGCATCGCCGTCGGCATGGCGACGAATATTCCGCCGCATAATCTCGGCGAAGTCATCGACGCCTGCGTCGCGCTCATCGACAAGCCCGACATGACGGTCGCGGAACTCATGGAGATCGTGCCGGGGCCGGATTTTCCGACAGCCGCGACGATTCTCGGACGCGGCGGCATTCGCAACGCCTATGCGACCGGGCGCGGCTCCATCATCATGCGCGCCAAGGCGGAGATCGAGACGCTGCGCAAGGAGCGCGAGGCGATCATCTTCACCGAAATTCCTTATCAGGTGAACAAGGCGGCGCTGATCGAGCGCATCGCGGAGCTGGTCAAGGAAAAGAAGATCGAGGGCATCTCCGATCTGCGCGACGAGTCCGACCGCCAGGGCATGCGCATCGTCGTCGAGCTGAAGCGGGAAGCGGTCGCCGACGTCGTGCTCAACCAGCTCTGGCGCCACACCGCGCTGCAATCGAGCTTCGCGGTGAATATGATCGCGCTCAACGGCGGCCGGCCGGAGCTGCTCACGCTTCATGACGTGCTGCGCGCTTTCGTCGATTTCCGCGAGACGGTCGTCACGCGGCGCACCAAGTTCCGCCTCGCCAAGGCGCGCGACAATGCGCATCTGCAAGTCGGTCTCGCCATTGCGGTGGCGAATATCGACGAGGTCATTCGTCTCATCCGCACGTCGCCCGACGCCGCCGCCGCGCGCGAAGCCTTGATGGCCCGCGACTGGCCCGCGAAGGATATGGCGCCGCTTGTCGCGCTCATCGCCGATCCGCGCCACAGGCTTTCGGACGACGGAACGATACGGCTTTCGGAAGCGCAGGCGCGCGCCATCCTCGATCTGCGTCTGCAACGCCTCACCGCGCTCGGCCGCGAGGAGATTTCGGAGGCCCTGAACAAGCTCGCCGCCGAGATCGCGGAATATCTCGAAATATTGGGCTCGCGCGAAAAGCTCTTCGGAATCGTGAAGGACGAGCTCGCCGCCGTGAAGGAGGCGCACGCCACGCCGCGCCGCACGCAGATCATCGAGGCCGACGGCGAGGTGGAGGACGAAGACCTCATCGCCCGCGAGGATATGGTCGTCACCGTCTCGCACGCCGGCTACATCAAGCGCGTGCCGCTTTCGACCTATCGCGCGCAAAGGCGCGGCGGCAAGGGTCGCTCCGGCATGCAGATGAAGGAGGAGGATTTCGTCCACCGCCTCTTCGTCGCCAATACGCATACGCCGGTGCTGTTCTTCTCCTCGCGCGGCAAGGCCTATAAGGAAAAGGTCTGGCGGCTGCCGCTCGCGGCCCCGCAGGCGCGCGGCAAGGCGCTCGTCAATATGCTGCCGCTGGAGTCGGGCGAGCGCATCACCACCATCATGCCGCTGCCCGAGGACGAATCGAGCTGGGCGACCCTCGACGTGATCTTCGCGACGACTGGCGGCACGGTCAGGCGCAACAAGCTGTCCGATTTCTGCGACGTGCGCCGCAACGGCCTCATCGCCATGAAGCTCGACGAGGGGGAGGCGATCGTCGACGTTTGCACGGCGACGGAAGCGGACGACATTCTGCTCACCACGCGCGACGGCCAATGCATCCGCTTCGCCGCGCCGGAAGTGCGCGTCTTCCAGGGCCGCACGTCCATGGGCGTGCGCGGCGTGTCGCTCGCCGAGGGCGATCGGGTGATCTCGCTCTCCATCCTGAAGCACTTCGAGGCGACGCCCGACGAGCGTTCGGCCTATCTCAAGAAGGCGAGCGCGCTGCGCCGCCGCATGGGCGAGGATGTCGCGCCCGATGCAGGGGCGGAGACGGAAGAGGCGACCGGCGCGGTCGAGCTCTCCGACGAGCGCTTCTACGAAATGCAGGCGGCCGAGCAGATCATTCTGACAGTCTCGGAAAACGGCTTCGGCAAGCGCACGTCATCCTATGAGTACCGCATCACCGGGCGCGGCGGCAAAGGCATCGTCGCCATGGCGGTGAACGCCCGCAACGGCAAGCTCATCGCTTCATTTCCAGTGGGGCAGGACGACGAAATCATGCTCGTCACAGACGGCGGCCAGCTGATCCGCTGCCCGGTGGAAGGCATCCGCATCGCCGGGCGCGGGACGCAGGGTGTGATCGTGTTCAACACGGCCGCGGATGAGCGCGTGGTGTCGGTGGAGCATATTGGGGATGTGGGTGAGGATGATGAGGAGGGGGAGGGGTAGATAAATAAGATGAACTCTGAGGTGGAGCGCTTCCTGGCTGAAATAGTTGATCCGACGATCCGCGACTTTGAGTCAAACCCCGCCTCGGTCCGGCACGCCTTCTTAGCTTGCCTTACGACTTTTCACGCTCTCGATCGTTTCGAAGGCAAGAGAAACCTTCGCAAGAGCTTTCGCGACGAATTGCCGGAATTTGCCGTGGTAGACCGCGTTGCTCACGCTTTTAAACATGTTGGAACAGGCAACCATAAGGATGAAAATAATCAACCTTTGTCGGATCAAGATTTGATCGAGCGTTCCCCTGCTAGATGTGGTCAGGCACGTTGCGGTTTGTCTCGTTTGGGCGATCTGAATGGCGGGGTCACTATTCGTTCGGAAATCGAAAAGGACCTCCTGCGGTCAGTAAAAAGGGCGGCTGCTTTCTTGGCCGAAAAAGCCGCGGCAGATCGTTAGATACCCCTTTAGCCCCCGGGCGGCCGGCCCGGCCAAAGGAAGGACGAATATGGGCGTCGGTTGCCAGATGCGGTGACGGCGACGCCTGGTGGGCTCTAAGCCAGCGTATGTTGTGAAAGGGCCTTTCCGCCCCCCTTGCTCTTGGCCTTGTAACCCCGTAAAAGCCCGCCGCGCGCGGGCGGACGACCCGCTCAGATGGAACGGGGACCATGGCCAAGGAAAAATTCTCTCGCACCAAGCCGCACTGCAACATCGGGACGATCGGGCACGTCGACCATGGCAAGACGTCTTTGACGGCGGCGATCACCAAGGTTCTTGCGGAGACGGGCGGGGCGACGTTCACGGCCTACGACCAGATCGACAAGGCTCCGGAGGAGAAGGCGCGCGGCATCACGATTTCGACGGCGCACGTCGAATATGAGACGCAGAACCGCCACTACGCCCACGTCGACTGCCCCGGCCACGCCGATTATGTGAAGAACATGATCACCGGCGCGGCGCAGATGGACGGCGCGATCCTCGTCGTCTCGGCCGCCGACGGCCCGATGCCGCAGACCCGCGAGCACATTCTGCTCGCCCGTCAGGTCGGCGTGCCGGCGCTGGTCGTGTTCCTCAACAAGGTCGACATGGTCGACGATCCGGAGCTGCTCGAGCTCGTCGAGCTCGAAGTGCGCGAGCTTCTGTCGAAATACGACTTCCCCGGCGACGACATTCCGATCGTCAAGGGTTCGGCGCTCTGCGCGCTCGAGAACAAGAACCCCGAGATCGGCCATGACGCGATCCTGAAGCTGATGCAGGAAGTCGATCGCTACATCCCGCAGCCCGAGCGTCCGAAGGATCAGCCCTTCCTGATGCCGGTCGAGGACGTGTTTTCGATCTCGGGCCGCGGCACGGTGGTGACTGGCCGCATCGAGCGCGGCGTCGTGAAGGTCGGCGAGGAAGTCGAGATCGTCGGCATCCGCCCGACGACCAAGACTACGGTGACGGGCGTCGAAATGTTCCGCAAGCTGCTCGATCAGGGCGAGGCGGGCGACAACGTCGGCTGCCTGCTGCGCGGCACGAAGCGCGAGGACGTGGAGCGCGGTCAGGTTCTCTGCAAGCCGGGCTCGGTGAAGCCGCACACGAAGTTCAAGGCCGAGGCCTATATTCTGACGAAGGAGGAGGGCGGCCGTCATACGCCGTTCTTCACCAACTATCGCCCGCAGTTCTACTTCCGCACGACGGACGTGACCGGCATCGTGACGCTCCCCGAGGGCGTCGAGATGGTGATGCCAGGCGACAATGTGACGATGGAGGTCGTGCTGATCGTTCCGATCGCCATGGAAGAGAAGCTGCGCTTCGCTATTCGCGAAGGCGGCCGCACCGTTGGAGCAGGTGTCGTCGCTTCGATTATTGAATAATCGAGGCGGTCGATAACGTAACGAAAAACCCCGCGGCGATCCCGCGGGGTTTTTTCTTAAGCCGCTCTTCGGCGCCGTTACGCCGCCGCCTCCACCGTTACCTCGACGATCTCCGGCGGGCGCATGAAGCGCACGGGCAGGATGGACTCGCCCAAGCCCCCGGAAATGACGAGGTGGCGATCGTCGACGACATAATGGCCGTAGACCATTTTGTTCTTCAGGCGCCTGTAGGCCAGAACCGGCCCCAGTAGCGGCAGATTGACCTGGCCGCCATGCGTATGGCCGCAGAGCGTCAGCGCGACGCGGCTCGGCAGGCGGTCGAACACGAAGGGTTCATGCGCCAGCAAAATCGCTGGCGCGTCGTCGTCGAGGCGGGCGAGCGTCGCGTCGAGATCATCATGCCCGCCCCAGCCGAGGCGGGGCCCGAGATAATCGGCCATCTGGTCGCCAAGGCCGAGAATCCAGAAGGGCTTGCCGTTCTTGGTCAGGCGCATGGCGTCGTTTTCATAAACACGCGCACCCATCTGCGTCAGCGCGCGCCGCGCGCCTTCCGCGCCGTCGGGAGCGTCGGTCACGAGCGCGCCATGCCACCAGTCGTGATTGCCGAGCACGGCGTGAACGCCGAGCGGCGCCCTCAGCTCGGAAAGGGCTTCAGCCCATTGCCCGGGAAGCACGGGGCCCGCGACGAGATGCGTGCCGGCCGAGAAGTCGCCGAGCAAAGCGATGAGATCGGGCTCGAGCGCATTCGTGACTTGCGCGATCTTGCGGATGCGCGGGATCGGCATCCAGGGTTCGCAGGCGTGCAGGTCGGTGATGACCGCGATGCGCAGAGAGAGGCCTTTCGGCCAATCCTTCGGCGTCACGCGATAGCGCGTGACGTCCAGAAGGAAATTGGGCTCGATGACGATGGAATAGGTCCCGAGCCCCAGGCCCGCGAGCGCGAATCCGAGGGGAATGCGCAAAAAAGCGCGGCGGCTGATCATTTGGACATCCCTGACGGCGCACCCCTCAGAGTCGCTCGGCGGGAAGCTTCTATCAGGCGGCGAGGTCTTCGCCCAGCGGGAGCCACAGGGCCTGACCGTCTTCTTCTGCGGCGTCGCTGGAGGAGAGTTGCAACGCCGCGGCGACGGCGGAAAGACCGATCTCGCGATAGAGCCGCGCAAGCAGTTCGTGGGGATGGCCGCTGGATTGTGACAGAGGCAATTGGACCGTGGCTTCGTCCGACATGGCGGCTTCCTTTACGCGAGACGCTCGACGCTGAGGCGGGGTTCGAATGTGGCGAATTTGGCCGTTTTCATTTAATTTGTGGCTAACGGCGGCGGCGCTCCAGCCTCGATCAGCGAGAAACGGGCGCGTTGCATTCGGCGGGGGTTTGGTCGAAAGATAAGCGCGCCCGCCTCCTGGCGGAGCTGACGCGAGGCTATCCACCGAATGCGCCGCACGCTGCCGCCAGAGCCGTGGTCCGAGGCCGCCTTATGGAGCCGCCGCGTCGCCGTCTTCGCGGCGACGGTGGCGCTGCTGTCGGTGCTTCTGACCCGGCTCCACATCATCGATCCTGCCTCGGCCCTAGGTTCGCTCGGCGCCGCCGTAGCCCTGGCGCTGGTGGCGCTGCTTCTCGTCGGCGTGGCGAGCGTCGTCATCTGGCGCACGGGGCGGCGCGGGGTGGGATCGGCCGCCGGCGCAGGGATCATCGCGCTGCTCACGCTCGCCTATCCGGCTTACCTCGCATTCGAGGCGGTGCGCCTGCCGGTGCTTTCCGACATTTCGACCGACACCGCCAATCCGCCTTATTTTTCGCTCTCACGGGCGGCCTACGAAGCGCGCAAGGGCTTCCAGCCGAAAGGATTGCCCTCGAAGGCGCGCGAGGCGCAGCGGCCGGCCTATCCGGACGTCGAGCCGATCGTCGTCGATCTCGACGCGGACGAGGCTTTTGCCTTGGTGCTGAAAACCGCCAAGGCCGTCGGCTGGAAGCTCGTGGACCAGCGCCCGCCCGGCGGCCGCACTGGCGAAGGGCACGCCGATTTCCTGGACAAGACGTTGATTATGGGGCTTGACGACGACATCACCATTCGGTTGAAGCCGCTAACGGGGCAGACCCGCATCGATCTGCGTTCGGCGTCTCGCTACGGGCGCCACGACTTCGGCGCCAACGCCGCACGGATCACGGCTTTTGCCGAAGAGCTGCAGACGCAGCTGGACGCGCGGTAACCTCACTCGTTTTTGAGCGGCGACTCTGGTATTGTCCCGCTCGTTCTCCAGATAACGGGCAGGAGGCCGAAAGCAGCCCATGGCCATTCAAGGCGACGGCGCGAGCGCTGTTCACAGCGTCCAAAACTTCACCCGTGACGAAGAGCTCCATGCGCTTCGCGAGATGCTGCTGATCCGCCGTTTCGAGGAGAAGGCGGGCCAGCTTTATGGCATGGGCGTCATCGCGGGCTTCTGCCATCTTTACATCGGCCAGGAGGCCGTGGTCGTCGGCGCCAAGATGGCGGCGCGCGAGGGCGACCAATTCACCACGAGCTATCGCGATCACGGCCATATGCTGGCGAGCGGCATGGACGCCAGGGGCGTCATGGCGGAGCTGGCCGGCAAGCGGAGCGGCTATTCCAAGGGGAAGGGCGGCTCCATGCATATGTTCTCGCGCGAGAAGAACTTCTTCGGCGGGCATGGCATCGTCGGCGCGCCGGCGCCGATCGGCGCAGGGATCGCCTTGGCGAACGCCTATCGCGGCGAGGCCAAGGCATCGCTCATCTTTTTCGGCGAGGGCGCCGCCAATCAGGGGCAGGTCTACGAGACCTTCAACATGGCGGCGCTTTGGAAGCTTCCCGCGCTCTTCATTGTCGAGAACAACCGCTACGCCATGGGCACCTCGCTGACCCGCGCCGCCGCGCAGACCGACTTCGCCATGCGGGGCGCGGCCTTCGGGATTCCCGGCCATCAGGTCGACGGCATGGATGTGCGCGCTGTCCGCGCCGCCGCGGCCGAGGCGCTGGAATGGTGCCGCTCCGGGAAAGGGCCGTATCTGCTCGAAGCGCAGACTTATCGCTATCGCGGCCACTCCATGTCCGATCCCGCCAAATATCGCTCCAAGGAAGAAGTGCAGAAAATGCGCGAGGAGCATGATCCGATCGAGCAGGTGCGTTTGCGCCTGCTGGCGGACGGCGTGAGCGACGACGAGCTCAAGAAGATCGACGCCAGCGTTCGCAAGATTGTCGCCGACGCAGCGGATTTTGCCATGAGCGACAAAGAGCCGGAAGCGTCCGAGCTTTATACGGACGTGCTGGCCTAGTCCCTCTCTCCGTACGCGGGGAGGGGTTAGGTAAGGGCCAGGGTTTGACCCGATTGATTGATGGAGAGAGCGTGGATGTTCGATAGGCCGATTACAAATCCCCCGGCCCCTCACCCAGCCTCTCCCCGCAAACGGGGAGAGGGGGCGCACGTTCCCTCTTTGACGCGGGTAATCCAATGACCATCAACGTCCTCATGCCCGCGCTCTCTCCAACGATGGAGCAGGGCAAGCTCGCCAAATGGCTGAAAAGCGAAGGTGACGCGGTCAAGGCCGGCGACGTCATCGCGGAGATCGAGACCGACAAGGCGACCATGGAGGTCGAGGCGGTCGATGAGGGCGTGCTCGCGCGCATCCTCGTGCCGGGCGGCACGGAGAATGTCGCCGTCAATACGCCGATCGCCGTGATCGCGGGCGAAGGCGAGGACGCCTCCGCCGTGGAGGCGCCGCCGGCCGCCAAGGCGCCGACGCCGCCGAGCGCGCCGCAGGAGGAGGCGGGCGAAGCCACGAAGGCGCGCGGGGAAGCCGCCCTTGAGGCGGCTGCGCCCGCGCCGAAGCCTGCAACCGTCGCCGCGCCGCCCGCCGTCTCCGCCGCGCCGGAAGTTGCGGCAGGGACGACCATGATTCCCATGACCATGCGCGAAGCGCTTCGTGACGCCATGGCGGAGGAGATGCGCCGCGACCCGAATGTCTTCGTCATGGGCGAGGAGGTCGGCGAATACCAGGGCGCCTATAAGGTCACGCAGGGCCTGCTGCAGGAATTCGGGCCCATGCGCGTGCGCGACACGCCGATCACCGAATATGGATTCGCCGGCATCGGCGTCGGCGCGGCCTTTGCGGGCCTGCGGCCGATCGTCGAGTTCATGACCTTCAATTTCTCGATGCAGGCCATCGACCACATCGTCAACTCCGCCGCCAAGACGCTTTACATGTCGGGCGGGCAGATTCATTGCCCGATTGTCTTTCGCGGCCCGAACGGCGCCGCGGCGAGGGTCGGCGCGCAGCATAGCCAGGATTACGCCGCCTGGTATTCGCAGGTGCCGGGGCTGATCGTGATCTCGCCGTCTAACGCCAGCGACGCGAAGGGCCTGCTAAAGGCGGCGATCCGGAACAACAATCCCGTCGTTTTCCTCGAGAATGAGATTCTCTACGGCAAGACCTCGGACGTGCCGGCTCTGGAAGATTTCGTCCTGCCGATCGGCAAGGCGCGCATCGCGCGGCCGGGAACCGATGTGACGCTCGTCTCCTTCTCCATCGGCATGACCTACGCGCTCGGCGCCGCGGAGGCGCTGGCGAAGGACGGGATCGAGGCGGAGGTCATCGACCTGCGCACGCTGCGGCCGATGGATACGCAGACGCTCGTCGAGTCGGTGAAGAAGACGGGCCGCTGCGTCGCCATCGAAGAGGGCTGGCCGCAATGCGGCGTCGCGTCAGAGATTGCGGCGCGCCTGCAGCAGGAGGCCTTCGACTACCTCGACGCGCCGATCGCGCGCGTGACGGGCAAGGACGCGCCGATGCCTTACGCGGCGAATCTCGAAAAGCTTGCGCTGCCGAGCGTGGCGGAAGTGGTGGCGGCCGCGAAGTCGGTCCTTTATCGCGCGTAAATGACG
>DATBRF010000063.1:0-7298 GCA_036560425.1 Methylocystis sp. | reverse complement strand
CCGGGCCAACCGCGCGAATTTCTTGGATTGATGACGCTGCATGCGATCGAGAACCTCACGCAGGAAGCGCACGCCCTGCGGCAGATAGGCGCCCTTGTTCAGCATGACGCAATCGGCGCGCTGCGCCATGGCGGCGTCGGTCGTCTCCGCGCGGCTGGCGATTCCCTCGTGCACGAACTGGTCGAGCACTTGAGTCGCCCATATGACGGGCATATGCGCGGCCTCGCATAGCCAGAGGATTTCCTCCTGCATCTCGGAAAGCCGCACGAAGCCGACCTCGACAGCCAAATCGCCGCGCGCGATCATGACCGCCGCCGGGCCCCGCGCCGCCGCCTCCACCATCAGCCGCGGGAGATTGCGGAGGGCGAGCGGCGTCTCGATTTTCAACACAAGTCCCTGCGGGGGCGCGGCCCCGCGACGCGCCGTAAGCTCCCGATCGAGCAAGGCGATGTCCTCCACCCGCTGCACGAAGGAGAAGCCGACGAGATCGGCCAGCTGCGCGACGGCGTCGAGATCGCCCAGGTCCTTTTCCGTCAGGGGCAGCAGTTCGAGGTCGATCGCCGGCAGATTCACTCCCTTGCCGGGCTTGAGCCGCAGGCCCTTGGCGCGCGAAGCCGTGATCTCGACCTCCGCGCCCTCGTCGTCGCAAGTCAGGACGCGGCCCAAGGCTTTGCCGTCGTCGAACGAAATCTCCGCGTCCGGCTGCATTTGGGCGACCACCTGGGGAAAGTTGAGCGTCGCGGCGATCTCCTTGCCGCGCTTGCCGAGCTGCGGGACGAGCCGCAGCCGGTCGCCTGGAAAGAGGCGACACTTCTCCGGCCCGCGCACCTCTTCCAATCGCAGCTTGGGGCCCGCAATATCCATCAGCACCCGGCAGGGGCGCCCAAGACGTCCGGCGGCGTTGCGGACATGGCCGGCCATTCGGGTCCAGGCCGCCGCGTCATCGTGGGCGCAATTGATCCGCGCGCAATCCATGCCCGCGTCGATCAGGGCGGAGACGAGACCCGGGTCGCCGGCGGCTTCGCTCGGCAGGGTCGCCATGATTCGCGTGCGGGTCTCACCATCGCCAAAGATCTCATTGCAGGCGGCGACAAGCGCATCCTCGCCGGCGCGCGCGGGATAATCCGCCGTCTCCCCGCAAAGTCGGCGCAGCGTCGTGCAAAGCGCGTCGAGCGCCCCCAGCACATCCGCCTCGCTGCGCCCGAGGGAAGAGAGCCCGTAGGCGGCGAGGCGACGTTGCAAGTCGCTCAAGTCGCGCCCGCGCAAAGCCAGATAGCAAGCGAGATTGCGGGCCCCGGGCGCCGCCGTCGGAAGGCCCCAATCGGCGAGGCGCCCTTCGCCTTCCCTCTCCACAGAGTCGCGCAGCGCCGCCACCTCGTCGCGCAGCGCGTGAAGATTGCGCTCGGTCGTGTCCATCGGCTCGACGGATGGCATTTTTCTTGTCCTTTATTTGCATCAACATCAACGCGCGGCGCTTGGGATCCGACGCCGCCGGGGCGCGGGAGGGAGATCGCCAGCCTGGAGCATGTGGGATCGGATGATGGCCTTCAGACGCCGATCGATCCCGCGCTCGCCGCCGCCGCGCGCAACGCCGCGATGTTGCCCGCATATTGGGAGGGCCCGCCGCGAAACGCCGCCGAGCCCGCGACCAGCGCATCGGCCCCGGCTTCCACAATGGCGGCGGCGGTATCGGGCGTCACGCCGCCGTCGACCTCGAGGCGGATAGGGCGATGGCCGATCATGTCGCGAATGGCGCTGATTTTGGCGAGCTGCGAGGGAATGAAGCTCTGCCCGCCGAAGCCCGGGTTGACGCTCATGACCAGCACAAGGTCGATATTGTCGAGAACATATTGCAGCACGCTCTCATGCGTCGCGGGATTGAGCGAGACGCCCGCCTTCTTGCCCCGCGCGCGAATGGCCTGAAGCGAACGATGCAGATGCGGGCCGCCCTCGGCGTGGACCGTGATGATCTCCGCCCCGGCGTCGGCGAAGGCGCCGATGTAGGGATCGATCGGCGAGATCATCAGATGCACGTCGAGCGGCAACTTCGTGTGGGGCCTGAGCGCCGCGACCACGCCGGGGCCGAAGGTGAGATTGGGCACGAAATGTCCGTCCATCACGTCGAGATGAATCCAGTCGGCGCCCGCGGCCTCCATCGCGCGCGTCTCATCGCCGAGCTTGGCGAAGTCCGCGGACAGGATGGAGGGGGCGATGAGGATGTCGGTCATGGCGTCGCCTGTCAGTTTGGATGCGTGGTCACTAGCATGGCGGGAAGGCAGGGCGCGACGAAAATGCCTGTGTATTCCGGCAGGAGGGTTATAAGTTCTTTTTCTACTTGAACGAGGGCGACCCGCGCGAACGAGCGGCGGCGTGAGGAGAGGTAGGGTCGCCCCGAGTTACTAGATTTCAGAAGAGGCAACAGATGTATATGAAAGCAATGCCTGTTTTGGCGCTCGTCGCTGTGTTGTCTTTTAATGGGGCCGCGTCCGCCGTCGAGCAATGCCCAGTCACAGACGCCGAATCCGAGAAAGCCGGAGGTTACGTCGAGGCGGTCATAGCCGCCGTGCGATATGCGCCGAATTGCGAACGCGCTTTCAAGATTACCGAAGCCTGTGAGTTCGGCGACAGCAAGACCAATAGGCTTTTGGACATCGTGGCGACGAAATGTGAGCCGCTGTTCATGAAGAAAGCCTCGGCGGCTGTGAAGGCGGCTTATAAGAAGGCGCAAGACCGCTGCGACAAGATCGCGGAGAGAAATTCCGGGACGATGTATCGGTCCTTCGCCGCCGTTTGCCGGGCCGAGAAGGCGCGCGATTTCGCCCGCAAATATGGTCGCGGGAAAAGCTGAGCAAAAACGCGCCGACGATAAACGCAGCGCTTTGTTCACAAAAGAAACTCGTCGCCCTGCCGGTACAGCCTGGCTCGGGCGACGAGTCAAAACCAAGCGCGCTTTACTCCGCCGCCTTCTTCGCCGCAAACTGCGGGTCGAGCGCGCCGCTCGCATAGCGCTTGGCCATCTCCGCCATCGGAACCGGCTTGATCTTGCTCGCCTGGCCGGCCGTGCCGAATTCCTCGTAGCGCTGGCGGCAGACCTTCACCATGGCCTCCTGCGCGGGCTTCAGGTATTTGCGCGGGTCGAACTCACCCTTGTTCTTGTTCAGCGTCGCGCGGATCGCCGCCGTCATGGCGATGCGGCAGTCCGTGTCGATATTGATCTTGCGCACGCCGAATTTGATGCCGTGCTGAATCTCCGCCACCGGCACGCCCCAGGTCTGGGGCATTTCGCCGCCCGCCGCGTTGAAGGCGTCCTGCAGCTCCTGCGGAACCGACGACGAGCCGTGCATCACGAGATGGGTGTTCGGCAGGCGGCGGTGGATTTCCTCCACGACATTCATCGCTAGGATCGCGCCGTCAGGCTTTCTCGTGAACTTATAGGCGCCATGCGAGGTGCCCATGGCGATGGCGAGCGCGTCGACCTTGGTGCGGGCGACGAAATCCTCGGCCTGCGCCGGATCGGTCAGCAGCTGGTCGTGGCTGAGCTTGCCCTCGGCGCCATGGCCGTCTTCCTTCTCACCCTCGCCGGTCTCCAGAGAGCCGAGCACGCCAAGCTCGCCCTCGACCGAGGCGCCGACCCAATGGGCGAGATCGACGACGCGGCGGGTGACGTCGACATTGTATTGGTAGTCGGCCGGCGTCTTGCCATCGGCCTTGAGCGAGCCATCCATCATCACAGACGAAAAGCCAAAGCGGATGGCGCTGGCGCAGGTCGCTTCGCTGTTGCCGTGGTCCTGATGCATCACGATTGGAATGTCGGGATACATGGCGATCAGCGCCTCGATCATCTTGGCGAGCATGATGTCGTTGGCGTAAGCGCGCGCGCCGCGCGAGGCCTGGATGATGACCGGCGCGTCGACCGAGGAGGCGGCCTCCAGCACAGCGAGGCCTTGCTCCATGTTATTGATGTTGAAGGCGGGCACGCCATAGTCGTGCTCGGCTGCGTGATCGAGCAGCTGTCGCAGTGTGATGAGCGCCATAGTCTCCTCCGCTGATTTTCTTAAGCCTTAAGTAGGGTGACGCCAGCCTCGGCAACGGCGTCGGCGGTGATGCCAAAATGTTTATAAAGCTCCGGCGCCGGCGCGCTGGCGCCGAAGCCCGTCATGCCAATGAAGAGGCTGCGCTCGCCGAGCCAGCGATCCCAGCCGAGCCGAGCCGCCGCCTCGACGCCGATGCGCGGGGCCTTGCCCAGCACCTGCGCGCGATAGTCGGCCGATTGCGCCTCGAAGAGCTCCCAGCAGGGCATGGAGACGACCGCCGCCTTGATTCCCTTGGCCGCCAGCAAGTCCGCGCCGGCAAGCGCGATCTCGACCTCCGAGCCGGTGGCGAGGATCGTCACGTCGCGCCCGCCCGCCGGCTCGCGCAGCACATAGGCGCCCTTGGCCGAGAGATTCTCCGTCACCGGGCGCTCCAAGGTCGGCAGGTTCTGGCGCGAGAGGCTGAGCGCGGAAGGGGTGTTCGTCTGCGCGATGGCGAGCTCCCAGCATTCCGCCGTCTCGACGGCGTCGGCCGGACGGAAGACCAGCAGATTGGGCATGGCGCGCAGCGACGCAAGATGTTCGACCGGCTGATGGGTCGGGCCGTCCTCGCCGAGACCGATGGAGTCGTGGGTCAACACATAAATGACGCGCAGGCCCATGAGCGCCGACAGGCGAATGCCGCCGCGCGCATAATCGGAGAAGACGAGGAAGGTGCCGCCATAGGGCACGAAGCCGCCGTGAAGCGCAATGCCGTTCATCGCCGCAGACATGCCGAATTCGCGCACGCCATAATGGATATAGCGGCCCGAGAAGTCGCCGGGCCGCACCGAACCCATGCCCTTGGTGAGGGTGAAGTTGGAGTGCGTCAAATCGGCCGAGCCGCCGATCGTGGCCGCCGTCGCCTCATTGATCACGCCGAGCGTCATCTCCGAGGATTTGCGCGTGGCGACCTTGGGCTTCTCGGCTGCGAGCGTGGCGCGGAAGGCGGCGAGCGGGCCGGCGATTTCCGCCGCGACATTGTTGTTCAGGAAGGCCTCGAAGGCGCCGCCCTTCGGCGAGGCGGCGAGACGCTTTTCCCATTCCGCTCGGGCGTCCGCGCCGCGCTGGCCGGCCGCACGCCAGGCGGCGAGAATGGGCTCGGGCACCTCGAAGGGCGTGTGCGGCCAAAGGAGCGTCTCGCGGGCGGCGGCGATTTCCGAGGCGCCGAGCGGCGCGCCATGGACCGACTCCTTCCCCTGCTTGCCCGGCGCGCCATAGCCGATCACCGTACGGCAAGCGATCATGGAGGGGCGCGGGTCGGCCTTGGCGGCCTCGATCGCCTTGGCCACAGCCTCCATGTCATGGCCGTCGACCCGCTGCGTATGCCAGCCGGCGGCGGCGAAGCGCGCGCATTGATCCATGGAGGTGGAAAGATCGGTCGGACCGTCGATCGAGATGGAGTTATCGTCCCACAGCACGATCATGCGCGAGAGCTTCAGATGGCCCGCGAGGTCTATCGCCTCGTGGCTCAGCCCCTCCATCAGGCAGCCGTCGCCGGCGATGACGTACGTGTTGTGGTCAACGAGATCATCGCCGAAGCGCGCCGCCGTGAGCCGCTCGGCCATTGCCATGCCGACCGCCGTCGCAAACCCCTGCCCGAGCGGTCCCGTCGTCGTCTCGACGCCCGGCGCATGGCCGTATTCCGGGTGCCCCGCCGTCGGCGCGCCGAACTGGCGGAAGTTTTCGAGATCGGCTCTGGTCATGCCGGGATAGCCGAGCAGATAATGCAAGGCGTAGAGCAGCATGGACCCGTGGCCGGCCGAGAGCACGAAGCGGTCGCGGTCGGGCCAGTCCGGGCGGCTCGCGTCGAATTTCATGAAGCGCTGGAAAAGCACGGTGGCGACGTCGGCCATGCCCATCGGCATGCCGGGATGGCCGGATTTGGCCTTCTCGACCGCATCCATGGCGAGGGCGCGGATGGCGTTGGCGCAGTTGCGCGCATCGACTTCGAGTGCTCTAGACATTTTACGTTCTTTCATGCCGCGCTCTTTCGGCGCCTGACGAGTTCGAGGATCCTCGGCGTGAGGATGAGTTGCATGGCGAGATCGAGCTTGTTGCCCGGAATGACGATGGAGTTGGCGCGCGACATCCAGCTTCCGGCGATCATCGTCACGAGATAGGGAAAGTCCACGCCGCGCGGCTCGCGAAAGCGGATGACGACGATGGATTCATCGGGCGTCGGGATGGAGCGCGCCACAAACGGGTTGGATGTGTCGACCGTCGGCGCGCGCTGGAAGTTGATGTCGGTCTCCGAGAACTGCGGGCAGATGTAATGCACATAATCGTGCATGCGGCGCAGGATGGTCTCGGTCACCGCCTCTGTGGTGTAGCCGCGCGAGTTGCGGTCGCGGTGGAGCTTCTGCGTCCATTCCAGATTGATCACCGGGACGACGCCGATCTTGAGGTCGGCGTAGCGGGCGACATTGACCTCGTCCGTCACCACCGCGCCATGCAAACCCTCGTAAAAGAGGATGTCGGTGTTGGGGGGCAGCTCCTCCCAATCGGTGAACTGGCCCGGCGGCACGCCCAGCCGCGCCGCCTCGTTTTCATCATGGGCGTAATGGCGGTAGCGGCCGGAGCCCGTCTCGCCATATTCGCGAAAGAGATTTTCGAGCTCGGAGAGAAGGTTGGCGCCGGGCCCGAAATGGCTGAACTGGTGATTGCCCTGCGCCTGCGCCTCGGCCATCTTGGCTTTCATGGCCTCGCGATCGTAGCGATGGAAGCTGTCGCCCTCGACATAGGCGACCTCGATGCGCTCGCGACGAAAAATCTGCTCGAAGGTCGCCTTGACGGAACTCGTCCCCGCGCCGGACGAGCCGGTGATCGAGATGATGGGGTGTTTGACCGACATCGGCGCGCGAACCCAGAGAGTCCCTTGTCTTGGCTGGCGGCGACCCCGCCACGTCGGGCTTGTCGCACGCCCGCCCGGCAAAGAAAAGGCTGATCCTGTGGGTTTTCGCCGGACGGCGCCTGGATTTCTAGACCATTGCCGGCGGTTGAGCGATTATCGGGACAAGCCCCCTGTTGCGAAGCCGAAGCGCTATCGAAGAGGTTGGCGCGGCGGCGTCGCCGCCACGCTCATTTTCGGCGCTCCAGGCCGCTCGATTAACGCTTGACTTGGCGCGCGACCACAACCTATATCGCTCCCACCTCGATTAAGACTGCAGCAAGACAGTCGGGGCGGAGTAGCTCAGTTGGCCAGAGCAGGGGAATCATAATCCCTGT
>DATBRF010000062.1:0-15516 GCA_036560425.1 Methylocystis sp. | reverse complement strand
TGCGGATTTGTGCTAACCGCGGTCGCGGTCACGTCATTACTGTTGCCAACGGCTTGGGTCGAGAAGAGGTCCCAGTTTTTGGAGGGGTCCGGGTTCTTAGATGCAAAATTATAGAGATAGAGCTGCTGCTGGACGTTCGATCGCGAATATTGCCCCCTGTAGGTCACAGTCAGCTTCGTGAATGTGGCCGGAGGGCTCGAGACAATCAGGTTCGTTGCCGCATACCAATCTGTCAGGTTGCTTCCAGCGGTAACCGAGCGAATATCATATGTGTTGTTATCTTCGGCACGGAAGCTGTCCATAGTGCCCCAGTCGTAACTGCCTGCGGTTATGGAGACGCTTTTTGGGAAATAGGTTGCCGGTCCCGGCGGCGGGGCGGCGGTAACGGTGACTGTGACGGTAGCGATAGCGGTGCTGTCTTTTCGGTCCGTGATCGTGTAGCTGAAAGCATCCGTGCCGGCGAAGCCGGCGGGCGGCGTATAGGTGTATGTCCCATTGCCGTTATCGACGATTGCGCCGCCCGACTTGCTCACGCTGTTGATGCTGGCAACGCTGAGTGGGTCTCCATCGGGGTCCGAGTCGTAGGCTATCAGCCAGGCGGCGCTGAAGGTTACGGGCGTTGCCTGTTTTGTGCCCAGAGTTAGATTGACGACATTGAGCTGGGGCGGAAGGGTATTGATCCCGGCGAAGATGTCCGTTGTCGCGACGACTTGATTGCTTTGGCTCAGGCCTCCTGCAATCAGGACGCGGCCGTCGCTGAGCCGGACGGCCCCGTGGCCTTCTCGTCCCGCGCTCATGTTTCCGGCGCCCGTCCACTGCTTTGTCCGCGCATTATAAGTTTCGGTGCTCGCCTTGAAGCTATCAGGGGAGCTGCAGCAAGAGTAGCCGCCAGCTGCAAGCACGGTTCCGTCGCTCAACACCGTCGCAGAAGGCGCTTGCCGCCCGGTCGACATCGTTCCGGCGCCGCTCCATGCCTTTGTCAGCGGGTCGTAAACCTCGGCCGTCGCCAGTCCGCTGCAGCAGCCACCAGCGCTTCCACCCAACACTAGAACGGTTCCATCCAGAAGCTTGGCGCTTCCCTGCCATCCGCGCGCCGTAGCCATAGAGCCCGTGGGGCGCCATGTCCCTGTCGCAGGATCGTAAGTCTCCGCCGACGCCACAACGCCCGTTTGATAGTACACGCCTCCCGCAATCAGCACCGTGCCGTCATTCAGCGCCGTGGCCGAGTGGGCATACCTGGCCGTCGTCATCGTTCCTGCCGAACTCCATGTCCCAGAGGCCGGGTCGTAAAGCTCCGCCGAGGTAAGGGACGTATAGTAGCCGGCCGGATACGAGCTCGAGGATTGCATAGGGCCACAACATCCTCCCGCCACCAGCACTTTTCCATTGGCGAGGAGGGTCGCGCTATGGCCCCAGCGCGGCGTCGCCATCTTTCCGGTCGCCGTCCATGTTCCGGTCTTTGGATCGTACAATTGCGCGGTCGAGATCGACCCAGCTGAACAATTGTATCCCCCTGCGACCAGCACCAGACCGTTTTGGAGCAACGTGGCGGATCCACCGTAGGTGGGACCACATTGCGACGCCAAATTACCGTTGTCGAAGATCATGCGGCCAGTCACTGACCAAGCGTTGGTCGCTGGGTCGAAGATCTGGGCTGTCGCGGGCGCTGTTGGGCTCCCTCCGGCAGCCAGAACCCGGCCATCGAGCAGAAGCGTCATAAGTGGGCTCGCCGGAGAATACATATTTGGCCCGGGGCTCCATTGACTGGTTTGGGCGTTCGCCACAGTGTTGATGACAAATAGCTGGAAGAATAGGAGGAGCGTTAGCCGGTGCGCCTTGGCGAGCAACATAACTTTATCCTCGGAGATTCAGTATAATTCCGAGCATATTGCGTGGACGTAATCCCGCCAACATAGCCTTTCGGTCGTAGCCGGGCGGCCGGGCTCGAGCAGGCAGAGAGCGAGAAGCTTGGCGCTCCGCCATAATGACGGCCGGGTCTGCGGATATCTGAGTAAATGGGGCGCTCGACAGGGGATTGCGGTTCCTTGGAGTAGATTCCATGGGCTTCGTTGGGAGTTTGGTTACAGCAGCCCTTCCGGCGCGCGCAACGAAGCGCCAGAGGCTCCTGAAATGGGTTGCGGTCAGCGCGCGGTCCCAAGGTGTTTTCGCATGCTCGGAAATCGGCAAGGGGCTCGCGGTTGTGGCCGTTGGCGACATGATCGTCGCAGAAGAAATCGGCGAGCTCGTCATCGTTTTGGCGCTAACGGCCGGGAATCTTCTCGGGCACGCCCAAGCCGCGACGACGCATCGCTACGCCCACTTGGGCGCGGCCTCCCTGCGTCGCGCTACAAGCGTGACGATCGCGGCCACGAAGGGCGGCAAGCGCGGCCAAGTTCCCCCGCAAGAGAAGCGAGGCGTTTCCTGAGCGCGGCTCAGTATCTCTGAGGCACGTACATGCTGTCGGGGATCGGCTCGCGAATATAGTCCGGATTATGGACTCGCGGCGGAAGCTCCACGACAGGACGCTGGACCTCCTCATAGGGGAACTGGCTCAAAAGATGCGAGATGCAGTTCAGCCGCGCGCGCTTCTTGTCGTCGGCCGCCACAACCCACCACGGCGCCTCGGCAATATGCGTGCGCTCGAGCATGGCCTCCTTGGCCTTGGTATAGGCCTCCCAGCGAACGCGCGACTGGAGATCCATCGGGCTGAGCTTCCATTGCTTCAGCGGATCATGAATTCGCATCTGGAAGCGGAAGTGCTGCTCGTTGTCCGAGATCGAGAACCAATATTTGATCAGCGTAATGCCCGAGCGCACGAGCATGCGTTCGAAATCCGGCACGCTGCGGAAGAATTCCTCGACCTCTTCCTCGGTGCAAAATCCCATGACCCGCTCGACGCCAGCGCGGTTGTACCAGGAGCGGTCGAACAGCACGAGTTCGCCGCCCGCCGGGAGATGGGGCGCATAGCGCTGGAAATACCACTGCGTTTTCTCGCGCTCGCTGGGCGCCGGGAGGGCCACGACGCGGCAGACGCGCGGGTTGAGCCTTTGCGTGACGCGCTTGATGACGCCGCCCTTTCCCGCCGCGTCGCGTCCCTCGAAGATGACGACCGCTTTCTTCTTGTTCGTGGCGATCCAGTCCTGCAGCTTCACGAGCTCGCGCTGGAGACGAAAGAGTTCCCTGAAATAAAGGCTTCTGTCGAGGCCGGATATTTCCGGGTGGTCGGATGCGTCGTCGAGGAGCTTCGCGAGCCGCTGGTCGTCGATTTCTTCCTCGAGCTCCTCGTCGAAGCTGTCCAGCAATTCGGCGCGAATGCGCTCTTCGTGAGCGAGGACGTCAAGGGCGTCGGTCTTCTTCATTAAGCTCTCAACTCCAAAGCTCGACGCGGGGCCAGGATCGCGCGGGCCGCCCGGCCCCTGTCCGGGCCAGAATCTGGCGGCTCGCGGCGTCCTAGAACGCCAAGTTTGCAGTCTTGCGACGGGAAGGCCGCATAAAAGGTCGGCGTTATCCCTTTACTTGCACTCCTGCGCCACGCGGGCGAGGGCGTCCGAGAGACCCTTGAGCATATAGGTGTCGGCCGTCGAAGTGCCTTTGGCGGAGGAGGCCTTGATCACCAGCTTGGAGCCGCCGCGTAGCGCGCCGACGAATTCCTTCTCCTTGGACTGATCCTTCACCCAGGCGTTCGTGCCCTTGGTGATCAGCTCCCAATCGTCGCCGTCGATCGCCGCGGACGCCGCCGAGCCGTCCTTGGTCGGGTAACCGAGGTTGACCGCCACCTCGTTGCGCACGCCGTCGCCAGGGCGAGACGAGATGAAGATGTAGGCGGAGGTGTCTTTCAACTTGGCCTTGGGCTCGCGGCTCTTGGGCTGGCCAAGGGCGTAGCAGGTCTTGCTCTTGCCGCTCTCCGCCAGATAGGCGCCCCATTCGCCGAAGGTCGCGAGCTGCTCGGGCTTTCCGGCGCCGCCGTTCTTGTCGGCCTTGCCGCTCTTCTTGCCCTTCTTACCGCCGGACTCGCTCTTGGACTCGTCCTGGGCGGCAGCCTCGTCTGCCGGCTTGTCTTTTTTGGAAGCAACCGGCTTAGCCTTGGCGACAGCCGGGGCGGGGGCAACCGCGAAGGCCGCCGAGAGCGCAAGGGCGAGCGACAGGCCGAGATAGGCAGGCGCGCGCCGGGCGAAAAGAGATGGAAGCGACGATTCGTTCGACATCGCGTATAAGTCTACTGAGCGGCGCGAGCGCAAACAAGACAATTTAGGGCGGGGAAGAGAATAGCAATCTGGCGTCGTTAGCCCGAAAAATACCTCCCCTTTACGGGGAGGTCGGGGTCGCAGACCGCCGGGTAGGGTTCTCTCATCAACAATAGCGTTCTGGTTTTATCGCCACCAGACCCCGCTTACGCGGGGCCACCTTCCCCGTAAAGGGGAGGGAATCGCTCACGCCCGGCGTTCACCCGATTGCCTGCAGGGTCTTAGCCCTCCTTTTTGGCGGCCATGAGATAATTCACATCGGTATCATGGCTCTTGCGCCAGCTCCGGGTAAAAGGCTGGAAGGTCATGCCGGCGCGGTCGATCTCGCGCATGCCGGCTCGGCGCAGCCAGGCGGAGAGCTCGTCGGGGCGGATGAATTTGTCGTGGTCATGCGTGCCCTTGGGCACCCAGCCGAGCACATATTCCGCCCCGAGAATGGCGAAAACATAGCTCTTCATCGTCCGGTCTATCGTGGCGAGGAAGAGCAGGCCGCCGGGCTTCACAAGCCGGGAGAGCATTTGGATAAATTCTCTCGGCCCCTCGACATGCTCGATCACTTCGAGCGCGGCGACGGCGTCGAACTGCTCGCCCGTCTCGGCCAGCGCCTCGGCGGTGATGTTCCGATAGTCGATGGAAAGGCGCATTTTCTCGGCGTGGCGGCTCGCGACGGCGATATTGTTCGGGGCCGGGTCGATTCCCGTCACCTGCGCGCCGAGCGCCGCGAGCGACTCGCTCAAAATGCCGCCGCCGCAGCCGATATCGGCGATGCGCACGCCCTCGAGCGGCCGGTCGGGCGATTCGTTCAGCGCGGCTTTGTCGTTCAGCAGGAGGCGGCGAATGTGGTCGCGGACGTAGGTGACGCGGATGGGATTGATGTCATGGAGAATTCCCATCTTGCCATTTTTGTCCCACCACAGATCGCCGAGGCGGTTGAAGCGCGCGACATCCTCGGGATTGACGCTGGCGGAGTGGGGGTGTGGTTGCTCTTGGCTCACTTCGAACTCTTTCGCTTCGGCGGAGGATTCGCTCGGCAACGGTACAAATAGCCATCTGGGTTGTCGGCGCCAAATACCTCCCCGTAAAGGGGAGGGATCGGCTCACGCCCCGGCGTTCGCCCGGTTGTCTGGCCGCGCCGTTGACAGGGGCGCAGGCTCAGTCACATATACGCCCGCTTTTCGCGGCGCGCGAGCGCGTCGCCTGACGGCAGGCAGTCGGCAATAGGCAGTCGACCGCTTCTGCCGACCGCCCACTGCCGACCGCCTAAGACCGATACGCCTCTATGTCACGCCTGGTCATGAAATTCGGCGGCACCTCGGTCGCCAATGTCGAGCGCATCCGCAATGTGGCGCGCCATGTGAAGCGCGAGGTGGACGCCGGCCGCGAGGTCGCCGTGGTCGTTTCCGCCATGGCCGGCAAGACGAACGAACTCGTCGCCTGGTGCAGGGAGGCGGCGCCGCTCCACGACCAGCGCGAATATGACGCCATCGTCGCCTCCGGCGAGCAGGTCACGGCCGGTCTTCTCGCAATCGCGCTTCAGGAAATCGGCATCCCCGCGCGCTCCTGGCTCGGTTGGCAGGCGCCCATCTGCACCGACGATACGCACGGCTCGGCGCGCATCCAATCGATCGACGGCGAGGGAATCATAGAGGGATTCAAGCGCGGCGAGGTCGCCGTCGTCGCCGGCTTCCAGGGCGTGCATAAAGAGAGCGGCCGCATCACCACGCTCGGCCGGGGCGGCTCGGACACGAGCGCCGTGGCGCTGGCGGCGGCGATCCACGCCGATCGTTGCGACATCTACACCGATGTCGACGGCGTCTATACGACAGACCCGCGCGTCGTTCCCAAGGCGCGCCGCATGGAGCGGGTCGCCTTCGAGGAAATGCTGGAGATGGCGTCGCTTGGCGCCAAAGTCTTGCAGGTCCGCTCGGTCGAAGTCGCCATGGTGCACGGGGTGCGGACCTATGTGCGCTCCTCCTTCGACGATCCGGCGAATCCCGGCGAGGGGACGCTCATCTGCAACGAGGAGGATATTGTGGAAGCCCAGGTCGTCACAGGCATCGCCTTCTCGCGCGACGAAGCGCAGATCACGCTGCGCAATGTCGCTGACAAGCCGGGGGTCGCCGCCGCCGTCTTCATGCCGCTCGCCGAGGCCGGCATCAATGTCGATATGATCGTGCAGGTCGTCTCGGAGGAGGGCACGACCGACATGACCTTCACGGTGGGCTCCGCGGATTACGGGCGGGCCTTCGCGATCCTCGAAAAGCGCAAAGCCGAGATCGGCTTCGACAGCATGGCGGGCGAAAAGGAAGTGGCGAAGATTTCGGCCATCGGCATCGGCATGAGAAGCCACGCCGGCGTCGCGGCCCGCGCCTTCCGCGCATTGGCGGACAAGGGCGTGAATATTCGCGCGATCACGACGTCCGAAATCAAGTTTTCCGTGCTGATCGACGAGGCTTATACCGAGCTCGCCGTGCGCACGCTGCACTCGCTCTATGGGCTCGACGCCGCCTGACGCCGGGGCGTTATTCATTAAACTTCGCTTGACGGGCAGTCTCTGCGCGACATTTCCCCTTCGGTCACCGAAGGAGGCATGTCATGGAAGAGCTATCCAGACGCGTTGTCGACTCTACGTCGCTCGAACCTTCCATCGCAAAGGCGGCCATCGGACACGTCCTGTTATTTTTGCGGGATAAGGTCCCGAGCGGGCAGCTCGACGAATTCATCGGCAAGATGCAGGGCGCTCGGGAGGCGGTCGCCGCCGCACAGGCGGCGGACGACGGCGGGGTGACTCAAGCAATAGAAGGCATGACCAGCCTCATGGGTCACGGCCGCGCCGATCTCAATATTCTTGTCGGCAAGCTCGCCAACCTCGGCCTCACGGAAGCGCAGAGCGAGCGGCTCATCGAGGAGGTCGTCGCGCGCGCCAAATCGCTGATCGGTGAGGACGGCGTCGCCAAAATCCGGGCGATTCTGCCGGAACTGGCGGAACGCTCCCCGCCGCGGCCGAGCTCGACCGGCGAAAGGCGCCCACTCGTTTGAGCGAATGAAGGCGACGCGGCGAAAGCCGCGTCACTTCGACCATTCGACGATGAGGATGTCGAGGTCCTTTCTCGGCGTGAAATTGGTGTATCGGACTTCGAACTGCGTGGGCGAGATCTTCTTCACGCCCTCCGCGCAGAAGCTCACGAGCGTGTCGGGCTTGCCTTTGTCTACGACGAGGCGGAAGTCGCCGATGGGGCCTTTCCAATTGGCGCCCGTCGTCAGCACATAGCCGATCCAGATCTCGCCATAGGCGTCGCCGCCCTCTGTCTTTTTCACGCGCTTGTCGAAGCTCGCGAGCCATTCCTTGTCGATGCAATATTTGCGCTGCTCTTTCTTGAACCACTCCGTGTTGCGTTGATTGGCGGATAGTCCGCCGCCGACGCTGCCGCCAATGAGCGGCGCATATTCATGCTCGACGACGACGCTCGCTTTGGGCCGAAAGGTCTGCGCGCGTGTGATCGCGGTGCGCAGCGACCATTGGGCTGCATAAAAATGATCCCCGCCAGCCCCAACGTCGCGCAAGAGCCCCTCGGCCACGAGCTTGTCACGCTCGGCCTTGGGAACTTTCTTGAGGGCCGCGTCGAAGCTGCGGTCTCTCCAGTTGAGGGGAATTTTCAGGGACGCGAGCCGCGGGGCGACATCCTTCCCTTTGTGAAGCGCCTGCTGAACAATCTCCAGCGCGGTCGGCTTGCCGTCGACCTTCGTCACGAATTTCAGATCATCTGGCGTGCCCCAGAACGCCTTGTTTTCCATATCGTCGGGCGGAATGTCGGGCAGAGGAAAGGCGACAATCGTTTGGACCGGCTGATCACTCGTATTGGTAAAGCGGTATTTCACGCGCACCAGGTCGCGGGAGATGTATAGGTCCTCGCTGTCCATCGTGATCGAATCGGACTGTTTCAGCGTCAGCCCGCCGAGCGCCGTCTCCGCCTCGGTGTCGTTGGCCAGGGACGGGGCGCAAAAAACGGCCGCCAAAGCGAGAGCCGCGGCGCCGGCGAAGGTTCTGAACATGGCGTCTCCTCTATGGACTCAGCTTATGATGGCCGACGCTACGGCTCAAACCGCCCGCGCCGCCGCTTGCAATTGTCATGGGGGGCAGCGACAGTTGCGCGCCTGTCGAGGCTATGAGGAGAATCGAGATGGATGAGTTGATCCAGCGCGTTTCGGCTGCAATCGGGGTGGATCCGGGGGTCGCGAGGACCGCGGTCGGCCATGTCCTGGCCTTCCTGCGCAAGGAAATTCCCGATGGCCCCGTCGCCGAATTCCTGGATAAGATTCCGGGGTCGCGTGAGGCGGCGGACGAGGCGTCGGCGGGTGCGGAAAGCGTCGGAGGTCTGCTCGGCGGCCTTCTCAGCGGCGGCCTGATGGGCCTCGCCACAAAGCTGAACGGCCTCGGCCTCGACATGGGGCAAATCCAGAAGCTCGGCCACGAGATTTTCGCCTATGCCGAGACCGTGCTCGGCAAGGAGAAGGTGCAGCAGATCGCCAATTCAGTGCCGGGATTGTCGCAGTTCTTGTAAGATCGGCGACGCCTGGAGCGCTCCCTCGCTGTCTCGCGCCGGATAGGGCGTCCGAAAACCGGATAGGGCGTCCGAAAAGACGCCCGTCATGCTTATCTGTCCAAGGGCCCGTTCAAGATCCAGCGATGGCCGAAGGGGTCGCGCAGGCTGGCGTAGCGGGTCCCCCAGAAGGAGTTCATTGGCTGTGTCTCGATCTTGGCGCCGAGCTTGGCTGCGCGGGCGCAAGTTTCGTCGACTTCCCTCCCCGAATCGAATTCGAGGCTGACGGAGACGGTCGCGCTGTCGCCTGGAATGGGCACGCGAGTCTGGCCGAACTCAGGGAAAAAGTCCGCGAGCATGACCGAGCCGCCATTGATCGACAGTTCGCAATGGGCGATGCGTAAGCCATCGACCGAGGGCATAAGCGCGCGCTGCTTGGCGTCGAAGGCGCCCGTATAGAAGGCGATCGCCGCCGCCGCCGGGCTGACGGTCAGATATGGCGCGACCTTCGGTCTGTTCATGCAGCATCCTCCGGCACGGCGTCGAGCGCGTCGCCCCATTCTTTCCTTCGAACGCTTTCATAGCGGGCCTTATCGCGCTTTGGCAGGAAAATTTCGTTTAATCCATTTGGTGTGCATAGCCTTAACGTGATGCCCGCTTTGCTGTGGCGCGGAGACGAAAGGATGCGCGCGGCCGCGCCGGCCCCATGGCGCGCCGCTACAAGGTAGCTGAACTTCTCGTCCTCGAAGGGCGCCTCGGCGCCTTTAAGCAATTTATGCTCTCGGGAGCGCGGCAGGCGGACGCAAAAATGGCACCAGTCAGGGGGCGCGAGCCGGCAGGCGTTGCCGTGCGGGCAGGGCGCCAGGATCCTCGCGCCGAGATCAATCAGCCGGGCGCGCAGGCCCATCAGCCTTGCGTAATCGCGCGGCGTGCCAGGTTCGACGATGGCGAGGGCGCCGCCGGTCCGCGCCCAAAGGCTGTGCGCGACCCCCGGCAGATCAGCGTCGGCGAGCTCGGTCAGCGCGTAAGCGACGACGACCAGATCGCTTGTTGATTCCGCTTCAGGAAGGCGGGCGAAGTCGGCCGCCCTGATCGATGCGCCGGCGACGGCGCCCCCGCTTTCGGTTGCAAGCTTCGCGGCGAGGTCGAGAAAGGCTTGGCTGCGGTCGAGCATCTCGACCTCCGCGATCTCGGGCCACACGGAAACGGCGGCATAGGCTGCCGCGCCGAGGCCACAGCCGATATCGAGGAGGCTCTGGGGCGCGAAATCCGGCTGTTCGTCGGCGAGGCGGCCGAGCGTGGCGGCGACGGCGGCATAGGTCGCCGGCATGCGCGTGAGCGCATAGGCGAGCGCGTCGGTTTCGTCGCGTATGGCGTCGCTTGTGGGCTTGTGTGCGCGGTAGCTTTCGGAAAGGCGCCGGGCGCTCTCGGCCAGCGCCTGGCGTGGCCTGCGCTCAAGCTGCGACGCGATCGCCGCCGCGAGCCCAGAGGGCAGGGTGGGCGGAATCATGGCCGACTCGCGGCGGATAGGGGGCGCGAACGCTCTTCCATAGCGCTTGCGTTACGGTTAGAAGACCCTCAATTCAAGAGGGGCGTTTGCGCCGGGCTGAAGCGGCGATCGGGAGGGGGTTACCCCACCCCGACCCGCTCGCGCGGTTCGACCTCCACCGAAAGGGGAGGACGGAAAACGCCGTCAAGGGAAAGACCATGTCCAATTCGACCGGGCCGCGCACGCTTTACGACAAGATCTGGGACGACCACGTCGTCGACCGCCAGGATGACGGCGCCTGCCTGCTCTACATCGACCGCCACCTCATCCACGAGGTGACGAGCCCGCAGGCTTTCGAGGGGCTGCGCATGGCCGGCCGCAAAGTCCGGGCGCCGGAAAAGACGCTGGCCGTGGTCGACCACAATGTCCCGACCACCGACCGTTCGCTCCCGATCGAAGACCCGGAGAGCAAGGCGCAGGTCGAGCAGCTCGCCGTCAACGCCAAGGAATTCGGCGTCGAATATTACAATGAGCACGATCGCCGTCAGGGCGTCGTCCATATTGTCGGGCCGGAGCAGGGCTTCACGCTGCCCGGCATGACCATTGTCTGCGGGGACAGTCACACCTCGACGCATGGCGCTTTCGGCGCGCTGGCCCATGGCATCGGCACGTCTGAGGTCGAGCATGTGCTGGCGACCCAGACGCTGATCCAGAAGAAGGCCGCCAATATGCTGGTGCAGGTCGACGGCAAGCTCGCCGACGGCGCCACGGCAAAGGACATCATCCTGGCCATCATCGGCGAGATCGGCACGGCCGGCGGCACAGGTCACGTCATCGAATATGCGGGCGAAGCCATCCGCGATCTGTCGATGGAAGGTCGCATGACCGTCTGCAATATGTCGATCGAAGGCGGCGCCCGCGCCGGTCTCGTCGCGCCGGACGAGAAAACCTTCGCCTATTTGAAAGACCGGCCGAAGGCTCCGAAGGGCGAGGCTTTCGATCTGGCGCGCAAATATTGGGAGACGCTCTATTCGGACGAGGGCGCCCACTTCGACAAGATCATCAAGCTCGACGCCGCCAATCTGCCGCCGATCGTCACCTGGGGCACCAGTCCCGAGGACGTCGCCCGCATCGACGGCTTCGTGCCGACGCCCGATTCGGCCAAAACCGCGCAAAAGCGCGCGGCGATCGAACGCGCGCTCGCCTATATGGGCCTGAAGGGCGGGGAGAAGATGACGGACATCGAGATCGACCGCGTCTTCATCGGCTCCTGCACCAATGGCCGAATCGAGGATTTGCGCGCCGCCGCCGGGATGGTCGAGGGCAAGAAGGTCCATGACCGCGTCAACGCCATGGTCGTTCCTGGCTCGGGACTGGTGAAGGCGCAGGCGGAGGCCGAGGGGCTCGACAAGATCTTCCTGGCCGCCGGCTTCGAATGGCGCGAGCCGGGCTGCTCCATGTGCCTCGCCATGAATCCGGACCGCCTGGCGCCGGGCGAGCGCTGCGCGTCGACGTCGAACCGCAACTTTGAGGGACGCCAGGGCTTCAAGGGCCGCACCCACCTCGTGTCTCCCGCCATGGCGGCGGCGGCGGCGATCGCGGGGCGTTTCGTCGACGTGCGCAGCTTGCGATAGGCCGCGTCCCGCTGATGCCCCACGTGCTTCGAGACGCCTGCTGCGCAGGCTCCTCAGCATGAGGGCTTCTGCATCTGCGTCAAACGCTTGCCTCATCCTGAGGAGCGAGCGAAGCTCGCGTCTCGAAGGACGAGGCCGCCTTGGAGGTTTGTGAAGCTGAGGGGACCGCCGTGGTGGTCCCTTTTTCGCGCCGGGTCGCGGCGCTCACGCCGCCGAGCGCACGCGATTGCGGCCGGCGGACTTGGCCGCGTAGAGGGATTGATCCGCGCGCCTGAGAACCGCCTCGGCGCTCTGATCGGCCGGGTCCGCGGCGGCGACGCCGATGCTCGTCGTCGCCATGAGGCGGCGGTCCTCATGCATGAAGACTGTGTGTTCGATCGCTTGGCGCAGCCGTTCGGCCGTGATCATCGTCTCTTCAAGCGATTGCCCGACGATCAGGACCACCAGCTCGTCGCCGCCGAGGCGGCCGACGGCGCAGCTTTTACCGCCCGCGATCCGGCGGGCGATCTCGACCACCCGCGCGATAACGGCGTCGCCGGCGGCATGTCCGTAATTGTCGTTGATGTCCTTGAAGCGATCGATGTCGATGACGACCGCTGAGAATAGGCCTATCTCTTCCTGCTCCGCGAAAGCCTTGTTAGCAAATTCCATGACGCCGCGGCGGTTGAGCGCGCCGCTGAGTGGATCCTCGCGGACCAGCCTTTCCAGCTCGATGCGCATTTCTTCGAGGCGCAGGGAGAAGCGCGCAATCGTCCACACCATCCAGGGCGCCAGCATCAGCGGAATGACGATCGACCGAATGAGCGGGAGACCCATCGGCGCGCCCGCCCAAAGGCTGGTGGCGACGGTGACCATGAGGGCGACCGCGATGGCGATGGCGGTGAATAGATAAACGAGGCGTATCGCTTCCTTTTTTGTGCGCGGCTCCAAGAGACGTTTTGCGCCTTCGAGCATGCCGAACTCCGGGAGATTTTGGATTTTTACGTGATCAGGTCGTTCTGTGTGAGGCGGGAACCTTTAATTATCCGGCCGCGACTTCATTAAATTGCTGTCAAACTGGGGAGTTGTTCGGCCACGGCTTATGGTGGCATAGTCCGGGTATGGCTGACAAAACTTGTGATTTGGCGCGAATGAGCGCCCCTACGCTTGCCGACATTGAAGCGCTCGCAGACGCCGCCTTCGCGGCGCTGCCCGAAAGATTCACCCGCCTTTGCGAAGGCGTCGTGTTCCATGTCGAGGATTTTCCCGATGAGGAGACGCTCGACGAGATGGAATGTGAGACGGAGTTCGATCTCCTCGGCCTGTTCCGGGGGCGGGGCCTGGCGGAGGGGCCGCATCTCGCCGAGACCGGCGCCGAGCCCAACATGGTCTGGCTCTATCGCCGGCCGATCCTCGATTTCTGGGCCGAAAGCGAGGATACGCTGGGCGAGATCATCACACATGTCCTCGTGCACGAGATCGGCCACCACTTCGGCCTTTCGGACGCCGATATGGCGACGATCGAACGCCGCGTCGCAGGGTAGCGACCTGCGTCAAACAGGGTGAAGACCCGCTCCTAACCCCCGCCCTCTCAGGGTAAGGGCGTTTGGAGGGGGGAGGGCCGCGGCTGTGGGAAAGCGGGGGCCGGCCCGTCGATCGAGGGCGCCGCAAGTGGATCGTCCGAGAAGAGTTTCACCTTGGCCGTCTTGGCGCCGTTCGACAGAACCACGCCGTCGCCGTCGATGCGCGAGATCTCCCAGGCATCGACCGTGTCGCCGACTTTTTTCCAATCGCCCTCGGGCAGGGCCGGCGAGACCATGAAGGCCTGCTCCATCTTCTTTTTCTTGACAATGGCGCTCACTGTCACGCCTGCGGGAGCGGCGGCGTCTTGCCCGGGGATTGACGCGGCCGCCTTTGCCGTTTTCGGGGAAGGCTTGCGATCTTTCGAAAAGATAGGCCGCGACAACGCCTCGGTATCGGCGCCAGCCGGCTTGGGGGGGCCGAGCTCGACAACGGCAAGGCTTGGCGGCGTCCAATCCGGCGCCGAGACGACGACGTCCGAGCCCGCCGGCCCCAGCATTGCAACGGCTGCGAATAATGCGGCGCCCAAAGTGATCGCCGCGAGAGCCGCGAGCACGATCGCCGACAGGGGGGAGAGTTGCGCGCCCCGGATCGCCGGGAGCAACTCCCCAGAGAGGCGCAATGCTTGCGTAAGACGTTCCCGGATGCCGGAAAGGTTCATTGGCGGCCCTTTTGCGGCGCGCCGCCGAAGACATCGAACTGCGCTTCGATTTCCGATTGGGTGTCCTGCGGCGCGCCCCACATCATTGTCTGGCCGCGAAGCGTGGCCGCCGTGATGATGAGGAGCGGCGGTTCGCCTTCGAGCGCCCGCGCCAAGGCATGTATGTTCTCGTAGATGCCCGAGACGTCCAGGCGCGCGCCGACAAGCGTGACGCCCTGGAAGGATTTTTCTGGCAGCACCTGGATCGATCTGACGGTGACTTGCGCGCCTTCGGCGATCGCTTTGAGGCGGGCCTGCAAATTGGCGCTGATCACGCCATCGCTATCGCCGTCGAAAAGCTCGCCGCGTCCGTTCGTTTCTGCGACCTGCCGGGCATATTCCTGAATTTGCGCGTCATGCGCGGCGACGGCCTCGTAACGCGCCAGCGTCTGGCGGCGCTGGGCGATCGCTTCTGCGCCATCGGCGATCATGCGGCGGGCCGGCTCGATGAGAACGAGATAGACGAGCCCGAGCGCAAGCAGATTGACGCCGATGAACATTGCGCGCTGGCCCGCCACGCCGTTAAGGCGTCCTTTCCAGTTCATCTCGCCGCCTTCTTTTCGAGCTTGGTCTGGAGGGAAAAGCCTTCGCGCTTTTCGCGCGGGTCCGGCGTGATGGGCGCCGTCAAACCGGCGTCGGCGAAGAGCGGAGACTTGTTGAAGAGCGCCGGCAAGCCGACCGCGGAATCGGCGAAGCCGACGATGTCCAGGGTCTTTTCGTTGGGCTTGGCCTCGCTCAGCCGGAAATCCGTGACATAGGCGCCGTTCGGCATAACCCTCGCCGTCTCTTCCCAAAGATCGGCGAAAAGCGGCCCGTCGCGCCGGGCTGTGCGCAATACGGTCAGGAGACGACTCTCCGACGAGGCGCGGTCGACGACCTGCCGAACTTTCGCGGCGCGGGCCGACATTTCCTGAATTTTGGCGTCGAGCTCTTCATTGAGGGCCGATTGCCGCCACACCGTCGCGCCGACGCCGATCGCGATGAAAAGCGCCGTCGCGGCGGAGAGGCCGATGGCGACATTGCGGAAGAAATGCGAGGCTGGCTCATTGCCGATGAGCGCTATGATCGGCGCCTCGCCGGCCGCGCCGCCCGGTCCTGAGGGTTTTACGAAGGAAATGTCGGTCTGCGCGAGCCCGGCGGCCTCGACCGGACCGTCGATGAAATCGCGGCGCAATATCCACAGGCTTACACGCAGCTTCTCGGGCGCCGTAGCTTGTTTCGCAGTCGTATAGCCGTAGACGACGTCGGCCAGCCTGAACGGCGTCTTGCGCTCTATCTCGCCGACGAGCAGCTTGGGAAGGTTGGCCGAAGCGACGCCGGGAATGTCGAAGCGGCGGACGAAAAATGC
>DATBRF010000061.1:0-6547 GCA_036560425.1 Methylocystis sp. | reverse complement strand
GATGTTGGGGAACGGCGTGTGCAGATACATCACGTCGGTCGTGATGGTCTTGCCGCCCTGATCCGTCACCGAAACATTGTTGAGGACAAGCGGCGCGCCTTCGTGGCCGCGCAGAACGCCCGTCGAAAACTGCCAGGCCGGCTGGAGCTTTCCTACATTATCCGCGGTAATCTGCTTAAGCGCGGAGTGACGAAGATTGGCGTAGTCGCCGGTGGGCGACACCCACTGCTTGGGGTCCTTCGACAACCTCATTAATTCATCGTCGGCGAGCGCCGCGCTCGGCGCGGCGGGCGCTTGCGCCTTCGGGGTGGCCGGAGCCTCGGCTTTCGGCGCCGCGGGCGCTTCCACCTTCGGTGCGGGTTTGACCCCGTATTTCTCAGCCTCTTCGGGGGTCAGCTTCCATGTTTGGGCGTGCAGCTGCCCCGACGTCAGTAGCACGATAATGCCTACAGAAGCTGATTGAAGCAGCTTGTGCATTCGCTTTCCTCCCAGGGAATGTCCGGATTTTGTTTGGCCGCAGGACTTGGACCGAGGCACTCTTAATTCATTTCGGCGAAAACGACCAGCCAAGGAAGACGCAAAAAAAGCCGCGCTCTTTCGAGCGCGGCTGTGGCGTTGGCGAACCGGAGCCTCAGCGGATCACATAAGGCAGCAGGCCCAGGAAGCGGGCGCGTTTGATGGCCTGGGCCAATTCGCGCTGCTTCTTGGCCGAGACGGCCGTGATGCGCGACGGCACGATCTTGCCGCGCTCGGAGATGTAACGCGACAGCAGGCGCGTGTCCTTGTAGTCGATCTTCGGCGCGTTGGCGCCGGAGAAGGGGCAGGACTTGCGGCGGCGGAAGAAGGGACGGCGGGGGGCGGTGCTCATTCCGTCTCTCCTTCAGCTCGGCCTTCTTCACGGCGCGGACGGCGCTCGCCACGATCGCCACGGTCACCACGATCGCCGCGCGGCGCGCCGGGGCCGCCGCGGCGCTCGCCGCGATCGTCGTCGTCACGCTTGCGCAGCTGCGCGGACGGGCCTTCCTCCAGCTCCTCGACGCGCAACGTCAGGACGCGGAGAATGTCTTCGTTGATGCTCTGCTGACGCTCCAGCTCGGCGATAGCGGCCGGCGGCGCGTCGATGTTCATGAGCGTGAAATGCGCCTTGCGGTTCTTCTTGATCCGATAGGCGAGCGACTTGACGCCCCAATATTCGGTCTTGCCAACCGTGCCGCCGAGCGATGCAACGACGTTTTTGAACTGCCCGGTCAGAGCCTCAACCTGCTGAGGCGAAATATCCTGACGGGCGAGATAGACATGCTCGTAAAGAGCCATGATTTCTTCGCCTTTCCGTTGTCGCGAGCCGAGCCGGCGCCAAGCCCTTCGAGCGCTTCTTGGGGGCTACCGCCCCTGGGAAAGGCTCGAGAGGAAGTGAGTTCGAAGGCGGAGACACGGGAAGACGGGGAACCCCTTCGCCCTTTGTCTGCGCATATTCCTTCTCCGAAAATGGCCTCGCATTTTTCGGGAATATGCGTTTCCGGCATATTCTTTCTCCGAAAACCACTTCGCAGTTTTCGGGAATATGCGCTCTTGGGCGCTTCCGTTCAGCCCCCGGCCGGGAACGTCGCGATCCGGGCCTTATACGCGGGTTTCGCCAAGATGCAAGGTTCTGTTTGCCACGCCCCGGCCCAATGGGTCCAGGGCGCGCGCATCAAGTCTTCACGCCGCCGAGCCGAACTCGAGCTGCATGACAAAGCGGGAATCCTGCGTATGGATGACCTCGCCATCGAGCTTGTCGGCCCAGTCCACAGAAGGAGCGCCGACGGTCGCCGCGAGGTCGGCGGCGAAGGAGGCGACGAGGCTCTGCGGATCCGACGGGGCGCTCTCGCCCGGCGCAACGCGAATCCAGAGGAGCGGCGTCTTCAGCGACACCTGACGATCGCTCTTCGCCTTCCGCACCGCCGTGAGGATGCCCGTGCAGGCCGCGCCCGCCTCTTCCGCCCCGGGCGACTCGATCTGCTCGCTCGCCTTAGGCCAGTTGCCCCGCATGTGGATCGACGGCGCGCGTCCAGGGAAGACCGATTGATAGATCGTCTCGGTCATATAGGGCAAGGTCGGCGCGAACAGGCGCAGCATGGTCTCGAGACAATGCCATAGCGTGTAATGCGCGGAGAGGCGGTCAGCCTCCGCCCCGACGTCCGAATAGGCCCGCGCCTTGGACAACTCCAGATAGTTGTCGCAAAAATCGTCCCAGAAGAAACGCTCGATCAGGTGAAGGGCGTCGGCGTATTCGTATTTTTCATAGTCGAGCGCAGACTGCTTCACCACTTGGGACAGACGGGCGAGGATCCATCGATCCAGCAGGCAGGCAATGCGGCCCTGCCCCACGTCTTCCCTCGGCGTTGTGGGCGCGCCGTCGAAATGCTGCAGCTGCAAGGCGACGAAGCGCGCGGCGTTCCACAGCTTGGTGGTCAGCCGCTTGCCGACCTTGAGGACGTCTTCGGACAGAGCGGTGTCGAGGCCCAGTCGCGAGGTGGCGGTCCAATAGCGCACGACGTCGGCGCCGTAGCGCTCGAGCAGGCTCTCCGGCGTCACCACATTGCCCTTGGATTTGGACATCTTCGAACGGTCGTGCGCCAGGCACCAGCCGCTGACCGTGATGTCCTTCCACGGCGCGCAATTCTGGTGCAGATGGGACTTGAGGATCGTGTAGAACGCCCAGGTGCGGATAATCTCATGGGCCTGCGGGCGCATGGTCGCGGGGAAGAGCTTCTCGTGCCGCGCCTGGTCGATCATGAAGCCGGGGGCGATCCCACGGCTGTTGAGCTGCGGCGAGACCGAGCTTGTCGCCCAGGTGTCCATCACGTCGGGGTCGGGCTCGACCTCATCCGCCGAATAGCCGCGCGGCAGGTCGGTCAGAGGGTTGACCGGCAGATCGTCGACATGGGCCGCGAGCACCTTGCCTTCCTCGCCCGGCCGTTTGGAATACCAGAAGGGGAACGGCACGCCGAAATAGCGCTGACGCGAAATGCACCAGTCCCATTTCAGGTTTTCGACCCAGCGGTCGAAGCGGACCTGCATGTAGGGCGGATACCACTGGATTTCGGCGCCGCGCTGGAGCAGTTCCTCCTTCTTGTCGAGGACGCGGACGAACCATTGCGGCGTCACCAATATTTCGAGCGGCGCGCCGGAGCGCTCCGCCGACGGAACCATGCGGTTGACGGCGACGCTGCCCCGCACGACCCCTTGCGCGCCCAGCATGTCCACGATTTTGGCGCGGGCCGCATTCACTTTGAGTCCCGTCAGCTCGGCCGCCGCCGCGCGAGCGGAATCGATGTCCGAAGATGGCCAATCCGGGCCGCCGATCCGGTCGAGCCCCGTAAGGCGGCCGCCCTTGTCCAGGATGACGCGCGTGGGCAGCTTATGGTCGCGCCACCATTCGATGTCGGTCGTATCGCCGAAGGTGCAGCACATCACGACGCCGGTTCCCTTCTCCGGGTCGGCGCGCTCGTCGGCGAGGATCGGCACAGGAACGGCGAAGAGCGGAGAAACGGCCGTGCGGTTCAAAAGCTCGCCCGCCCGGGGATGCTCGGGATGGACAAGCAGCGCGCAGCAGGCGCCAAGAAGCTCGGGACGGGTGGTGGAGATAATGACCTCGCCGCCGCCCTCGATGGCGAAAGCCAGGTCCCACATGGAGCTGGCGGATTCCTTGTCCACCACCTCGGCCTGGGCCAGGGCGGTGCGGTCTGCCGGGTCCCATAAGGTGGGCTGCCAGGTGCGGTAGAGATGCTCCTTGCGGAACAGATCCAAGGCGGACATCTGCGACAGCTTCATGCTGGTCGGGCTGATGGTCTGGTATTCCTGAACCCAGTCCACGCTCAAGCCGATGGAGCGGAACAGCGCCCGGAAATCTTCCTCGGCCTCCTGCGCGACCTCATGGCAGATTCGCACGAATTCCTCGCGCGACATATCGGCCGCGCGAATCTTGCGCGTGGCTTCGACCAGCCGCTCGGTGGGCAGTCCATTATCGTCGAAGCCGATCGGGTAGAACACATTGCGGCCGGCCATCCGCATGTAGCGCGCAGTGAGGTCCGTCTGCGTGTAGCTGTAGATATGCCCCATATGCAGGTAGCCTGATACAGTGGGGGGCGGCGTGTCGATGATATACGACTCGCTCTTGGGGGAAGAATCGTCCCAAGCGTAAACGTTCAGGCGTTTCCACAATTCCCGACACCGTTCCTCGGAAATTTTGAAGTCGTACCGATCAGCGATCATTTACTTTTTTCCAGGCTGAGGTTGTTTCCGAAGCATCGGTCTTTCTTGCGGACAGCCGAGCTGGCCCGGTTTCCTTTCCGCGCCGCCGGAGCGGAGAATTCCTGCCGGGTTACGCTGAACGCGGCGCTCTGCAAATTGCCGCGCATCTGGAGGGCGTAGCGACGACATCGCGGGCGACGATCATGCGGCCGTCACTATCGCTTGGGGCCAGCTATAAGCCTTGCCCAACCTGCGTCCGTCAAGGGCCAAACAGCCAGACTCCGAAACCAAAGATCACGAGATCGAGCCGCTTTTAACGCTTTCGCAGATGGCGGGCGCCTCCACCCGCGCATGAAGCGCGGGTGGCTCCCGTTCCGGGCGGCTCACATGCTCGGGCGGTAATCCTCGACACCCCAATGCAGCGTCCCTTTGGCCCGCGCCGGCCCGACGGCCGCGCCGGCGAGGCCGTAATGCCGGGCGAGCCTCCCGAGCGCGATCTTCAATACGACCTTGCCCGAACGCGCCGGCCAGCCGCGCTCGCTCTCGACGATCTCGAGCCCCTTGAGATAGCCGCAGACGTCGGTAAGAAGGCCGGCAAGCTCCGGCCCGACAGCGTCATAGGCGCGCGCAAGCCGCTTGCGGGCGTCCATGGCGATCTCCGTCACGGCGGCGCCGGCGTCCGCGCCGCGGCGTGGCGCTGCGGCCGAGGCCTCCCAATTGGCGGTCACGCGCTGGAGTATTTGCGCCTGCTCGACGTCGCGCCTGAAACGCTCGCCCGCCTCGACATCCGCCCGGTCAAGGAAAGGCTTGCCGCCGGCGCCCTTGCGCCTTGCCAGCCAGGCGAGCGGGCTTTCCGCTTCATTGACGAGGATCGGGCGCGCGCCCTTCTCTATCGCCCGCTTCTCGAAGTCGCCATGCTGGGCGCGAAAGGGATCGAGCTCCCCCTCCTCCAGCGCCAGCCTGCGCAAAAAGGCGCGACCGGCCTGCGAAAGGCGCAGGCGCCCCGCCCCGCCTTCCCGCTCCACCAGGTCATCGGCCAGGGCGGCGGACCCAACCGCGGCGGGCAGGCGCGCGCGCACGACGGTGATCCCCTTGCTCGGAGCCGACACGACGAGCATGCCATCATCGAGACCGCTCGGCGCCGCGCTGGCCCTGGGCTCGTCCAGGGCTTTTAGGAGACGCCGTAGCGCGCGCGCCGCCGCTTGGCTCTTGTGCTCGCCCCTGCTCATTTCGCTACTCCATCGCACGCCGCGCACATCGCCATGACCATGTCGCGCTGCGCGACGACGGCTCTCTCGAGACGCGCCGTCGAGCGGTCGAAAAGCGGATTGTCCCGCAAATTCTCGATGACCGCGCAGGCATGCCGCACCGTGGCGCGGTCCCGCCCGAAGTGGCGCGCGCAAGCGGAAACGCTCGCGCCCAAAGCGACATGGTGCAGGTAAACCGCGAGCTGCCGCGCCCGGGCGGTGGAGGCGCCGCCTCTAAATCGCGACGCAAGGGCGGCGATCGAAACCCCCGAGACCGTAGCGGCGGCGGCGAAGCTCAATCCTGCAATAGGGAGGCGCGGCGTTTGAGCTGGAAAGGGAATGGACATCTAACCTCCTTCAAAAGACGGCAGAGGCTAAATCGGATAATTTTCCTATTCAAGGAAAAAAATCTATCCCCAGCCGCTCGCAAGCGGTCATGCTCCTCGCAAAGGAGAAGCCGCCATGTCTGACGCCGCCAAATCCGACGCCATCCAACGCCTGAAAGCGAACGCCCGCCCCGCCCTTGAAGCCGCGCTCACGGCTTCTCTCGCGGGCTACGACCGCCTCGGCGCGCTGTCGCGCTTTCACCGGCTGTCGCGGGAAACCATCATGAGCGAAACGCCCGAAGCGGCCCGGGCGGTGTTGCGCGAGATCGAACGGGCGCTGCGAGTCGAACGCGCCAGGCGCGGCCATTGGACATACGATCTCAACCGGCATATCGGCTTGCTCGTCGCACATCGCGCCGAAACCGCGCGTCTCGCAGGCTTCGGCAGAGGGCGCGCCCAGGGCGCGATCATAAATCGTTAAGATCCGAGGAGCGCGGTTCGGAAGTCTGGGCTGATCGCGGCTTTGACGCGCTTTCGCTTGATGGGGATTTTGGAGGGCGCTCGCTTGAGAATGTTGAGCGCGGCGTGGCGAAGGATGGCGAGGTTCAGGGCGCTATAATCCTTGCGAGCTCGGCAATCGTCCTCGCCGAAGGTCACATCGAGCGTCCAGTGCAGATTGTTCTCGATGCTCCAATGGGCGCGGCTCGCGGCAAGGAGCCGTTCTGGATCGGGCGGTAGGGA
>DATBRF010000060.1:0-7415 GCA_036560425.1 Methylocystis sp. | reverse complement strand
ATCCTTCGCCACGCCGCGCTCAACATTCTCAAGCGAGAGCCCTCCAAAATCCCCATCAAGCGAAAGCGCGTCAAAGCCGCGATCAGCCCAGACTTCCGAACCGCGCTCCTCGGATCTTAACGATTTATGATCGCGCCCTGCCTCTTCTTGAGCGGTTGCTTGTCACCGACGCATAAATCTGGCAACAATCACGGGCGTCGATATGTCAGCTATGCTGACCTTTCGGCGCCGCTCGCCCTTCGCAAGTCGCCTCGTTCCAACGCGCCGCCGTCGAAAGTGTGCCGCGCGCCGAATGGCCGGCGGTCGGAAAAGTCTGGCGCCCTCCTTGCCTCACGGCGCGGCGGCCCGACCCGAGGGGAAGGCGCCAAGCAGGATTGGGCAATTGAGTGGAAGCCGGGCGCGCGCTCATCCCTCCCCTTTACGGGGAGGGTGACCCCGCGTAAGCGGGGTCGGGTGGGGTAAAGCCCCAACCACTGTCGTGGCGGCGTGAACCCCACCTTGGCGGCCTTGGCCGCCGGCCTCCCGTAAAGGGGAGGTATCTGGGGCTTATGACGCCCGGCTGCTATTCGCAGGATTGCCCTACACGAGCGGGGCCGGGCGCTTCTATACGCCTCGAACTTGCTCTATGCAGTTTTTGGAAACGAATGTGACGGGGCGACGGCCGAGGGAAGGCCGCGCCGCGTCGGGGAGACGCCGCTATGACGAAGGTCGTTGACAACGCCGTGCAAGAGGCCCTGGGCCAAGAGATCGCCATCGGCCGCGATCCCGCCCTGCCGGCTGCGCAGGGGCTTTACGATCCGTCGAAAGAGCACGACTCCTGCGGCGTTGGCTTCGTCGCCAACATGCATAACGAGAAGTCGCACGCCATCGTCGAGATGGGTCTGCAAATCCTTCTCAATCTCGACCATCGCGGCGCCGTTGGCGCGGACCCCAAGCTCGGCGACGGCTGCGGCATTCTCGTCCAGATTCCGCATGATTTCTTCAAGGCGGAATGCGCCAAGCTCGGTTTCGAGCTGCCGGCGCCGGGCGAATACGCCATCGGCCAGTTCTTCATGCCGCGCGATCCGGAAATTCGCGCCAAGGCGCGCGCGATTCTCGAAGCGGAGATGAGGGACGAGGGCGTCGTCGTGCTCGGCTGGCGCGACCTTCCCGTGGATTCGAGCGATCTCGGCGAGGCGGTGCGCGCGGTCGAGCCACATCACATGCAGCTCTTCGTTGGTCGCGGCCCCGACGTGAAGGACGAGGAAGATTTCGAGCGGCGCGTCTATCTCGCGCGCAAATCGTCCTCGAACGAGATTTACAAGCTCGACAATGGCGGCCGCGAGTTCTACGCGGTTTCAGTCTCGGCTCGCACCGTCGTCTACAAGGGCATGGTGCTCGTCTCGCAGCTCGGCGAATATTTCCTCGACCTCAAGGACGAACGTTTCGTTTCGGCGCTGGCTCTGGTGCATCAGCGCTTTGCGACGAACACTTTCCCCTCTTGGCGCCTTGCGCACCCCTATCGCTTCGTCGCGCACAACGGCGAGATCAACACGCTGCGCGGCAATCTGAACTGGATGGCGGCGCGGCAGGCTTCCGTTTCCTCGCCGCTTTTCGGCGGCGGCATCTCCAAGCTCTGGCCGATCTCCTATGAGGGCCAGTCCGACACCGCCTGCTTCGACAACGCCCTCGAGTTCCTCGTGCGCGGCGGCTATTCGCTGGCGCATGCGGTGATGATGCTTATTCCCGAGGCCTGGGCCGGCAATCCCCTGATGGACGAAAGCCGCCGCGCCTTTTACGAGCATCACGCCTCCCTGATGGAGCCGTGGGACGGCCCGGCCGCCATGGCCTTCACCGACGGCCGCCAGATCGGCGCGACGCTCGACCGCAACGGCTTGCGCCCGGCGCGCTATCTCGTCACCGACGACGGGCTCGTGGTGATGGCCTCGGAAATGGGCGTTCTGCCCATTCCGGAAGAAAAGATCGTCACTAAATGGCGCCTGCAGCCGGGCAAGATGCTGCTCGTCGATCTGGAGCAGGGCCGCATCATCTCCGACGACGACATCAAGAAGGAGCTCGCGCTCTCGCATCCCTATAAGGAATGGCTGGCGCGCACGCAGATTCAGCTGGAGGACCTCAAGCCCGTCGAGGCGCGTCCGGCGCGCGCCGACGTCACGCTGCTCGACCGCCAGCAGGCCTTCGGCTACACCGAGGAAGACCTTTACACGCTGATGTTCCCCATGGCCGTCACGGGCCAGGAGGCCGTTGGCTCCATGGGCACGGACACGCCCGTGTCGCCGCTCTCCGACAAGGAGAAGCTGCTCTACACCTATTTCAAGCAGAACTTCGCGCAGGTGACCAATCCGCCGATCGATCCGATCCGCGAAGAGCTGGTCATGAGCCTCGTGTCCTTCATCGGCCCGCGGCCCAACATTCTCGACCACGAAGGCTCGGCGAACAAAAAGCGCCTCGAAGTGCGCCAGCCGATCCTGACGAGCGAGGATCTCGAGAAGATCCGCTGGATCGGCACGGTCGAAGATAGTTTTGACACCAAGACGATCGACGTCACTTACGACGCCGCGAAGGGCGCGGAGGGCATGCACGCCGCGATCAAGCGGCTGTGTCAACGCGCCGAGGAGGCGGTCAGCGGCCGCTACAATATCATCATCCTCTCGGACCGCATGGTCGGGCCGGACCGCATTCCAATTCCGGCGCTGCTCGCGACCGCGGCGGTGCATCATCATCTGATCCGCAGAGGGCTGCGCACGTCCGTCGGCCTCGTCGTCGAGACCGGCGAAGCGCGCGAAGTGCATCATTTCTGTTGCCTCGCGGGCTATGGCGCCGAGGCGATCAATCCTTATCTCGCGTTTGAGACGCTCATTGCTTCGGCGGCGGAGTTTCCCTCCGACGTCGACGGTCCAACGGCCGTGAAGCGTTTCATCAAGGCGGTAGACAAGGGCATTCTCAAGGTGATGTCCAAGATGGGCATCTCCACTTACCAATCCTATTGCGGCGCGCAGATCTTCGACTGCGTGGGTCTCGCGCAAAGCTTCGTCGATGAATTCTTCACCGGCACGACGACGCGCATCGACGGCGTCGGGCTCGAAGAAATCGCCCGCGAGACGGTGCGCCGCCATCGTCTCGCTTTCAGCGACGCGCCCGTCTACAAGGACGCGCTCGACGTCGGCGGCGATTACGCCTTCCGCATCAGGGGCGAAGCGCACAGCTGGACGCCGCAGACCGTGTCGCTGCTGCAGCATGCGGTGCGCGGCAATGCGCAAGACAAATATCGCGCTTTCGCCAAGCTCCTGAATGAGCAGGACGAAAAGCTTCTCAATCTGCGCGGGCTGTTCCGCGTCAAAGGCGCCGAGGAGGATGGTCGGAAGCCGGTTCCGCTCGACGAGGTCGAGCCGGCGAACGAGATCGTCAAGCGCTTCTCGACCGGCGCCATGTCATTTGGCTCCATCTCGCGCGAGGCGCATACGACGCTGGCCATCGCCATGAATCGCATTGGCGGCAAATCGAATACGGGCGAAGGCGGCGAGGAGCAGGATCGATTCAAGCCGCTGCCGAACGGCGATTCAATGCGCAGCGCCATCAAGCAGGTGGCGTCCGGGCGCTTCGGCGTCACGACGGAATATCTCGTCAACGCCGACATGATTCAGATCAAGATGGCGCAGGGCGCCAAGCCCGGCGAAGGTGGCCAGCTGCCCGGCGACAAGGTCGATGCGGTCATCGCCAAGGTGCGCCATTCGACGCCCGGCGTTGGCCTGATCTCGCCGCCGCCACATCACGACATCTACTCGATCGAGGATTTGGCGCAGCTCATCTTCGATCTCAAGAACGCCAATCCGCGCGCCGCGGTGTCGGTGAAGCTCGTTTCGGAAGTTGGCGTCGGCACGGTGGCTGCCGGCGTCTCCAAGGGCCGCGCCGATCACGTGACGATCTCCGGTTTCGAGGGCGGCACCGGCGCTTCGCCGCTGACGTCGATCAAGCATGCGGGTTCGCCCTGGGAGATCGGCCTCGCCGAAACGCATCAGACGCTCGTGCTGAATAATCTGCGTTCGCGCATCGCCGTGCAGGTTGACGGAGGATTGCGCACCGGCCGCGACGTGGTGATCGGGGCGCTGCTCGGGGCCGACGAGTTCGGTTTCGCGACGGCGCCGCTCATTGCGGCGGGCTGCATCATGATGCGCAAGTGCCATCTCAACACTTGCCCCGTGGGCGTCGCGACGCAGGACCCGGTGCTGCGCAAGCGCTTCGCCGGCCAGCCCGAGCATGTCATCAACTACTTCTTCTTCGTCGCCGAGGAAGCGCGCGAGCTGATGGCGCAGATGGGCTATCGCACGTTCGACGAGCTCGTCGGCCAGATGCAGATGCTCGACAAGACCGGCGCCATTGCGCATTGGAAGGCGCGGGGCCTCGACTTCTCGAAGCTCTTCCACAAGCCCGCGGGCGAGGGCGCGGCCATCCGCCATTCGCAGGCGCAGGATCACGGCCTCGACAAGGTTCTCGACAACAAGCTCATCGCCGAGGCGCGGCCGGCGCTGGACCGCGGCGCCAAGGTCTCGATCGAGACGGCGATCAAGAACGTCGATCGCACCACGGGCGCGATGCTTTCGGGCGAGGTGGCGCGCATCTACGGCCACGCGGGCCTGCCGGAGGATACGATCAGCATCCGCGCGGTCGGCACGGCGGGGCAGAGCTTCGGCGCCTTCCTGGCGCGCGGCGTGACGCTGCAGCTCGAAGGCGAGGCGAATGACTATGTCGGCAAGGGGCTCTCGGGCGGCAAGCTGATCGTCTATCCCTCCCGCGACGCCAGGAAGATCGATCCGTCGAGCTCGATCATCGTCGGCAATACGGTGCTCTATGGCGCGATCGCGGGCGAGTGCTACTTCCGCGGCGTCGCGGGCGAACGCTTCGCGGTGCGCAACTCGGGCGCCGTCGCGATAGTCGAGGGCGTGGGCGACCATGGCTGCGAATATATGACGGGCGGCGTCGTGGTCGTGCTGGGCCAAACGGGACGCAATTTCGCGGCGGGCATGTCGGGCGGCATCGCTTATGTGCTCGACGAGGACGCCAGCTTCTCGACGCGCTGCAACCTCGCCATGGTCGATCTCGAACCCGTGAGCGCGGAAGAGGCGGTCATGACCGAGAGCTACCATCAATCCGGCGATCTCGAAACGCATGGCAGGGTCGATGTCATGTCCGACATGACGCGCTTCGACGCCGAGCGCCTGCGCTGCCTCATCGAGCGGCATTTGCGCTACACGGGCTCGACCCGCGCGCGGGAGATTCTCGACGATTGGGAGAGCTACCGCGGCAAGTTCCGCAAGGTGATGCCGATCGAATATCGCCGCGCGCTGACGGAGATGGCCAAAAAGGCGCAGCCGGGCAGGCTGAAGGCGGCGGGGGAGTAGGCCCACAGCGACGGAAAGACAGGATCGGGGCGGCGCGGAGGGTCAGCCTTCGCGCCGCCTGCCTCGTCGGCTGGGACGCGCTTGACTGGGCAAGGACGAAAGCGTTTAGAACTTTTGCGAAATCGCTCAGCGGCGGCGTTGCCGGCGCACTGGCGGAATTCGAGCTTGGTGGGATGCAATATGGGCAAGGTCACGGGCTTTCTCGAAATCGACCGGCAGGACCGCAAATACAAGCCGGCGGCCGATCGCATTCGTCACTATGACGAGTTCGTGATCCCGCTTTCGGAAGAGGCGACGAAGAGCCAGGCTTCGCGCTGCATGGATTGCGGCATTCCGTTCTGTCACAATGGCTGCCCGGTCAATAATCAGATCCCGGACTGGAACGACCTCGTCTATCACGGCGAGTGGAGGCGCGCGCTCGCCAATCTCCACTCGACCAATAACTTCCCCGAATTCACCGGCCGCATCTGCCCCGCGCCCTGCGAGGCTTCCTGCACGCTGAACCTCCAGGATCAGCCGGTCACCATCAAGACGATCGAATGCGCGATCATCGACCGCGGCTTCGAGCAAGGCTGGGTTGCGCCCGAACCGCCCAAGCGCAAGACGGGACGGCGCGTCGCCGTCGTCGGCTCGGGGCCGGCGGGCCTCGCCGCCGCGCAGCAGCTCGCGCGCGCCGGCCACGACGTCCATGTTTACGAGAAGAGCGCCAAGGCCGGCGGCCTGCTGCGCTACGGCATCCCCGACTTCAAAATGGAAAAACACCTGATCGACCGTCGCGTCGCGCAGATGGAGGCCGAGGGCGTCGTTTTCCATTACGAGGTGAATGTCGGCGTCGACGTGAACATGCGCGACCTCGTCGCGGGACATGACGCGGTGGTCCTCGCGGGCGGCGCAGAGCGGCCGCGCGACCTGCCGATTCCGGGGCGCGAATTGCGCGGCGTGCATTTTGCGATGGATTTCCTCGCCCAGCAGAACCGGCGGGTGTCGGGGGAGCCGCTCACGACCAACGAGCCGATCTTCGCAACCGGAAAGCATGTCGTCGTCATCGGAGGCGGCGACACGGGGTCGGATTGCATCGGCACCTCGGTCCGCCATGGCGCGCTGTCAGTGACGCAGCTCGAAATCATGCCGAAGCCGCCGGAGAAGGAGAGCAAGCTCCTCACCTGGCCGGATTGGCCGCTGAAGCTGCGCACTTCCTCCTCGCACGAGGAGGGCTCCGCGCGCGAATTCTCCGTCCTTACCAAGGAGTTCATCGGCGAGGGCGGCGCGGTGAAGGGACTGCGCTGCGTGCGCGTCGACGGCAAGATGCAGGAGGTTCCCGAGAGCGCCTTCACGATCAAGGCCGATCTCGTGCTGCTCGCCATGGGCTTCGTCTCTCCGGTGAGGGAGGGGCTCCTCGAACAAAGCGGCGTCGATCTCGACGCTCGCGGCAATGTGGCGGCGGATACGCGCGCCTACAAAACATCGCGCGAGAAGGTATTCTCGTGCGGAGACATGCGGCGCGGACAATCCCTCGTGGTGTGGGCCATTCGCGAGGGTCGCCAATGCGCCCATGCGGTCGATCTGCACCTGATGGGTGAAACAAATCTGCCAAGGTGAGGAAAATGGTGAGCGATAAATTGAACCTTTGGTACTGCGACACTTTCGTCGCCCAGCCGTGGCAGTTCTTTTTTCTGGTCCTGCCGCTGGTGGGCGCCTTTCTCTACGGTCGAGACCAGAAGAAAATCGCCTGGATTCTAATCGGGGCGTGGATCGTAATTCAGGTTACCCTCTCCGCGCTGACAAATTTCGTCTTCACTTGCAGCATCGAATAGGGCTCAGCAAGCCTAAGCTTGGAAATAGAAAGCCCGGCGAAGCTCGCCGGGTTTTTTTTGTTCTAGGGTCTGTTGGGAATCGGGATTCCTCTTTTCAGCTTGTCATGATTCAAGCTTTGGATGAACCGATTCGTTTTGACAGATGCCCAATGGGCGAAGATGGAGCCGCTTTGTCTTGGCAAGGCGAGCGATCCCGGCCGCA
>DATBRF010000059.1:0-10382 GCA_036560425.1 Methylocystis sp. | reverse complement strand
CAAAATCGTGTCCTGCGCCTTGGCGTGCAGAATAAGGCGCGTCGAGTCGGCCTTCGGATCGCAGCCGACGATCAGAATGCGATGACCCATCTCGGCCAACGCCGCGAGAGTGTTCTGGGAGGTCGTCGACTTGCCGATGCCTCCTTTGCCATAAAATGCGATTTGTCGCAGTGACGACATGTCTGTCTCCTGTTGAGCCCTTAGCCTCTGTGGCAGCTCGCTCGCTGCGCATTGCGTTCGCTGCCGAGGTAGAGAAGGACTCCGCAGTAAGAGGTTCTCTTCGACGGCTCTCGATGCTGTCGCAGCCTATGGGCTCGCAATGTCCATGCCAGTGCCGGAGAGGATTTCTTGCGGACATAAAGGGTCATATATTCAACGAATTGCGTGGTACCCACTTCACACCGCGGCAATGTCAAAAAGCTAACATCTACCGGATGCGGGCGACAATGTCATAGAGGTTTGCGGGTCATGGATTCGATCCAAAGCACGGGCGACGTTAGTCCAAAAGTGACGAGCATTTTCGGCCGAATCCTATTTTCATCTATAGGGTTGCGACCGCAACGCAACGTCTCGCGCGCTCTGGGCTTTGGGCTTATATAAACCGAGAAATGGCAAGATGCTTGCATCGTTGAATTGGTCTATCCGGCGAATTCCGACTTATGAACCGCGTCGGTGTTCGTGGTTGAAGCATAAGAAACAATGTCAGCAGTCGAGCTTGAAGGATGCGGCGTTGTCGAAATCGCTGGCTCCGGCGCGACCCGTTTCCGGCATAATCTGGTCACCAACGACATCGCCAAACTCGCCCGGGCGAAGCTCCCTTTTGCACGCTGCTGGTTTCGCAGGGCAAGATATTGATCGAGCGTGACCGGTTCACACAGCAGCGATAGAGGCCTCGCGCTGATCCGGGTTGCTCGGCTCGCCGGCCCCCTGGCAGCCCCGAGGCCCCCGAGGCCGGGCGGCGCGTCGCGGCAGTTCATCGTGGGCCGGCGCGCGAGTTGACACCGAAAGCGACGGCGCCAACGGCGTAGCGCGGGCGCCAGGCCAGTCATCCTATCGGGGCCTCGCCGGCGAGGCGCTTGCGGGCCGCTTCCGCGACGAGCGGATCGCTGTCATGGATCAGATATCCGATTTCTTCCACGTTCAATCTCGTCACTACGTAATGGCGCACTCGCCAATCGGCGTCGTCTCTCAAATCCGACAACTGTTCCGGGGTCATCCTTTTCGCGGCTTCCATACGCACATCAGCGCTTGAATCTCGACGCATTCTCCCCAGCCATTGGGCGTCGATACGCTGCGCCACAATACGTCGCACCTCGACTTCCGCATCGTCGAGCATCGTCACAAGCAGCGCCGGGGCGACCTTGCGCGCAATCAAAACGCGCACGTAATAATCATGGTCCTGCATCATCGGCAAAAGATCCGGGTCGTCGAGAAGCGTCGCGATGCGTATCCTAACTTCGCGATGCGGGTCATTGCGTAATTCACGCTGATAGCGTGCCGGCAAACGCCGAACGGCTTCCCAACGCACCGTCTCATCGGGATCCGATAGGAGCCGCGGTAAAAGGAAGGGATTGGCAAATTTCGCCGCTATGGCGCGCACTTCGAAATGCGGATGCGAAAGATAGCTGTCGGCGAGTTCCGGATGCCAATTGAAGAAACGATCGATTCGCCGTGCATACCGATCGTTCACGCAAGCCTTGCGCAACTCACAACGCCGCGCGGCGAGCAGCTCTTGGTGCACACAAGCCGCACAATTGATGTCCTGCCCGCGCCAGTCACGCGCCTCCTCGATCTCATGCGTCATCGTCGAGCTCGATCCTATCTAGGATATCCTGCAAAACATTCGCGCCGATCTTGTCGGTAGGGTCGAGTTCGAGAAGTTTGGCGATCGCGACGCGGCTTTCGTCGAGAGCGCCGAGGCGCATCTGCAAATAGGCGTAGCCCTTCAATGTGAAGAGGAAGAAACGCGGCAACATCTCGTCATAGCGATCGAAAACGGCGTTCTGCGCTCCCGCGCGCCGCCAGTCTCGCGGCATTTTGTTTTCGCGCGTTGCTTTTTCTAGACATCGATTTGCGATCTCCAATGCCTCCCGCAATCTGCCTTTGTAAAAGTAAAAGCGATAAAGGCCGATCAAAACGGCGGCATGATCGGGCGCCCATTGTTGAGCTTGACGCAAATAGCGCTCCGCCGTTTCGGAGTCGGCGTAGGTTTCACTCGCGAGACGGAGACATCCTTCGGCCTCCGGCGGCAGGCCCTCGCCAAGCAACGCTCCGGCGAGAAGTTCTTTCTCGTCGGAGCTCAGTGTGGCTTGCTCGCCGTTCACCATTGGGCGCGCCCTTAGTGCATCTGCTCCACGACGGGCGCGCTAGCGCTCTTGCAGGACCCTGTGCTTTTCGGGTCGTGGAAGACGAGGCCGCCGCTCGTAGAGGAGTCGGCAAAATCAATCGTCACGCCGTCGTGCAGCAAGCGGCTTTCCGCCGACAGGTAGAATTTCACGCCATCGACAATGAACTCCTGATCGCCGGCGCGCGGCGCGGCTTCGACGTCGAACATCGCGTTGAGCCCCGAGCAACCGCCCGGGGACACCAGCAAGCGAAAGCCGCCGCCTGGATTGGCGCTAAACTGCACCATGCGCTGGATAAATTTGTGTGCGGCCGGCGTAAGCGTAAATTTCATTGCGAGCCTCCTCAAGCCGGCGCCTGGTAACGCGGATAGGCGTTGTCGATCACGCAGGTGTTGTCGACTGGACAGACGGCGGCGCACTGCGGCGCGTCAAAATGGCCGATGCACTCCGTGCATTTTTTTGGGTCGATCACGAAGGTGCCCCCCTTTTCGTAGATCGCCACATTCGGGCATTCAGGCTCACAGGCCGAACAGCTCGTGCACTGTGAGGCGATGATTTTCAGCGCCATATCTTTTGCTCCTAAGCTTTGGTTCCTTGACGTCGCACGTCATAAAATCTGTCATGCCGCGTTGATGAGCGCGCCCTGTCGGATTTCGGCGTCACCACGCTCCTGATGTTCGATCTCGCCGCTGTTCACTTTTTCGAGATAGGCCTTGAACCAGGCGATCGCCGACTTTTCGATAAACTCATGCGCAAATTGATCGACGGGCTCTATTCCCGCCTTCAAGAGCTCGTTCTTCGGGCAACCACCGATCTTCGCGACGAACACCCCATGGCAGTCGTTAATCGCGCGGATCACCGTCTCCAGACTGTCCTCGTCGCCATATCCGCCCTGACAGTAGAGGTCGACTCGGCGATGCCCGACGAATTTCGCACCCGAGGTCGAGAGTTCGTAAACCTGGAACTCTTTGGCGTGGCCGAAATGTTCATTAATCAGACCCGAACCCTTCGTCGCAACGGCGATCAGCAATTTGATATCGCTCGCCGTGCCGGCCAGCGTCGCCAGCTCCTCCTGCTTCGCAGCCACCTTCGCGACGCGCTCTTCTTCGACTTTCTCCTGATAGGCCTTGCGGGATTCGAGATCGTAGTCGACCTCCATCGCCATGATTTTTTCCGTCGTGAACTCAGCGCTGCGATCCTCGCCGAGTAGGCCAACGGCGTCGGCGCGGCACTGGCGGCAATGACGCATCATGTTCATTTCGCCTTCGCAACTATCCTGCAGCGCCTTCAGCTCTTGCGCTGACGGACCGCGTTGGCCGTTGAGGCCGAACACTGTGCCGTGCTCCGGCGCCGAGATAAGCGGCATGATGTTATGGAGGAACGCGCCGCGAGATTTGACCGCCTTGTTCACGTCGACGAGGTGCTTGTCGTTAATCCCCGGGATCATCACCGAATTCACTTTGCACAGAATGCCGCGCTCGGTGAGCATTTCGAGGCCCTGCAGCTGACGGTCGGTCAGGAGCTTCGCCGCCTCGACGCCGATGTAGCGCTTATGCTTCCAGAACACCCAGGGATAAATCTTCGCGCCCACTTCTGGATCGATCATATTGATCGTGATCGTGACGTGATCGACGTTGTAGCCAGCGATCGTATCGACGTGATCCGGCAAAGCGAGACCGTTAGTTGACAGGCAAAGCTTGATATCCGGCGCGGTGCGCGAGATCAGATCGAACGTCTTGAAGGTTTTTTCTGGATTGGCGAGCGGATCGCCAGGGCCGGCGATGCCAAGGACCGTCATTTGCGGAATGGTGGAGGCGACGGCCAAAACTTTCTTCGCAGCCTGCTCTGGGGTCAGCTTCTCGCTGACGACGCCAGGACGCGACTCGTTCGCGCAATCATATTTCCGGTTGCAATAGTTGCATTGGATGTTGCAAGCGGGCGCGACGGCAACGTGCATGCGCGCATAGTGATGGTGCGCTTCTTCGCTGTAGCAAGGATGGTTCTTGACCTTCTCCCAAATCTCCGTCGGCAGGTCGCCCTGCCCGGCGCCCGAACCACAGCTTGCCTTCCCGCTGCCGCCCGACGTGCCGCAGCCCTTGTGCTCTGCGAGCTTCTGCATCACGCCGTCCATCGCGACCGCAGCGTTCACCCCTTCAACTTCACTGGCCGTTCCAACATCCAGAGACGTCATGACTTGTTCCCTTATGCGCTGCAAAGTCGCCTGCGCCGACTTTCGGCTGAGACGGTCCGATGCATCAGTTTGACGCAGGGATCGCAACAACCATGCCAGCGCCAAGACTGCGAACTCTCTAAATAAATCAAAGACGTGTCGAGAACCTACGATGTCAATGTTCAAACACGTCTTTACATTACTGCCGGCAACGCATGTTGCAAATCCAACATTTTAGATCGCATAGCCTCGAAGGCCGAAGCTCACGGTCTTATGCGAAGGTATCGCGTGCTTTCCACATCGACTGAACGAACTGGTCAACTTCGTCCTTCGTGTTATAAAGACCAAATGAGGCCCTGCAGGCGGCGCTGACGCCGTAGCGATTCAGCAACGGCATGGCGTAGTGGGGCCCCGCGCGGATCGCGATTCAGAGCGATCGATAATGGTGGCGATATCGTGTGGATGCGCGCCGTTCATCGTAAAGGAAACAACGGCGCCCTTCTCTTCTGCCGTGCCTAAAATTCGTATTGAATCCATCTCGCGCAATCGCACCGTCGTATGTTCGAGCCTTGGGCGCGAGGTCGATGTCGGTGACGGAGCCATTTTTATATTGATCAGACGACACAGCGAACTTGTTCCACTGTCTCCTGCGCCGCCGCCATTTCGCTCTCCGTTTACTGTTGCGCCTCGTCCAGGCGCGCCTGGACGAGGCGCCTGACTTCCGGATCAGGATCATCTTGCAGACGCGCGAGTAGCTCCAATCCACCTCGCTCAGCCACCAAGAAGCGGACTCGCAAATCTTCGTCGGCGACGAGCAGCCCCAGTTGTGTCGGCGCCAACCGCTCTGCAATAATCATGCGCACGCGCGGTTCGGGGTCGCGCGCCATGGCCGGGAGCCTGTCGAGGGCAATACGCCGCGCCGCTTCGCACCGCACCTGCGGGTCGTCATCGTTCGTCGCGCCAGCGAGAATCTCGGGCGGCGCGCGATGCGCAGCAATCAGGCGCACGCCGCTGTCTTCATCGAAAAGCAGCTTCACGAGGCCCGCGCCCTCGACTCGCTGGGCCGTGGCCATGCGCACCTTGCGGTCGGGGTCGTCGATCAGTTTTTCGACGAGACGCAACGGCAGACGCTGCGCCACCATCGCTCTGACGTCCGGCTCCTCGTCGTCGATCAGCGCGCGCAATTGAAAGACGCTGGCGTATTTAACCGCGCCAACGCGCAGTTCAAAATAGGGATGATCGAGATATTTTGTGGACTCTTGCGGACTCGCGGCAAAGAACCGGTCTATGCGGCGGGCCCTTCGATCACGCACGCAAATCTGCCCGAGATTGCAGAGGCCTTTTTCGCGAATCTCCTCATGCGGACAATCGCGGCAGGACAGGAAATTGCCGAGCCAATCGACGGCGTCCATGCGATGCGTGGTCCGCGAGGCCGCGCGTCAGGGCGACGCCGGCACGCAAGTGTTTTCGACCGGACAGACAACCGCACATTGCGGGGCGTCGAAATGCCCCTCGCACTCAGTGCATTTCTTTGGGTCGATGATGTACATGTCATTCTTGAGGCGGATCGCCGCATTCGGACATTCGAATTCACAAGCCCCGCACACCGTGCATTGGGAGGCTACAATTTTGTACGCCATGTCGCGATTCCTTATGGATTCAGTTCCAGGTCTCCCCTCCCATCAAATCGCATGCCAGTTGGAACCCCGCCACAATGCGAGGCTTGAGGCCTGCTTGTTCAACCCCGTTACGTGAAGCGAGGGAACCCCGGCCGGCCGGACGAGTTTGAACGAATGTCGTAAATGCAACAATTGCTGGCTGTGCTCAGATGCGCTTTACTTCGATGTTGTATTTCTTCAGCGCGTAATTGACTTGGCGCAGCGACAGGCCGAGCAGACGCGCCGCTTTGGCCTGCACCCAGGCGGCTTTCTCCATGCCTTCTATGAGACGTTCGCGGTCGATCATCTTGCGGAACGGCACGAAGCCGTCGCCTTCCGCCTCGCGAGCAGCGGCGAGCGGCGGCGGGGTCTCCTCGAGGAAAGTCGGAACCGGCCCCGCTTCTCCGCGGCTCGCGAGCCCGATCTCCTCAGGCGGCGCGTCGGCGCGCATTCCGGCCGGGTCGAGATGCGCATTCTGGAAGGCGCCGCTGGCGCTGCCGGTCCACAGCAAGGCCGAAAGGCATTTTCCGGCGGCGCAGGCGAAATCATGATCAAAGATGATTTTGGCGCGCGCCATAGTTGCCGTGCGGCGCACGCAATTTTCCAATTCGCGCACGTTGCCGGGGAAGTAGCAACTTTGCAGCGTCTCGATAGCGCTCATCGAGAACTCGTGTTTTTGGTCGTTTTCGGCGTTGAATTGCTCAAGGAAATTGTGCGCCAGCAGCGAAACATCGCCGGGCCGCTCGCGCAGAGGAGGCAGGAACACCGGTACAACGCTGATGCGGTAATAAAGGTCGGCGCGGAACTCGCCCTTCTCGACGGCCTCTTCAAGGTTTTTATTGGTCGCGAAAACGAATCGGACGTTGACTTTCAAGGTCTTGGAGCCGCCAACCCGCTCGAATTCGCCTTCCTGCAGCACGCGCAGCAGCTTCGCCTGGAAGGCGGGAGATATTTCGCCGATTTCGTCGAGCAGCAGCGTGCCGCCATTGGCGAGTTCGAAGCGTCCCGCGCGCTGCGCGACGGCGCCGGTAAAAGCGCCCCGCTCATGACCGAACAGCTCCGATTCGAGCACGCTTTCCGGAAGAGCGGCGCAGTTCACCTTGACGAAGGGTTTGGCTTTGCGGCGCGACAGGTCGTGCACCGCGCGTGCGAACAGCTCCTTGCCTGTGCCGCTCTCGCCGCGCAGCAGCACGGTCGAATTGGACTTGGCGACGACGGCGATAGTGTCGAGCACCTCCATGATCGCCGGGCTCTCGCCGACGATGCCGGCGACGTCGGGCCGTTCGCCACGGATCTCCTTCGGCAGGCACGAGACCAGCGCTTTTTCCAGAGTGCTGCATTCGTTCAGCAGCCGCTGCCGGTCGGCCGAAAACATGCGGTGCAGCTTCACGGTCTGGCCGATCAGATTGGCGATCATCGTTAAGAGACGCAGATCGGCGTCAAAGGTGTAGGCGATGAACTCTTCCGATGTGCGGTAGATCGACAAAGTCCCAACGACGTGGTTGTCGCTCTTAATCGCAACGGCGAGGAAGGAGACTCTCGGGCCAACCGCCTGGGTGATCGTTTCGGCCGCCGTCGCGAACAAGGCGTCGCGGGTCACGTCCTCGACGATGACGGGCATGCCGGTGGCGACGAGCCGGTCGATCACCTTGGCCGGCAGCGTGTCGATCGGCTTGCTGCGATCATGACTGATCCAGCCCGAGGTCGCGACGATCTCCGGATCGCCGTGCTGATCGAGGATCGCGATCATTCCCAGCTTCATGTCGAGGAACGAGCTGAGCACGCTGACGACATTGACCAGCGCCTGCTCGAGGCGGGCCGGCGCGGTTAGGATTTTGGAGATTTCATAAACGCCGAGCAGCGCGGTGTCGGCGGACGGGGTTCTCGCCCGCGCCGGCTTTGCGGCAAACTCCTCGGTGTTGATAGAGTCTGAAGTCGCTACATCGTCCATGGCCGCTTTCCTTGCGAACGGCCACCATCAGGCCCGAGCCCGAATTCCGTTCGCACGTGCGAAGTTCAATGTGAATCTTGTCATACAGTTCATCTTTTATCTTGTTCAAAATCCATGCAAAACGGCTTTGTTTCGCACAAATGCAGTGCACAAAGTCGATTTTCAGACATCAAGGCGCTTTAAGAGCTTTGTCGCAGCGATTAAGGGGGTTTCGGACAAATGTTTTGTCATGTGTGCGCTTATTGCACACTGCCCTGCGCCAACTCCTCGATCACTTTCCAGCCGACGCTGCCCCGTGGATCAGCTCGAGAGAGGACGCCGAGATAGTCCAGGGCAACGTCACGCCGGCCGCGTTTGAGCTCGATGAAGCTCAATGCTTTTAATGTATAGAGAGCGAACCGGGCCGGACCTTCCTGCGCCTCGGCCGCGCTTGGCCAAGCCGCTGGATCGCTCGGCCAACCCGCCTGAAGCGTGGCTTGCTTCATACCCTCCGCGGCGACGTCGGCGGCATAGTCGAGGCTGCCCATATAGGTGTGAATTTTGTATAGGCAGTAATATGGAGCGAGTTCCTGCGGCGTCAGCGCCAACGCTTGCTTGAAGAGGCTGTCGGCCTTCTCACGGTCGGTCCGATAGGCGACGACGCCCTGCTGCAGAAGCTCATTTGTCTTTGGATCGAGTTCGCCGAAGTTCACGACATCGGCATCGGCGCGCGGAGTGTTCATAGCCAGCCTGAAGCAATCGCTGAGCCATATGGGCGGAGGGACGTCATGGAAATCGTAGCGGCGCCGACATTCAAATATTTTTTGAGCCACAGCGGCGTCAAGCTGCCGCTCAACTTGGTTTCGCCCATCGGGGCCGACGCTCTCGAAACTCGCAACACTTATTTTCGCGCGGGCTACGACGCCGACGGTCGTATGACTACTTGCGAGAAGATCGTCTATGGCGAAGTCGAGTTGCGCCACGCCTACCACTACCACGCCGACGGCCGCCTTGCCCGCGCGTACATTGACATGGCGGGCGACGAGACGGAGATTTTGTTCGACGAGAACGGCGCCGGCGCGGCGCGCAACCTTTGACTGAGATCCGAGCCCGAGGGCTTGCGGTCCGCTGCTTCCCTTGGACCGCGAGTCTCAAACCCGCATTTCAAGTTCATATGAACCCTCTGGCGACGCTTTCACACCCTGATTATGCGCAATGCCTTCCTTGTCAAAGAGCGCCGTCAGCTCCTCCGACTAAAATATTTCGCGCGTAATGTCGCAACCGCCGATGAACTCGATCGTCGGCGACCGCCGTCAGTTCGATCACGGCGTCAGGGCAAGGCAATCTTTATCAGACGTTGGATTTCTTCGGCGGGCATTGGCATGGCGTTTTTTTATGATCTCTAAGTCCCTGTCGCCCCTTCAAAAGCAATTTCGGCGCCTCGTTCTAACAAAATGGGGAGGTTCACGACGCGCACAAATGGCGCGCAGTTTGCATGCGCGCCGGGCGCGCGGTGATCATCGCCTCAAAACGAAGGCGCAAAATCGCGGAGACAAGCAAGCAAAAAGGGACAGGGATGATACGCGAATTCCGCTACAAGGGGGAAACTTTCCGGGTGAATGCGCACGGAGTTCCCGGCCATGAAGAAGTATTTATCATCCATTTGGTCGACGACGAGGAGATGGGCGAAATCTCGATTGACCGCATGACTGAGGAAAACGACAGAGGCGCGTCGATCGACGCCATTTGCATCATGCTCTGCGATAAGCTGATCGCCGAACAGGATATCGCCTGCGCCGACCCCGCCGGCGCTTTCGTCTGGGTGGAAGGCAAGCGTATCCGCGACGTGCTCCCTAGCAACGAAGTCACCACACATTGACGGAGCGCGCGGCGCCTGTGAGCTGATCAAGGCGGGACCAAGCGCCGCGCGCGACGATCCCCTCGCGGAAGCGCCGGATTTGGCTCGAGAGATCGTCGACGGGATCCGCGATCCACTTGGCGGCGCGCGGGTATGCAGCGGAATAGTCGGGCCGCCAGTCCGACGCACCAAGATCGGCGATCGGCACGCCGCCAGAAGTCACGGCTAACACAAGACGCTTGACCATCCCAGGAAATGCCAACGCCAGCTTGATACCGATTAGGGCCTGTTGGGATTCAGCGTGAGTTTATCACAGCTGCGGCGAGATGGATCATGGCCGAGAAGCTTTGATCTGTCTTGTCCGCCCGCAGCGCGATGCGCTTGAACTCTTTGAGCTTGCCGAAGAAGTTCTCGATCAGAT
>DATBRF010000058.1:0-11469 GCA_036560425.1 Methylocystis sp. | reverse complement strand
ATCCATCTATCTACCGCGAGCATTGACCTCTCCCTGTGACATTCAAATCCTGCAAGCTTCCGCGCGCGCGCATCAACGAACATTCATAGCCGGCAACCGTGTCGCGGCCTTTGCTCCGCAACCGAAGGGCTCGGTCAACTTGTCTACAGCGCGTCGGAAGGACGGGCGTCAACTGGTCATTGCAGGAGAGCTCCGGCGTGGCGTCGCCTTGGACGCCGTCGTCGCGCCTGGCCTTGCCCGCGCCCGCCGCGATCAATGTCGCGCGGCGAGGCTTCGATCGCGGCGCGCGTGACAGCTAGAGCAACGCCACCAGCCGCCGCTGCCCGCGCGTGTCGCCGTCGATATAGCCCTGCGTCATCTGTATCGACTTGTGACCGGCCAGCAATTGAACGTCGCGCAGGCTGCAGCCGGTCTTGTGCGCGTTTCTCGCCGCCGCCGTAATGAAGCTGCGGCGCCCTGAATGCGACGAACAGCCCTCGAGCTCCAAGCCGGCGAATAACGCGATGAACCAGTTGACGATGCTTTTCGGCCGCATGCCGCCCCCACGAACGGAGCGAACCACTGGCCCCGCCGGCGCCGACGCTCGCTTCAGCGCGACCAGCGCGCGCCCGAGGCTGGGATGCATCGGGATGCGCCGACCGCCGTGCTTCTTGGCGATGGCGTCGCGGACGGCGAGGGTATCGCCGACGCATCCGCGCGCGTCGAGCACCATCGACCAGTCGAGCCGCGCGATCTCGCAGGCGCGCAGGCCGGCCTTGGCCGACAGCAAGATGATGACGCGATCACGCTTCGTTGTTTGACGGCCGGCTACGGCGCTCAGCATGCGACGCAGCATCGTGGGGGTGATGATCTTGGCTTGGCGACCCGGCATTGCCGATCTCCTTGGGTTGGAACGTTTCGGGGGAAGGGAAGGCGAAGGCGCCAAGCGCGGGGTGACGAGCGCGGGGCGTTGGCGCCGGTTGGTTCAGTCTTCGGCGGCCGGCAGGATCGTCAGCGCGCGCGACGTCGCCGAAGGATGTTCGCAAAAGAAAAAGACCCGCTGCTGGGTCCCATGCTGTCGTCCGATGCTCGAGCTGGCGATCACAGGCGCGTCGCGCTGCGCGCAAGTGGGTCGCTGCTACGCGGCCCGTCCGAGCGAGTTCGCCATGCGCTCGCCGAGAACCCACAGCGCCTTGTTGAGCCTTACGTCCTGGTCGATGTTGTTCACCGCGCGCGTCGTCACCACGCGGCCGCGGCGCCAGCGTCCGTGCTGGTCCGTGGCCGCCGGCGCGCGCGCCGACAGGCCGCCGCGAATGACGTTCTCCTGAACGACGTTCAGCGTCGTCCAAAGATCGTCGACGCGGTCTTCAGCGCGGCGCGGCGTGAGCAGTTGCTCCGGCCTGATTGGCGTCGCGACCCTGCCGTCGGCGTCGCCGAAGCGCAGCGCATGCGCGCTCTCAGCCAGCGCGGCCCTCGCGTCGCGATCGAGCGCGATGCGGCTCCAGTCCCGCGGCGCGGCCAATACCGCGCCGACCTGTCCAAGCACGCGGTAGGTCCCGTCGACGACCTTCGCCAGCGCGTCGCCGGAGTGGCGAACCTTGATCGAGTCGACGGTCGCGATCCGCGCCACCAGCGAGTTCAGGCAGCGGATGCGAAACAAGCCGGCCATCAGCTCGTAGGCGCAGGTTCCGTCGTTTGCGTTCCGCAAGATGATTTCGCAGACCGCGTCGCCGACTCGGTATTTTTGCGCATTGTCGAGCCGGCGCAGCCGGATCATGTGTTTCGTGTAATCCGTCTTGCTCGCGTCCCGCGATCCCGACTGCCTCGCGCCAACAACGAAAAAACCCTCTCGCTCCAAGCCGCGCAAGACCTCGATGGTCGGGATGGCGCGAAAGCGCTCCGAACGGCTGGCGTGCGGCCGCGCCGCAAAGATCGACGGGGCGGCGCGGCGCATCTCGTCTTGCGAAAGCGCCCGCGCGCCGCCATCGAAGCGGGCCGTGCGGGGGGCATAAACCGCGCCGCCGACCCAGGGCCGTCCGGTCGGCGGAGGACTCGGCTCGAAGGCGCCGGCGATCGTCGAGGTCGCGCTGTCGCAAAGATTCGCCATGGAACCGGCGGTTTTCGGGGACTTTGTTGGCTTCGCGTCCATGGTGCTTGCTCCTGATGGGTCCCGGCAAACCGGGGCACGGCTGCCGCCTCCTCAAGGTATAGGAATATCATCCTAATGTCAAGCCTTGGTTTGGCGAAAAGCCCAAAAAAGAGACGGCAAAGAGCGCGGCACGAATCCGTGCTGTAGCCCGGTTTTCATGGGTTTTATTGAGGTCGTCGAAGGTCCGCGCGTCCCGCAGCGCCAAGTCGCACGCTTCCGATGGCTCTAAGCTGGACGATGCGGCTGCGGCTTGCTTCGCGGCAGTGTCGCGGGCCTGCGGCGGCCTATTCACCTGCGCAAAATCTTGCACAAGCGTTGGCTGGGTTCTGATCGTTGCCTGTTCCGTATGGCTTCAATTTGAAGCCATGCAAAATTGGTTGCAGGTGAAGCCGAAGCGCCTGCGCTGTTCCGCCAGACGAACGGCCAGTCCGAAGCATGTTCACGCTGATGCTGACAATGTGAGCATCAAGCCAAACGCGGGCAACGCCCGCTCCTACACTCTCGCCGGCCTCAAGCGCGAGAGAGCGGACTTGTCGTCTTGCCAACAAGTCGGCGATGCCGCGGCGGACCCTCGAAGGCTAGACCAGCCTGTCAATCAGCATTCAATCGGAACCCCAGATTTGCATCCAACAGGGGGCCCCGCCTTGAGACAGGCCGGAACGACAGCGCTCGCCCCGGCGCAGCTGGTCGGGATTGCGCGGCCAAGATTCGGACCGGTGGCGATCTGCGCGCCGTGTGACAATGCCGCCTCGACCCTAACGGGCGACTGTCACACCCATGACCGCAAAAAATAGTTTGCGCGATTTGTTAAAAAAATTCGATCCGACATGCGGCGCTTTGTCGGCGAGGTGGCTATCTTACCCCCAGCGAGGAGCGACGCGGTTCGACGCGCGTTGTTTCAGAGTCAATTGAGCTGAGAAAATGACCGTACACGACCTGAGTCTGCGCGATCTTGCAAACAGCCTCGGCGGCCACGTGTCGAGGGGCAGCGTGCTTTGCCCCGGCCCCGGTCATTCGGCCAGGGACAGGAGTTTATCAGTCACGCTGTCCGCGACGGCGCCGGATGGGTTCGTTGTCAATAGTTTCGCGCGCGATGACGCGATAACGTGCCGCGACTACGTTCGCGAACGGCTAGCGCTACCGCCGTTCACGCCGAGAGCCAACGCGCGCAGGACTCCAGCCCCTAGCACCCGCGCCCCGAGCGGCGGCGACCCTCCCCGCAAAAGCAATAGCAAGGCCGATGGTGAACTTGTCATGCCAGTTCCAGAGGACGCGCCGCTGGAGCCGGCAAGGCACCCGAGACTCGGCTTGCCGAGTCTAAGAGTTAAATACCGCGATGCGGATGGCTTTCTGCAGTTTGAGATTTATCGCTTTGACCTGCCCGACCAGGGCAAGGTTTTTCTCCCGCTTTCGCTGTGGCGCGACGCCGATGGCGCGCTCGAATGGCGGTGGACAGGCGTTCCGGCTCCGCGCCCGCTCTATCGACTCCATTGGCTTGCCGCAAATCCAGACTTTCCCGCGATTGTTTGCGAGGGCGAGAAATCCGCCCACGAGGCCTGGCGCATCTTTTCAGACTTCATCGCCACAACCTCGCCGGGCGGCGCGCAAGCCGCTGCGAAGGCCGATTGGTCGCCGCTCGCCGGGCGTCGCGTCACGATCTGGCCGGACGCGGACGAGCCGGGCGCGAAATACGCGGCGCAAGTCGCGGGCATCTTGCATGGGCTCGGCTGCGATGTTTCGATAATCGACGCGATGGCGCTGGCGAGCATGACGCCCGATGGCGACGCGCGCGAGCCGGAGCCCGGATGGGATGCGGCGGACGCCATCGCCGAATGGGGGGATAAGGAAGCCTTGCGCCAGGCGGCGCTTGGGCTCGCGAAGGCTTTTGACGCGGACGATAAGGCTGACGGCGATGCTACGGAAGCGCCGCGTCCGTTGCGGCGCCAGCTCTCTCCCGCCCAACCGTTTCCGATAAGCGCCCTTGGCCAGGTGCTTGGCGCGGCGACGCGCGCCATTATCGACAAAGTGCAGTGTCCCGACGCCATCGCGGCTGGGAGCGTGCTCGCCGCCGCGTCGCTTGCGGTTCAAGCCTATGCAGACGTGGTTCTGCCCGCGACGGGCCGGGCGCGACCGGCGTCACTCTATCTCTGCACAGTGGCGGCGAGCGGCGACCGCAAGAGCGCCGCCGATTATGAGGCGCTGACACCCATTCGCGCGCGCGAGGAGGCGCTGCGCGAAGCATACGAAGCCGAACTGCCGGGCTACAGGCGGGCGAAGCGGGCCTTCGAGGTAGCCACGGCGCAAGCGGAAAAAGCCAACGCCAAAGCCGGACGGCAGCAGATCGAGGCCGCCTTGCGGGCTGTGGGCGACGAGCCGTTACCGCCGCTTACGCCGCTTTTGACCTGTGGCGAGCCGACGCTGGAGGGCTTGCACAAGTTGTTCGCCGTCGGTCATCCCGCGCTTGGTCTTTTTAGCGACGAAGGCGGCTCGTTCATCGGCGGGCACGCGATGAGCGATGAAAACAGGCTGCGAACGGTCGCGGGCCTCTCATCACTCTGGGACGGCGCGCCGATCAAGCGCGTCCGGGCCGGCGATGGCGCGAGCGTGTTAGCTGGACGACGGCTCGCCTTGCATTTGATGGCGCAGCCCGACGCGGCGGCGCGGATGCTATCCGACTCCATGCTTGTCGACCAAGGCTTTTTAACCCGCCTGCTTGTCGCCGCGCCCCAATCGGCCGCCGGCACGCGGCTTCAGCGCGGCTTGAAGCCGGAAACCGAACGGGCGCTCCGCCGCTATGGCGCTCGCTTGCTCGCCATTCTCGAAACGCCGCCCACCCTTATGGCCGGGACGCGCAACGCGGTCGAGCCGCGTCGCCTCGAATTTGACGAGGCCGCAAAAGCGACGTGGCTCGCCTTCGCCGACCGTGTCGAAAAGCTGCTCGCGCCGGGCGGGCGGCTCGAGCCAATTCGCGGATTCGCGAACAAGCTACCCGAACATGCGGCGCGCATCGCTGGCGTGCTGCACTATGTCAACGACCAGCGGTGCGGCTCGATCTCCCGCATCACTCTGCGTCGGGCCATCAAAATCGCTGTATTTTTCGCGAACGAGGCCTTGCGCTTGGGGCAGGCGGGTTCATGCTCGCCGGAACTGCGCGAGGCTGAGAAGCTGCTCGCCTGGCTTAAGACTTGGAAGGAGCCGCTGATCGGCCTCCGCTCCATCTACCGCCTTGGGCCGAACTCGATCCGCGATGCCAAAACGGCCAAGGCCGCCGTCGCCATACTCGAGGACCACGGCTGGCTGCAAAGGCACGACGGCCTAGACCCTGTAGTTGACGGCCAGCCCGTCCGCGAGGCGTGGCGCATCGTCAGCGAGGCGTGAGCGTCATGACCCGCCCGTCGGCGAACTGACCTTCGACGTGCCACGGACGCCCGGCGGCGGCATCTATCCCAGCGCGCTGGAGAAGGGCTCCCGCGCCGAGCAGGCGCTCGATATCGGGCTGGCCGAGATGTGCCTGCTGGGCGTGTCCACGCGCAAGGTGATTACGGTGCTGCAATCGCTGCTGGGGCCGGAGGTGTCGATCTCCTCGACCCAGGTCAGCCGCGCCGCTGAGCAGCTCGATGCAGGGCATGCCGCTTGGCGTGAGCGACCGCTGGATGAGACGGCCTACCTCTTCCTCGACGCCCGCTACGAACGGGTGCGCGAAGGCGGATGCCCGATCGATTGCGCCGTTCTGGTGGCCGTCGGCGTCGCCAGCGACGGCCAGCGGCGGGTTGGGCGCGTCGGTGGCCTTGTCCGAAACGGAGGTCCATTGGCGCGCCTTCCTCGACAGCCTGATCCGGCGCGACTTGAAAGGCGTCAAGCTGATCATCTCGGACGACCATGCCGGCCTCAGGGCCGCTTGGACGACGACGAGCCGCGCGTAGTATGGCGCGCCGCGACAAAGTTGGCTGGCCGTTTGGCGACTTGACGCGAGTGTTGGTTCTAGCCGGGCAGCGTCGTGGCGAAGTCGCGGGCATGATTTGGCACGAAATCGACTTCACAGTGCCGACATGGACGACATGCGCATCGCGCGCCAAGAATGACCGCGAGCGTAAAATTCGCTTGTCGCCGCAGCAAGTTTTGACCATGCGCAGGCTGAAAAGTCGCAGGAGGCGCAACTGTCGCAGGGGCGTATCCTAGAAATCGGAATTGTAATCAAGCCAAAAGTCGCGGGAGTCGCAGGAGTCGCAGCCCTGCATCCTGAAAATCAAAATTGCGGGAACGGCGAGCAAGCGCCTCCCGCCCCGTCTGCAGCGATTTAAGAGCGCCGCGCGTCGGTGTAGCGCCGCCGAGACGACAATTGCTGAATTGTCAGATTGCCGTAAAAACAAAACAATAACAACATATTGGTGGGTGTTGCCAACATTTGGCCGACATCACGATTCCAGCTTCTCTAAGCATGGCAAGGAAAAGTATGTTTTTTTCTTACGGAGTTTTGCTGCTCCATAAAGGCAGCGGTGTGCTGTATTTTAACCGCTTCCTGTTTGTGCGCCACGCTTCACGGCGAAAGGGCCTGGCGGTATGCATCACCCGCCACGGCTAATCCAAGGGGCTGCGACTCCTGCGACTCCCGCGACTTTTGGCTTGATTACAATTCCGATTTCTAGGATACGCCCCTGCGACAGTTGCGCCTCCTGCGACTTTTCAGCCTGCGCATGGTCAAAAGTCGCAGGAGGCGCAACTGTCGCAGGGGCGCTTTCTGATTTTCGAGGAAGGGTGCGAGCAATCCCATGCTCACAGGCATGGTTCCTGTTCGTATTGGATTTGGCCATAGCGTCGGCGCTGTGGGACGCGCGCGACAGGCTGGCCCTCAATCGCGCCAGCAGCGGTATGACCGACTACCTCGACCGGCAGTCCCGCGCGAAGCTCGGAGCTATTACGGTACGCGTATCCGCTCAGAAGGGCATGGGCGTCATCGGAGCGCGACGTGTGGGCATGATGATTAGAAAGAGCCGCGCAGGCGTTTTGATCGTCCCCAATGCCGACCGGCTCGGGCGCGTCGCCTGCGAAGCCGCGACCGACGCCTTCGCGCTTTGCGGCGTCGGGGTGCGGTTGCTCGCGCCTGGCAAGGGCGCGGCGCATTGTCCAAATGTCGACCACGACGACGGCGCGCTTCTCGACGGTCTGATCGTCGCCCCGAAGCGGCTGGCCGGCGACTGTGGCGTGTGCATTCGCGACAGCGTGCTGATGCGCCGCCCCCAGGGAGTGCGGCCGACGTTGATGGCGGTGGCTGGCTGCGTGGGGACGAATGGTTCCATTCACGCGAGTTTAGGCGCGGAGAGTCCATGAAGGCCTATCATATGTCCCCTGTCGTCCATCCAGCTGGCCGAATTCTTGAGCCGAATGGATTGCCGAAGGTGGATGAGGCCATCGAGGACGCGCTCGAAGGAACTCGCCCAAAAGGAGCCTTCTCCCGCCCGCATTCGGTTTACGCCATTCAAACTCCCGACTTTTCCTTAGTCGGCATGGACGCCGGATACATCTATAGAGTCGAAATGCCTGAAGAATTCGAACGCCATGATTTGCGATGGATCGGAGAGCTTCAAAAAGCTCACTGGAAGCCGAAACACGACCATCACCCGGTCATTGCGAGAACATGGCCCGATTGGACAGCTTCTTTCGTATCCGAATGTTGCGGGGCATACTGGAGTGGACATGCTTTCGGGGACGCTCCAGTATGGGAACTACTCGCACCATCTGCGACGGTTGATGCCCAGCTCTCCGCCTACATCGTGCAGGCGACTGAAACGAGAGGCGGCTGGAATGGACTGAAATAGCTGGGATCACGATGCTGGCCGAAGACAAAAGCTCGGAGCATGTATCGAAACTCATAATCGCTCTTGAAGCGATGATAGCGGTATCGTCCAGACGTATCGAAAAGAAGCACGAATTTCAATTCGTCAGTTCCGCCCAAAGCGGGCCCTACAGTCTCGCTTTCGCCCAATGGGAGCGAAGGGGTCGCGTCGGGCCGCCGCCATATGCTACGCCGGCGCAAATTCGCGCCGCGATCTATGCTCAAGCAGAATCCGCGTCTCAGCTGAAGGCGTTTGTCAAGGTCGCGAGCGTCATGATGGTTGAACTAGCGGAGGTGGCGGTCGCCGGTCTTCGAGAAGGCAGGATCGTCGTGGCCTATACCGCATTGCGCGGATTGATCGAACGAATAGCGCATGCGACCGCGTTCGCGGATGCCTTGACCATAATCAGATCAGCCCCACGAGATGGTCCTTTGACGCCAGTTCTGGAATTGAGCGAGGTTATCAACAAAGCCCTGTATGGAACACAGCGCGAATGGTCGGCTGTCGTAAAGGCAGATTTCCGGCAAGCCACCGCGAAGGACCTGAAATACGTCCGAAAAGACAACACCGCAGATGCGGGCGCGGTGAATATTCTCAAGTCAATCGACAAGCTCGATCGTCGAGTGGCAGGCGCGCGACTTGTATACGAAATCCTCTGTGAATTCCTACATCCCAACGTCGGCGATCTCTGGGCGGCGACCGTCGCGGCGAACAACTTTTATGATCGATATGGAACAAGGCACCTCGTCAGAACGCTGGGCCTCGGTCCTAAGAGCTTGAAGGGGCTCCCCGACCAGCAGGTTGTGTATCTAAAACTTCTGGAAATTTGCACCGATGTGGTCGCGCACGCCTCATTAGCGGTTGAGGAAGTTGAAGCCACCTCACGAATGGCCACCGTGCTCACACGGAAATTCGCGCACTTGGCCGCGAAGAATTATCGAGAGTATTTCGCTAATACCGATCTTTGTCCGTGCCTCTCCGGCTTAACGGTAAAAGCATGCCGCCGCGCTTTGTGAAAGCTGACAGTCTCCGAGCGACCTCGCTAGCAAGCGAATCGATGACTAACCTTTACCGTTGCCTCTCGCTTAATCTCGTGTCACATGCTCCCCTGAAAACTTCCTGACGTGCACGCCCCTTCTCTCCCTTTCGTGGCCTCATCTCACGCATGATAACGTCCTTTGCCATGCGTGATATTTGGGTAGGGAAGGGGCCTATGACACCTCCGAGCCGGCCCCGCCTCGACCTCCTCGAGCATTCGCCAAGGGGGCGCGTCTCTCCGTGATGGTGCGCAAATGGAGATCGTCTACTCGTCCCAGGTTCCGCCCTCCAGGTTAAGTCCGTGTCTGGCCCTTGCCACCTCGATGAACTGCTTCATCGTCTCGGCGTACTCCTTGTGACACGGCTCGCGGTCACCAACCACAAACAGGAAACCCATTTTGCCCGATCGGTAATAGATACCGATGCCGCGCGTGCCAGAGTTGGAGGCAAGAAGGGAGAAGCCGGAGTTGCCCTCCCATGGCGTCACCGACGCTTCGACTGACTGCAAATATTCCAGTTTCCCGGAAACTCTCGCGTCGACGACGCGGGTGACGCAGCCAGAGATTACACCGACTGACTCGCTTTGGCGGCGGTGAGTTAGAGCTTCTATCGCCTCAGAAGTTTCAGCAAATTCAATTTCACCCTCGCTTAGAACCAAGGGCACAATACAGAAGGTGCCATCTGGTTGTTGAACGTGCCGCGCCGCAGGGGCAGAATAGGGGTGCTGCAATTGCCTCATGAGCGCATACTCGGCAGCATCACCGATGTAGGCTCGGGTGCAGGAGACCACTCCGTCACGTGTGATCTTCGCCAATTCTTTTCCGTTCGCAGTTAGCCGCAAGACGAGGAATTCGCAATCGGGTGCCGATGCCGTCATGGCTAACCCGCTATACGACGCAAAAAGCTGTTCGCATGGATCGATCATGGAGTCCGCGCTCAGCTTGGCATGCAGAGTCCCGATGAGATCGAGGGATGCCCCGACATCGCCGGCGAAGGCAACCGCAGTGGTGGGGTTGAGAACCTGGATCTTCAGTGCGTGAGATTCTCCATTCACTGGGCCCACGCGCCCTTTGAGATCAAACGCGAAGCTAAGAAGCGTATCACCAACCAAAAAGCCGATGTCCGGCGTCGCGCATCCTACGACAAGCGTCATGAGTGGGTCCCTTATTTCCTTTGTCTCACGCGTTGTTGGCCAGCGGCATAACGGTTTCGCCACCCTGGAGTCATCATCGACGAGATTGCGTAGGTTAAATTGTGATCCGCTCGACCTCATCCAGCGTGATCTCGTCGCCCGTCCGATCATAGAGCTTGGTGGTGCGCGGGCTTTCGTGCGCGGCCATGGCCTGGGCATTCTCCAACGTGCCGCCGGCTTCGAGATAGGCGGTGATACCCGTGGCGCGGAAGGTGTGGCAGCCGATCTTGACCCGCATCCCCAACCCGGCCGACCGCCGCTGGATCATGCGCCAGGCGTCGACCCGGTGCATCGGTTTTTCCGTCAGCGCGCCAGTGCGGCCAATAGCGGGGCGGAACAGGGGAGCCTTGCCGCCGTCGCGGAGGCCGGCCGCCTCGATATAAGCGTCGAGATAGGCTTCGAGATTGTGATGCGCCGGCATTTCATGGCGCTTGCCGCCTTTCTCGTGCAGCCGCACCCACCAGCGCTTGCCGTTGGGGTAGTAGTCCTCGACGCGCATGGCGACGACCGCGCCAACGCGGGCGAAGGCGAAGGTCATCAGCGAAATCAGCGCGCGGTCGCGCAGACCGACGACGGTCGACACATCGATGCCGTCGAGCAGGGCGCGCGCTTGTTCTCCGGTCAGCACCGTGGTCTTGCCGGTCTTGACGACATGCTTCGGCCCGCGGACAGAATGCGCCGGGTTGGTGGCGACGACCTGGCCGGTGACCAGCCAGTCGAACAGCATGCGGATCGCGGCGAGATGCTGCTTGACCGTCGGCTTCTCGAAATCCTTGGCCATCGCCTCGACATAGGCCGCGACATGCAGCGGCTCGATATCGGCGATCTCGCCGATGGCGTGCTGGTCGCACCAGGCGAAGAATTTTACCGCGGCGCGATAATAGGCCATGCGCGTGTTTTTGTTCCTGATCGTCGCGGCGAAGAATTCGAGGAAGCGGCGGGCGGCCCGGTCGCCGGCGTCGGCGATGACGCGCGGCACGACAACGCCGTCGCGACTGGCGACGACCAGGGTCCGGGACTCGACTATGACGACGGCTTGGCTCATGCGAGTTAGCGTAACATAACGTCCTTTATGTTGCGCTAAGTTTTTGCGAACCGGCCCGACACACAAGATTCCTGACAGTCCCGGCGGTCGTTCGCATGAACACCGACGCATCGGCCTCCGACGCCCCCCAAGCCACGGCGAGGGGGGCGAATGTTTTCAGGCCGCCCGTTTGCGCAGCACGATCACCACGACCGCGTCCCACGGGATGTTCTCGGCGTAGATGAAATTCAGC
>DATBRF010000057.1:0-52485 GCA_036560425.1 Methylocystis sp. | reverse complement strand
GGGTCCGAGCGTTAAATTGAAAAGCAGAGCATTGACGCTGGCGTCAGGCGCACTAGCTAAGCGGAGAAACACCATGACCGCATTGACGCCTGACGGGCCTCGACATGCAGCTCGAAACGCGAATGCAGAACGAACGAGTGGTCATCGCCGTAAAGGAGGAGCGGCTGGATGCGCACAATTCCAATGAACTTAAGGAACGCATCCTGAGGACGTTGGAGGAAGGCGGCCGTCGTCTGGTGGTGGATTTATCGGCGGTGAAGTTCATCGATAGCTCTGGCCTCGGCGCGTTGCTGTCAGGCTACAAGAACGCAAATCAGCGTTCAGGGTCGTTCATTCTTTCGGGATTGCAGCCGCGTGTGCGCTCGATGTTCGAGCTCACCCGGCTCAACCGCGTGTTCGAAATCTACCCAGGCCTGGAGGAGGCGCTCAGCGGCCAAGGCGTCGGCTAGCGGTGCGGACATGTCAGAGACAATCATGAGCGTCGACATCGTCGTTCCAAATCAGACGCGGTACCTGCGGCTGATCGGCAACATTGCGGAACAGATTGCAAAGGAGCTGGAAACGAGCTGCTACGATCAGGACACTCTCGCCTATCATCTCAATCTCGTTCTTACGGAAGCAGTGGCGAACGCCATCGAGTATGGCGACGCTAAATCTCCAAACCACAATGTAAAAGTGTGTCTATCGATTCACGACAAGGATCTCCGCATCTCTGTGTACGACCATGGCCAGGGGTTCGATATCACGAGCGTGCCGGCGCCGGACCTCGACAAGCTCGAAGAGCGTGGAAGAGGGATATTCTTCATCCGTAACTTGATGGACACGGTGGCGTATCACAGAAGCGAGGGGGGCAATGTGCTCGAAATGCACAAAAGCCTCGGATAAGCTCGACCCAAGATCGCTTCGAGAAGGCGCTCGGCATGAACACCAATGCTCGCACGCGCGACCTTGAGCCGAGGCAAAAAAGAGCCATCGACCCGAACCAGGTCGAATGCCCCGCCAGCTACCGCGAGCTCGTTTCTCCGCGGCAGCGGGCGCGCGACATGCTGAAGCTGGGCGGCGTTATCGGCGCCAACGACCAAGCCTTCGACCTTCGTCGGCTGCCTGGCGAATCGGATTTCGACTTGCGCATCTATTCTGCGGAAATGCGCGCGCTCGACGAGCTGATCCCCCTTCTTCACAACCTTGGACTTCCGATCGTCGATCAGGTTCAGTTTCCCGTCGTTCTCGCGGGAGAGCGGCGTTTTATACGCAGTTTCTTCGTAAGGCCGAGTGATTGCGGAAGACTCATGCAATCGCGGACCCGGATCTTGGAGGCGCTCGCCGCTTTGCTATCCGGATACACGGACGAGGACCCTCTAAATCAGCTTGTCCCGCTCGCGGGTTTGAGCTGGAAGGAGGTCGACGCGATCCGTGGATATTGCAACTACTATCTACAGCTTTGTGGGCGGGCGGATCGCGCTCGCGTCGTTCAAGCGATTCTGCGGGAAGCGGATGTCACGCGCCTTCTTTTCTCATATTTCGAAACCCGATTCCGCCCCGACCACGCGGGCCGAGATTCTCTCGATGCGCTGGGAGAAGCGAGACAGCGCCTTATCAACGCTTTGGACAAGGTGAAAGATATCATCGATGATCGCATTCTGCGCGACCTTTTTAATTTGATAGACGCGACTCTTAGAACGAATTTTTATTCGACCGACCGAAAGGCGTTGGCGTTCAAGATCGACAGCCTTGGCGTGATGAGCGCTCCGGCGCCCAAGCCGCTGGTCGAAATCTTCGTTCACTCGCGATCGATGCAGGGCATACATCTGCGAGGCGCCAAAGTGGCGCGCGGAGGAGTTCGATGGTCCGACCGGGCGCATGATTTACGGGCTGAAATTCTCGATCTGATGCAGACTCAAATGATCAAGAACGCCTTGATTGTTCCGCAGGGCGCCAAGGGCGGCTTCGTCCTGAAGACGCAGCGCGAGGCTTCAGGTTGCCGGGAAGAATTGGGAAAAGCTGCATATCGCGAGTTCATTGGCTCGCTGCTCGAACTGACGGACAATCCGGATGGCTCCGGGCGCTCCGATCGCGGGGAGAGCATATATTATGATACGAACGACCCCTACCTGGTCGTCGCAGCAGATAAAGGCACGGGAGCGTGGTCGGATATCGCGAATGAGATTGCGAGATCTCGCGGCTTCTGGCTCGGCGACGCTTTTGCAACCGGCGGGTCAAACGGCTTCCATCACAAACGCCTCGGAATCACGGCCAAAGGCGCTTGGGTCTGCGTGCGGCGTCATTTCGCCGAGATCGGGCGCGATGTCGATGAACAAGCTTTTACAGTCATCGGCGTTGGCTCGATGGACGGAGACGTCTTTGGAAACGGCATGCTGGAGACGCCCAATATCAGGCTGTTGGGCGCATTCAGCGGCGATCACATATTTATCGACCCAAATCCGGATCCTTTGACGTCCTACGCCGAACGCCGTCGCCTGTTCGAGACGCCGCATTCCACTTGGGCTGATTATGATCCATTGAAGATTTCGGCTGGCGGTGGCGTTTACCGGCGCGACGCAAAGGAAATAGAGTTGAGCGCCCAGGCTCGATCTTCACTTCGGGCAAGAAATCGGTTGGTCGATGGAGAGGGGCTTATCCGGATCCTTTTGACCACGCCCGCGGATCTGCTGTGGATGGGCGGCGTCGGCACATATGTAAAAGCAAGCGGTGAGACTGACGAAAGCATTGGCGACAGGGCCAATGATGGGGCGCGGGTGAATGCTGACCAGCTGCGCGCCAAGGTCGTCGCAGAAGGCGCGAACCTTGGCTTCACGCATCGAGCCCGCGTCGAATATGCGCTCGGCGGCGGTCGCATCAACATGGACGCGATCGACAACTCGGCGGGGGTCGATCTATCGGACCATGAAGTTAATCTGAAGATCCTTTTGCATGGTCTGCAGCAGAAGGGGGGAGCAGCGTCCGCCGACTCGAGGGATGTTCTCACGAATGTTACCGACGAAGTTTGCGCCTCGGTTCTCGACGACAACTATAGTCAATCTCTCTGCATCTCGCTGGAGCGAGAGCGCTGTATTGCGGATGCGGGACCGTATATGGACGTGGCGGACCGCTTCGAGGCTTCGGGACAGTTGGACCGCGTGAATGAGGCATTCCCGACCCGCCGCGAGCTTGTGGCCAGAACTGAAAAAGGACTGACGAGGCCCGAGTTGGCCCTGTTGATGGCGTACGGAAAACTGGCGTTGAAGCGCGCTCTTCTCGAGGCGCTCGGCGCTTTCGACGCCGAGTGTGTCCGTGGCTTTCTTTCAGGATACTTCCCTGCCGCGATCCGGTCGCGCTACGCCAACGCCATGGCGACGCACCCGCTCGCGCATGAGATCATCGCGACTGTCATCTGCAACAAGATCATCGACCAGGCAGGCGTTCGCTTTCTGCTATTTGGAGATCCGCTTGCGCCGAGCATGCTGATCGACGCGGTCGCAGCCTATCTATTTTTCGACCAGGTGTTGCAGGGCGAGCGTTGGCGCGGCGCCGTCAGGAGCCTGGACAGGAAAATGGTCTGCAAACGGCAATACGAATACCTTCTGCAACTCGAAGATGCGCTTGCTTATATGTGTCGCTGGGCTTTGCAAGGCGTGCGTGTTCGGCTGGCGCGACCGGAAGTCGATGAATGGCGGTCGCTCCTGGAGAAATACCTTGCCTATTTCGCGCAAAGCTCGGGAGTTTCGATCCTCGAGTCGAATGCTCCCGAGGCCTCTCGCGAGTTGTTTCTCGACAGGCTCCGCGATTTTCCGCTTCTGGTCGATCTCTCCCGTCGTTCTGGCAGGGACATCGCAGACACGGCTCGGCTCTTTGAGGACGTCGCAGGATTTCTCGGATTGCGCCAGATCGCCGCGCTTGTCGCCGAATTGACGGCGCGGGACTCCTGGGAGAGAAAATTGCAGATCGCGATCGATGAACGTCTACGTTCAGCGGCCGCTCGGATTGCGGGAGCAGCTTTGCGATCTGACGGTCCCGAGAACGTCGGCGTGTTCAAACGCGCCGGCATGGCGTCGCGATTGCCGCAATTTCAGAGGCTGCGCGCGGAAATAATCCAAGCCGAGCCCAAGTCGATTGCGCCCTTCGCCCTGCTCCTAACGGAACTCGAACTTATGGTCGAAGCTGGCGACGCCGCAAGGCGGGCAGCTTGAGTGGAATAGGAGAGGCGTCGTGGAGGATAGGCCGCTCGCTCACCTGCTCCTCGAGACTTGTCACGAGGCTGCCTGCTTGATGGACGCGAGCGGGCGTGTGCTCGCGTTGAACAAAGTCGGCGAGGAAATAACCGGCTTTCGAGAATCGGAGCTCGTCGCGCGTCCCTTTCCCGGCAAGCCCAAGATGGTAACGGCCGCCAGCGGAGATTCGGCGCTGGCGTGGCTCCTCGCCCCCGCACGACAATGGATCGACATGCGAATAAAAAGAAAGGATGAAAGGGAGATCGACGCGAGTTGTGAAATTTTCCGCCTCGGAACAAAAGACCTGGTTGGGATCTTGGTCAAGTTTCGGCCAGAAGGGGCATGGCGCCCGGATGGCGCTGCGCTGGAGGACATGAAATTCAAGCTGGAGGCGATATTTGGCGGAATGGCCGACGGCTTGGTGATGATCAACGAATCCGGAACGATTTTGCTGTTCAGCGCCGGCGCCGAGAAGCTCTTCGGCTATAGCGCCGAGGAGGCGCTCGGCGAAAACGTCAAGATGCTGATGCCCTCGCCCTATCACGATGACCATGATCGTTACCTTGCCGCCTATCGCGAAACTGGCGTCCGCAAGATTATCGGGATTGGGCGGGAGGTTTCGGGAAGGCGCAAGGATGGCGTGGTTTTCCCCATGTATCTCTCCATAGGAGAGATATGGCTGGAAGGGCGCCGCTACTTTGTGGGCGTCACCCATGATCTGACGATGGCCAAGGGTGTCGAGCGCCGCTTACGGATGCTTTCAGCGGCGGTCGAGCAAAGCCCTGTCGCTATCTTGATCTCGGATAAAGGCGGCGTGATCGAATATGTGAACAGCTGCTTCACCAAGCTGACAGGATACCGTGAAGACGAGATCTTGGGAAAAAATCCACGGGTGCTGCAATCCGGCGAAACACCGAGAGAACAGCATCAGCGTCTCTGGCGGGCGATCTCGTCCGGAGGGGAATGGCGCGGCGAAATTCGGGATCGACGCAAGAACGGCGAGTTTTACTGGGCCGATGAGACGATCTCTCCCATCTATGACGCTCAGGGGGCGTTGAAGCATTATCTTGCGATTCAACAAGACGTCACCGAACAAAGACGCGACCGCGAAGCCCTTGCTGAAAGCGAGGAGCGTTTCCGCAAAGTTGCGGAAATGGTCGGCGAATGGCTTTGGGAGCAGGACGCCGAAGGTCGTTACACCTACAGCAGCGACGCCGTAAAGGAGATTTTGGGGCTTGAGCCGGCGGATGTCGTGGGAAAGAGCTATCTCGACGTATTTCGGGACGGCGCGCGTGACTCTGAGGGGCCGCAATTTCGAGCAGAGGAGAAGGTTGCGCCGTTTCGGCGGCTCATCAATTGCTATCGCCGCCCAGATGGTCGGCGGGTTTTCACGGAGTCATCCGGGGCGCCCATTTTCGACGAGAATGGCCGAGTGATAAAATGGCGTGGCGTCGACCGGGACATAACGGCGCGTCTCGAATATGAGGATGCCTTGCGGGTGCGCAACCGCGCGATAGAGTCGGTCCATGTCGGCATCGTGATATCCGACGCGCGCGTGCGCGGAAACCCGAACATCTACGTCAATCCCGCGCTCGCCCGCATGACTGGCTATACTCAAGACGAGTTGCTACGGGGCGGCATGCATATGCTGCAAGGGCCGGGGACCGATCCTGCCGCAATCGAAAAGATCCGACATGCGTTGCAAACGGGGCAGAGCTGTCAAGTCACCCTGAAAAATTATCGTAAGAACGGCGAGGCGTTCTGGAATGAATTGTTCATCTCGCCCGTGCCGGACGAGGAAGGAGAAGTTACGCACTACATTGGCGTCCAGACGGATGTGACCGAAAAGCGGCGGGCGGAGGAGAGCCGGCGAGAGCTGGAAATTGCGAAACAGATACAACTGTCGCTCCTGCCCAGCCAGCCATTGCGCCTAGCGCATGCCGAGATGGCGGGGATCTGCGTCCCGGCGACTCACGTCGGCGGAGATTACTTCGATTATTTCGAAAATGGAGGAAACATTGATTTCCTCATTGCCGACGTATCGGGTCACAGCGTTGGGGCAGCGCTGATCATGACCGAGGTCAGAAGCATGGTGCGCGCCCGATTGCGTGCGATTTCGGACGTCCATCCCGCCAGGGTTCTGCGCGAGCTCAACATTTTGCTGGAAGAAGACCTCGAGCGGTCGGAGCTGTTCATCACCATGTTTTGTGGCCGATACGCGGGGAGCACGCGTCGGCTTACATTCGCAAATGCAGGACATAATCCCGGTTTGCTCTTGCGATCAGGCGATCGGAGTTGCGTACAGCTGGACAGCGAGGGCCTGGTGCTCGGCGCTGCGCATACTGTCGAGTTCGAAGAGCGGGCGGTCTCGCTTTCTGCGGGCGACAAGCTTCTCTTCTACACGGACGGAGTCACGGAGGCGCAAGATTCAGCTGGAGCGTTTTTTGGTTTGGAGCGGCTTTGCGTTCGGTTTGCCGACTACCGAATGCTCCCGCCGGAGGCGATCGCAAAAAACATACTGAACGACGTAAGAGACTTTTGCGCGCCCTCGGCCGCGGAAGACGACATGGCTGTGCTTGTGCTGGAGGTAAGATGACGGGTCGGTTGCAGCTCCTCTTGCGAGCGGCCGCCGAGCATCGCCGCGTTTTGCCTGGAGAGTCCTGAAAATGGGCGCGATGGCCGGCTCTTTTGGACGGCGCAAAATAGGACTCGCTCTGAGCAGCGGCGTGGCCAGAGGTTGGGCCCACATCGGCGCAATTCGCGCTTTGACGAGGCTGGGGATTCCGTTCGATATTGTCGCCGGATCGTCGGCCGGAGCTTTTGTCGGAGCGTGCTATCTCGCCGGGCAGCTCGATGAGCTCGAAAAATGGGCGCTCTCGCTCAGTAAGCGCCGGATATTTAGATATGTCGACCTGCATTTCGGGCGCGGAGGCCTGCTGAGCGGCAAACGGATTTTGGAAGAATTGCAGCAGCTCATGGGAGCCCGTCGCATTGAAGACCTGCAAAACACATTCGTCGCTGTCGCAACGGATCTGACCACCGGCCACGAGATCTGGCTGCAACATGGCGGCCTCGTCCAGGCTGTCCGCGCATCCATCAGCTTACCGGGCCTTTTGCCTCCCGTACAATTGGGCGAACGTGAGCTTGCGGATGGCGCGCTCACCGATCCGCTGCCTGTCGCCCCTTGCCGGGCCTTGGGGGCGGATCTTGTCATCGCGATCAATCTGAACACGGACGTAATCGGGAAGATGCGGCGAGCGGCGTCATCCCCGCGTACGTCGATCGGTTTCGAGCCGTCGGTTCTTGGGATCGGACATTCGGGCGACGAGCCTTTCCGATTTGTCGAGGGGGAGCACAAGCAGTCGAGCTTGTTCGGCGTGATGAGCGCCTCGTTGGGCATTATGCAGGATCGACTGACTCGTTCGCGCCTCGCAGGCGATCCGCCCGACGTTCACATTACGCCGCGAGTCGGACACATTGGGTTATTGGAGTTCGAACGAGCCAGGGAGGCCATCGGGGAGGGCGAGGAGGCCGTCAATCTCAAGAGAAACGAGCTGAACGACTTGCTGGGCGCGCTGGGAGGCGATCTCCGCAAAAATTGAGGGACTTTTGGTAGCCCGAGGCGAGAGCGTCGCGGTCGGTAGGGAGAGATGCGCTCAGGGATCGGCGCGTATCGGCGGCGCCTGTTATCTGTCTCTTGCTGGGGAGCAGCGGCCGCTCGGCAAAAACTGCACCGTCACGCGCGAACGACCTTCGCGGCGAACATATAGCCTTCAGATCGCACGGTCTGTATCAAGGTCGGCTTTTTGGCGTCGATCTCGATCTTTTGACGCAGGCGGCTGATCAGCACGTCTATGCTGCGCTCGAACGGGCCGGAAGTTGGACCGTGGGTCATATTGATCAGTTGTTCTCTCGTCAAAATTCTATTGGGATTCTCGCACAGGGCGTGCAGGAGATCGAATTCCGCGCCCGTCATCGCGACCCTGATCCCGCAGGGCGCGATGACTTGGCGCGTAAAAAGCTCGACCCGCCAGCCCGCGAACAGATATGCTTGACCCGCAGGCCGGTCTTCGACCGAAGCGGGCTTCTCGGAGCGCCTCAAAACCGCACGAATACGCGCAAGCAGCTCGCGTGAATTGAACGGTTTTACCACGTAATCGTCAGCGCCCATCTCGAGGCCGAGAATTTTGTCGACGTCGTCGCCCTGTGCAGTCAAGATAATGATGGGTATCGAATTCTCGGAGCGGACCCTCCGGCAGATCGAAAGGCCGTCCTCACCTGGTAAATTAAGATCAAGAAGCAATAGATCGTATGCATTTTCCTTGAGCGCGGCGTCCATATCCACGCCGTTTCCGACGACTCGTACGTCAATATTGTGGTTGGCGAGATAAAGAGAGATCAGTTCGCCAATTTCTGCATCGTCTTCAACGAGCAGGAGAGAGAGAGGGCGCGATTCGTTATGTCTCAAGTTCATGGGCGCGGCGTGGACTTGCATTGGGGAGGATTCTCGTTCGGGCGTGGCCACGCAGGAAGCGCGAAGTTTCTGTGACGCGCATTTCTGTCGCGCAATCGAAGAATGGCCAAATCATGGCGGATGGGAAACGAACCGGAAATATCGACCCCGAGGGGGATAAAATAGCGAAATTGGCTCTCCCTATCGTCCCCCCTGCGACTTGATGCGCCAGAGGCCAAAACGGATGTGGGTGTCGCAGATCCTTCATGACTGTCCCAAGAGCGAAAATCCTCCTTCGAATTCCACCATTCCGGGAATCGGCCGTCAACATTGATGGCGCGGCGCGCTCCAACCGTTCTTGGGCGAGCTGTCGACGATACGCTTGCTAGCCGATCTGGCCAGGCGCAAGAAATAGACGCCGTTTTCCTAAAGACGAAAGCGGCTTCCGCTAAGATCCAGTCATCGCGGAGTAGTTCGACCATGACCAATTCAGCAATTCAGGCGCATCTGCCTAAAATCGGCCTTTCCGGGCTTACCGAAAACTGGAGGGCCGACATTCTTTCTGGCTTCCTGGTGTTTCTTATTGCCCTCCCGCTCTGTCTGGGCATTGCGATGGCGTCTGGCTTTCCGCCCCAGGCCGGCGTCATCAGCGCCATCGTCGGCGGCTTGTTCGTGTCGCGGATCAACGGCTCGTTCGTCACTATATCCGGGCCTGCGGCTGGGCTCATTGTCGTCATCCTCGACTCGGTGCAGGCGCTCGGCGGCGGGGATGCGATGGCCGGCTACCATTATACCCTTGCGGCGATCGTCTGCGCCAGCGTCATTCAAACGCTGATGGGCGTGATGAAGGCCGGGAAGATGAGCGCCTTTTTCCCATCGTCGGCCGTGCACGGCATGCTCGCGGCGATCGGCATCATCATCATGGCAAAACAGATTCACGTCATGCTCGGCGTGAAGCCCGACGCCGGAACGTTGTTCGAGACCATAAAGGCCATTCCCGCAAGCATTCGGGACATGAACCCAGAAGTCGCGACGATTGGCTGCATCGGTCTGCTTATTCTCATTGCTTGGCAGATGGTGGGTAATCGTTATCTGAAAATGATCCCCGCGCCGCTAATCGTCGTCGCCGTCGGCATGGTGCTCGGCCAGTATTTCGACCTCGACGATGAGCATATTTATCTCTTTCTTCCAGAAAATAACTTCCTCCCCCATCACGAATTTACGATCGGTCCGAAGTTCCTCGTCACGATCCCCCAAAATTTCATGGCAAGCTTTACTTTCCCGGATTTCTCGCTGATTGGTCGCGCGGTCTTTTGGCAGCAAGTCGTCACCATTTGTCTTGTCGGCAGTCTCGAAAGCCTGCTTTCGGCGGCGGCGGTTGATAAGCTCGACCCGTATAAGCGAACCTCCGACCTCAATAGGGACCTCGCGGCGGTTGGCCTCGGCAATGTGATTTGCGGGCTGATTGGCGGGCTGCCGATGATCGCAGAAATCGTCCGCAGCTCAGCGAACGTCAACAATGGCGCGCGCACCGGTTGGGCAAACTTCTTCCATGGGCTGTTCTTGCTGATCTTCGTCGCGCTGTTCCCGCGGGTCGTGCACGAGATTCCACTGGCCGCGCTCGCAGCCCTTCTCGTCTTCACCGGCTTTCGCCTGGCCTCTCCGAGCCAGTTCAAAAAAACTTTGGAAATCGGCTGGGATCAGCTCGGCGTTTTCGTCATCACCATCATCGGCGTGCTGGCGACGGACCTCCTGATCGGCGTCGCTATCGGTATTTTCGCCGAATTTATCATACACTTCGGGCGCGCGGTAAACTGGAACGCCATCTTCAAGATCTATCGCAAGATCGTTGAAACGGAGCCGGGCGTCTTCCGGGTAGAGATCAGCGGCGCGGCGTTTTTCGGCAATTATCTGATGCTGAAAGATGAGCTGTCCAGAATCCCACCGGGAAAGAAAATCGTGATCGATTTGTCCAACACGGCGCTGATTGATCACACCGTCATGGAGAACCTTCATCACTTTTGCGAGGACTATGAAAAGACTGGCGGCCATGCTGAGATACAAGGCCTCGACGGCCATATTGCGACCTCGGCTCACCCGTTGGCGCCGCGCAAGCGGGTCGGTGAAAATTTGTCCCGCAGCGCGTCGAACTAGTTCCTCTCGTCGAGCAGGAATGCAAGGACATCCATAGCATGCCCCTTTATCTCGCACTGATCTGCGTCGGCGGACTGATCGGCGTCAGCGCTCTTCCCATCTACAAACGGAAGAGCGCTGACCTCGCCGAGATCATGTACCGTCTCTGCCTCGGAATTTGTGCACTGCTGTTTGTCGCTGTAATCATTCCACGCGGCGCCGACGCGCTCGATCTCAGCCTGCCGCTCGGCCTGCCGTGGATCGGCATGCGTTTGCATCTCGATTCGCTCAGCGCCTTCTTTCTGGCGGTCGTCAATCTCGGGGGCGCAACCGCGAGCGTATACGCGATCGGCTATGGCGCGCATGTCAGCAATCCCGTCCGCGTCGCGGCCTTTTACGCCGCTTTTCTTGCTGGCATGAACCTCGTTGTGCTTGCCGCCGACGCCTACACTTTTCTCGTCGCGTGGGAGTTTATGTCGCTTGCGTCCTGGGCGTTGGTGCTGACCCATCACCATGACGCCGAAAATCGTCAAGCAGGCTACATTTACCTGTTGATGGCGAGCTTTGGCGCGCTCGCGCTGCTGATGGCCTTCGGCGTTCTCGGCGGCGTGGGCGGCGCCTATGATTTTGCCTCGATCCGCGAATCTACGAAAAGCTCCTGGGAAGCAGGCCTCGTGTTGGCGCTCGTTTTGCTCGGCGCCGGCTCGAAGGCTGGTCTTGCGCCATTGCATGTTTGGTTGCCGCTTGCGCATCCGGCTGCGCCGAGCCATGTCTCGGCGCTGATGAGCGGCGTTATGACCAAGGTCGCTGTTTACGGATTTATCCGCATCGTTTTCGATCTTTTAGGCCCGCCCGCCTTTTGGTGGAGCATCGAGCCGATGACCTTCGGCGCGGTTAGCGCGGTCGTCGCCATTCTTTTCGCGACGCTCCAGAGCGACCTGAAGAAGCTCCTCGCCTACAGCACCATCGAGAATATTGGCGTTATCTTCATCGGGCTCGGGCTTTCGCTAGCGTTCAAGGCGAATGGCATGCTCGTGCCAGCTGCGCTGGCCTTCAGCGCGGCGCTTTTCCACGTCTTCAATCATTCGTTGTTCAAAAGCCTTCTCTTCTTCGGCTCCGGCGCGGTTCTCACCGCGACTGGCGAACGAAATATCGAGCGTCTCGGCGGCTTGATTCATTCGATGCCGAAGACCGCGTTTCTTTTCCTCGGCGGCTGCTTTGCGATATCGGCATTGCCGCCGCTGAACGGCTTCGTGTCCGAATGGCTGATATTCCAAGCGATCTTGCTCAGTCCTTCAATGCCGCAATGGATCCTGAAACTGCTCGTTCCCGCCGTGGGCGTCGCGCTCGCGCTGAGCGCTGCGCTCGGCGCGAGCTGCTATATCCGCGCTTATGGCGTTGCGTTTCTGGGTCGCCCGCGCTCCAATGAGGCGCGGGAGGCGAAAGATGTCGATCAATGGTCGCTCGGCGCCATGTCCTTCCTGCTCGGCCTGTCGCTCACCGCCGGGCTCTTGCCGGGTTTCTTCATCGACACGATTTCGCCGGTGGCCAAGGCGTTTATCGGAGGCCGGATGCCTGCGCAAAATGAGGTTGGCTGGCTCTCGATCGCGCCCGTCGCCGAGAGTCGGAGCTCTTACAACGGCATGCTTGTTTTTGTGCTCATCGTCGCGTCCGCCTGGGCCGCAAGATGGCTGATCTATAAATATTGGTCTGGCGCGACCAGGCGTGCGCCCGCGTGGGATTGTGGCTACGTCGAACCCAGCACGGCGACCCAATATACGGGGTCGAGCTTCGCGCAACCCATTCGCAGGACGCTTGGCGTCATCGCCTTTTCTGCGCGCGAACGCCTCGACATGCCGTTGCCGGGCGAGACGCGTGCGGCGCGCTTCAGCGTGCTGATCCAGGATCGTATCTTCAACCTTCTATACCTGCCGATCAGGAGCGCGGTGTCTTACGTCTCGGGCCGGCTGAATGGTCTCAATTTCCTGTCGATCCAGGAATATCTCGCGCTCGTTTTCGCCGCGCTCGTGCTGCTGCTGGTGGGGGTCGCACGATGACAATCATCTTCGATCTATTGGCGCAACTGATCCAGATGGCGCTGGTGTTGATGCTGGCGCCGCTGCTCATTGGTTTCGTCCGGAAAGTCAAGGCGCATCTCTTGCGCCGACAGGGCCCCCCGATTATCCAGCCCTGGCGAGATCTGTTGCGTCTCCTGCGCAAGGAGACTGTCCTCGCGGAGAATGCGTCGTGGTTTTATCGCGCCGCGCCGTATTTCATCTTCGCGACGACGTGGATTGCGGCGTCTCTGACCCCCACCTTCGAGAATGGGCTGATGTTCAGCTGGGCGGCTGATCTGATCGCCATCATCGCGCTTCTCGGCAGCGCCCGGTTTCTGCTTGCGCTCGCCGGGATGGACGTCGGGACGAGCTTCGGCGGCATCGGTTCGAGCCGCGAGGCGATGTTCGGCTCGCTCGCGGAGCCGGCGACGATCATGATCGTCTTCACCGTTTCGCTGGTCGCGGGCTCGACGCAGCTTTCGGAAATTGCTTCTTACATGCTCGGGGACGCCCAGCTGCGCGTATCCGTCGGCATGGCGCTCATCGGGCTCCTTATCGTCGCGATCGCGGAGAACGGCCGCGTGCCGGTGGATAACCCCGCGACCCATCTCGAGCTGACCATGGTTCATGAAGCCATGGTCCTCGAATATTCGGGGCGACATCTCGCGCTGATCGAGCTCGCATCAGCGCTCAAGCTTCTGCTCTACGTATCGCTGATCGGTTGCGTATTCTTTCCCTGGGGAATGGCGCCCCATGGCGCGAGCGTCGCAGAGATGGCCACGGGCGGCGCAACTTATATATTGAAGCTTGCCGTCGCCGGCGTCCTTCTCGCTTTGTTCGAGACGTCGACGGCCAAGATGCGCGTCTTCCGCGTTCCCGACTTTCTCGGCGTTGCGCTGATGCTCGGTTTGCTCGCGACGCTGCTGGTCTTCGTTACTCGGAGCCTTTGACATGGAGCATCTATCGCTCGATATCGCGCAACTCCTCGCCGGCGCGCTGGTGCTCGTGAGCTTCATGCTGCTCTATCAGGATCGGCTCCAAGGGCTCATCAACATATTTGCCTTGCACGCGATCGTCCTTACGCTGTCGGTCGCTTGGCAGGCATATACTCAACGCGCCCCGCACCTCTACGTGACAGCCGGGATCGCGCTCATCTTCAAAGCGCTTGTTATCCCGATCAGCCTGCGCGCAATCATAAAGCGGCTCGGCATTCATCGCACGGTCGAGATGATCGGCGGCGTCGGCGTGACGATGTTGATCGGCATTTTCCTCACGGCGCTCTCGCTCGTCGTCATGCTGCCCGCGACGGCGAGCGCCGATCCTCTGGCGCGTGAGGATATCGCATTCGCCTTGGCGATCGTTTTGCTCGGATTGCTGATGATGGTCACGAGGCGCAACGCCGTCAGCCAGATCATCGGCTTCATGTCCCTCGAGAATGGACTGATCCTCGCTGCGGCCGGAGCCAACGGGATGCCGCTGGTCGTCGAGATCAGCGTCGCATTCTCGGTGTTGATCGCCTTCATTGTCATCGGCGTCTTCCTGTTTCGCATTCGCGAACGTTTCGACACGGTCGACCTTTATCAGCTGGATCGCGTGCGCGGAGAACGCAATTGAGCAGCAATCTCTTTCTGATTTCGAACGCCCTCGTTGCGGTCCCGGCGGCCGCGGCCTGCGTGCTCGCCTTTCAACCGGATTACCGACGCTCGGCGCAGATCAATCTGGCCGCCTCGGGAGTCACCTTCCTCTTTGCGCTGATTTTGCTGCTGACCGGCCCGGAAAGCGGGACGTATCTTTTTGTAGACGATCTCAACATCGTCTTCGTCATTCTCTCGACTTTCGTCGGCTTCACGACAAGCATCTTCAGCGCGAGCTACATTGGCCACGAGATCGACACGGGAAAGCTGACGTCCGCGAACGTGCGGTTTTACCATGCGATGTATCAGGCGCTGATGTGCTCGATGAATTTGGCGCTCCTCGCCGCCAATATCGGACTGATGTGGGTGTCGGTGGAAATTGCCACGCTCTCGACGGTGCTGATGGTGGGCCTTTACCGGACGCCACATGCGCTCGAAGCCGCATGGAAATATTTCATACTCGGCAGCGTGGGCATCGCGCTCGCGCTGTTCGGCACGATCCTCGTCTATATGGGGGCCGAGCCCGTGCTCGGCGAGGGCTACGATGGGATGGTGTGGACGTCGTTGATGCAGCACGCGTCACAGTTCAATCCACGCATGCTCAATGTCGCCTTCGTTTTTTTGATGCTCGGCTACGGCACAAAGGTCGGTCTGGCGCCGATGCATGCGTGGCTTCCCGACGCCCATGCGGAAGGCCCGACGCCGATATCGGCGGTATTGTCAGGGCTTCTTCTCAATGTTGCGCTTCATGCGGTGCTTCGGTTCAAGATGCTGCTCGCGGCCAATGCGGCGGCGATCACGCCTGGGCCGCTGATGGTCACGCTTGGCCTCGCGTCGCTTATCTTCGCGGCCTTCATGCTCTACCGTCGCGACGACATCAAACGGCTTTTCGCTTACTCGTCGATCGAGCATATGGGCATCATCGCCTTCGCCTTCGGCGTCGGCGGGCCCCTTGCGAATTTCGCGGGCCTGATGCACATGGCGATGCATAGCCTGACGAAGTCCGCGATCTTTTTCGCCGTAGGCCATATCGCCCAAGTAAAGGGTACGCAGAAAATTGCCGAGATCAGGGGCCTGACCGAAAGCCATCCGGCGCTCGGATGGGGCCTGGTCGCGGGCGTCGTTGCGATCGTCGGCTTGCCGCCGCTCGGCGTCTTCATGAGCGAGTTTCTCGTCGTCAGCTCCACCTTCGCCCAACAGCCGCTTCTCGCCATTCCCCTTGTTTTCGGCCTTCTGGTGGCGTTCGGGGCACTCCTGTTGAGGCTGATCGGCATGGCTTTCGGCGAGGCGACCGAAAGCAAAGAGAGCGCCGTCAAGTCGTCGCTTGTTCCTCTATATGCGCATCTGGCGCTGGTGCTGCTGGCGGGGCTGTATCTTCCGCAGCATCTCGTCGCCTGGTTCCAGAATGTGGCGCGTTTACTAGGCTGATGTCGAAGGACATAAAACATGGATCTCTTGCGTAAAGAAGCATTGGCTTCTCCCGCTATCCCGGCCTGTCGCCCGTGGCCTCGCATGCTCGTCGAGCAAACGACATGGCGCGCGACAATCAATCAGCTCGCCTCCGCGGAATACGACTTGATCAGCCTTTGGAGCGATGGCGCCCAGGTGCATTTGGCCGTGTTTCGCCCGACCGACGCGAGTGTCCGGATACTGTCGCTCGACTGCGCCGGAGGCGGCTATCCGTCTGTCGGGCGCGTCCATCCGGCAGCGCTGCGGCTCGAGCGCGCAATCTTCGACCTTTACGGCGTCGTCGCGGAGGGTTCGCCGGATACGCGACGGTGGCTCGATCACGGCCGGTGGGGCTTGCGCCATCCGGGCGGCGCCCGAGAGGCGACGACCGCAGCCTCGGACCCCTATACGTTCTTGCCCGTTGAAGGCGAGGGCCTGCATCAGATTCCGGTTGGTCCCGTGCACGCCGGCATCATCGAGCCCGGACATTTCCGTTTCACCGCCAATGGCGAAGTGGTCGTGCGTCTCGAGGAGCGACTTGGCTTCGTCCATAAGGGCGTTGGCCAGCTGATGGCCGGGGCGCCCATCGAGAGCGCGGCGAAGCTCGCGGGCCGGGTCTCCGGCGACAGCACGGTCGCTTACGCTATCGCATTCGCCCAGGCCGTCGAGGCGGCGCTGGAGATCAGCGCGCCGCCGCGCGCCCTGTATTTGCGCGCCTTGATGGCCGAGCTCGAACGTCTTGCAAACCATTTCGGCGACATCGGCGCGATTTGCAACGACGCGTCTTTTGCCTTGATGCAGGCGCAATGCGCCGTGGTTCGTGAGAAAATTCTCAGGGCGTCCAAGGCGTGCTTCGGTCATAGGTTGATGATGGACTGCGTTTTGCCGGGCGGCGTCGCGCACGACCTGAGCCTGGACAAAGCTGCTTCTCTTGGCGAGTTGCTCGACTGGATTCGCCTAATGACGCCGCGTCTTATCGCCCTCTTCGGCGATACGACCTCGCTGCAGGACCGCACGGTCGGAGCCGGCGCCCTCAACATGGCGCTTGCGCGCCAATTTGGCTGTGGCGGCGTTATCGGTCGCGCGTCGGGTAGGGAATTCGACGCCCGCAAAGCGATCGGCTACGCCCCCTATCCTGATTTGTCCTTTGTGATCGGCGGTTCGCGTGACGGCGACGTCGATGCGCGCGTTTGGGTGCGCTTCGACGAAGTCAGGGCCTCGGTCGAGCTTGTTACGCAAATCCTGGAACGTATGCCCCACGGTCCGATCAACGTCGAGTATCAGGCGCAGACCGGGGCGGTCCAGGAGGGCGCGGCGCTCGTGGAGGGCTTTCGAGGCGATATTTTCGTGTTCCTTCGGATCGGGGAGGATGGAACGATCGAGAATTGCCATCTTCGCGATCCCTCGTGGTTCCAGTGGCCGGTGCTCGAGGCGGCGATCAAAGGCAATATCGTCGCGGATTTCCCGCTCTGCAATAAATCCTTCAACTGCTCTTATTCCGGGCACGATCTTTAGTAGGGCGCGACCATGCAGAAATTTCTCCTTCAGGGATTGCTTCGGCGCGCGCTGACCGAACCGGCGCCGGAACCGGACGCGGCCGCGGTTGCGGAACTCGGCTACACTCTTGGCCGCGCAGCGAACCGTAAGCTCGGCCGAAGCTTATCAATTCGCATGGTCGACGCGGGCTCGTGCAATGGCTGCGAGCTCGAGATCCATGCGCTCAACAACGCGTACTATGACGTCGAACGCTTTGGCCTGCGCTTCGTCGCGTCCCCGCGTCACGCGGACGTCTTGCTCGTGACCGGGCCCGTGACCAAGAACATGCGCGAGGCGCTCGAACGCACCTATAATGCAACGCCGGACCCGAAATGGGTCGTGGCCGTCGGCGACTGCGCCTTCAACGGAGGCGTCTTCGCCGGAAGCTATGCTTGCGTCGGCGCCGTGGCGGAGGTCATTCCCGTCGATCTGCACATACGTGGATGCCCGCCCGATCCGGTCGCGCTGTTGAAAGGATTGATCGCGCTCGTCGAGCGAATCGAGCGTTGATTTGCGCCAGTGCGCTTTCCACTCGCATGGACTCATGCGAGCGATAAGAAATCGCGCCAAATCAGAAAGGTTGGAGCGCATTCCGGTCGCATAAGTCGGTCAACTTTTGCGGAATGCGCTCGAAGGAGAAGCGCGATGGTTGATTTCATGGGCCTGATGAAACAGGCGCAGCAGATGCAGGCCAAGATGGCCGAAGCGCAGCTCGAGCTCGAAAACACCGAGGTCGAGGGCGAGGCCGGTGGCGGCCTGGTGAAGGTGAAGCTCTCCGCCAAGGGCGCGATGAAGTCGATCTCGATCGACGACAGCCTCGTGAAGCCGGAGGAAAAGGAGATCCTCGAAGACCTCATCCTCACCGCCCATATGCAGGCGCGCGCCAAGGCCGAGGAGGTAATGACGGAAAAGATGAAGGCCATGACCGGCGGGCTGCAATTGCCGCCGGGCCTCAAGCTCCCGTTCTGATTGTGGTTATGGGCCGTCGTTGAGAAGAGCGATAGCGACCAAGCAATCCGAGAGCATCGCTCCGGATTGCGTCGTTTCGCTCGCAATGATGGAAGCGCTGAATGGCCGAACGCGTCGCGGGTCCTGAAATCGAGAGGCTGGTGCAGCTGCTGGCGCGATTGCCCGGGCTCGGGCCGCGCTCGGCCCGGCGCGCCGTGCTGCATCTCATCCGCAAGCGCGAGGAGCTTCTCGGGCCGCTGGCCGACGCCTTGCGGGTCGCCAATGAGAAGATTGTCGCCTGTTCGATCTGCGGTAATATCGATACGAGCGATCCCTGCACCATCTGCCGCGACGCACGGCGGGATCCATCTATTCTTGTCGTCGTCGAGACGGTCGCCGATCTCTGGGCGCTGGAGCGCGCCGGGCTGCTGAATGCGCGCTATCACGTGCTCGGCGGCGTGCTCTCGCCGCTCGACGGCGTCGGGCCGGAGGATTTGACGATCGCCAGCCTGATCGATCGCGTGGGCGCAGGGGAGGTTCGCGAGGTCGTGCTTGCCGTCAACGCCACGGTCGATGGTCAGACGACCGCGCATTACATCGCAGATGCGTTGGCGCCCACAGGGGTGAAAGTCACGCGCCTCGCCCATGGCGTGCCTGTCGGCGGCGAGCTCGATTATCTCGACGAAGGCACGCTCGCGGCGGCGCTGGAGCGGCGGACGGCGTTTTGATCGGGCGTCCCTGCCAGGTGGCAGGATGATCGGGCGAAGGAAAACGCCCAGAGGACTTCCTCTTCCTTCGAGACGCCGCCTGCGTCGGCTCCTTCAGGATGAGGAAGCTCTTTACCCGATCGTTCTGTTTTTCGAACAGATTTGGTTACTTCGCGGGCGTCTTTGCGGCGATGACCTTGCTGAAATCATCGATCGTGATCTCGCCCGTATATTTATCGCCGTTTATGAAGAAGGTGGGGGTCGAATTCACGCCGAATTTTTCATTGGCGCGGATGCGCACGGCGTTCACCTTCTCGTAGAGCGCCTGATCTTTCAAAATCGCCTCGAACTTCTCCTGGCCGAGGCCCGTCTGCTTGAGCACATTGGCGAGACCGTCGAGTGGCTTGTCGACGAAGGCCCAGTTTTTCTGCTGCGCGAAGAGCAGGTCAACCACGGCGTCGCGCTTGTCGCCGAGCTCGCGCGCCAACATGAAGGCCGCGGTGGCGAGCGGGTCGAGCGGAAATTCGCGCAGGATGAATTTAGCCTTGCCCGTGTCGATGTAATTCTTCTTCAGCGCCGGATAGACCTCGCGGTGGAACGCGGCGCAATGGCTGCAGGTCATCGAGGCGTATTCGACGATCGTGACGGGAGCGTTGGCGTCGCCCTCGACGATGTCCGGCAAGGCGTTCGGCGCCATCAGCTCTTCGATGGAAATCTTGCCGGAGCCGGCCTTCTCGGCGTGGACCGGAACGGAGGCGAAGAGAATTGCGCCGGCGGCGATCATCAGGCGGCGGCGGGAAAGCGGGAAAAGCGAAAGGGGCATGTTCAGCCTGTTCCTTGAGGGGAGGGCGCAGCGAACATAATCGCTCAGCCTCCCGCAGCAAAGGCGCTTAGCGCGCTTTCCGCTTTCATGGAAACATGCGAGCGACAAGAAAGCGCATTGAAGAGCTGGAGCGCATTCTTGTCGCAAAAGTCTGTCAACTTCTACGGAATGCGCTCTGGCGGCTCTATTTCCTGCGCTTCGGTATGCCGTGGCTTGGCTGGGCGAAGTAATAAACAAGCGCGATCGTCGCAAAGACGCCGCCGGCCCAGAAGACCACGTCGCCAATCATCATATCCTTCATGCTGAAGCTCGCCAGGCTGATGAGCAGGCCGGTGATGGCAAACCACAGCGGCGCCTGGCTGCGCTCTTCCTGCGGCTGCGGCCGCTTGTTTCGGAATTCGGACATCGTTTCTCCCCTTGTCTCTTTTTCGAGCGTTTTTCGTGGAGCATACCGCGCCCGCAGGCTCGGGCGGAAGGGGGCCGCCTTTGCGCTCTGCCGGTCCAAATGAAAACGGGCCCCGAGAGGGGCCCGTCGAAAAGCGCCGGAAGGCGAAGCGGCTGGGGCCGCTCAGCGCGAATAATACTCGATGACGAGGTTCGGCTCCATCTGGACCGGGTAGGGCACTTCCGTCGCATGCGGCACGCGGGAAAGCCTGGCGACCATCTTGGCGTGGTCGACGTCGTAATATTCAGGCACGTCGCGCTCGGCGAGGGCGACGGATTCCAGCACCGTCACGGCCTGTTTCGACGACTCCTTCACCTCGATCACGTCGCCGACCTTCACGAGATAGGACGGGATGTTCACGCGGCGTCCGTTGACCCGGATATGGCCGTGGTTGACGAACTGGCGCGCGGCGAAGACCGTCGGCACGAACTTGGCGCGATAGACGATCGCGTCGAGACGGCGCTCCAGCAGACCGATGAGATTGTCGCCCGAGTCGCCCTTCATGCGGATCGCTTCGGCGTAATACTTACGGAACTGCTTCTCGGAGATATTGCCGTAATAGCCCTTGAGCTTCTGCTTCGCCTTGAGCTGCGTCCCGTAGTCGGAGAGCTTGCCCTTGCGGCGCTGGCCGTGCTGGCCGGGGCCATATTCGCGGCGATTCACAGGGCTCTTCGGGCGGCCCCAGATGTTCTGGCCCAGGCGGCGGTCGAGCTTGTATTTGGCTTCTGCGCGCTTCGTCACTTTACTTTCATCCTCTCATGGCCGCGTCTGAGCTTGCGAGAGGCGAAAAAAGACGAAAGAGCGCCCGGAGCGGTTTGCTCGGGCGCTACGCCTTCAAATCGCGTCTCTCGCGCCCGGCTGGCGCCGGGGGTCCAAGAACGCGCCCTCCTCTGCCGGAAGATCCGGCCGACAGGCGTTCGATCGAACGCCACGGGTGCTTGCCTGACGCGGCGTTCCCGCGTCAGCATGGCGGGGAGCTAAAGAAAGCCGCTCCCCGAGTCAAGGCTTATTTGATGCAAAGGTCTCTTACGGCCAGAAGAAGGGCCAACCCGGATCATATGGCGCGATGACTTCCGTGTTGTAAGGCGGCCGCTGCGGCAGGGTCTCCTGCATGTACCAGCTGCGCTGATTGCTCTCGATCGGGTCGCGGTTATAGAAGGTCTGCTGCAGCATGTAACGGTTGGTGCTGCCGACCGGCACTTGCGTGCCCGGATCGAGCCAGCTACGGCGCTCGATCACGATAGACGAGCGGCCATTCGAGGCGAGAGCGTCCGGCGAGACCGAGTAGGCAGGCCGGCGATGCGTTTTCGCGGAAGCTTCTCCGCCCGCGGCCATCGCGACCAGGCAGGCGAGGCCCACCGTGAATTTCAATCCAATGCGCATCTACAATCTCTCCAGTCGACGCCTCTACGGCATCATATAGGATTCGTCCCGCAAAGCGAACCGACGCTTTCCTATTCGACGGTTTTTGCAGTCTCTGGCGAAACGGCTGCCGGGCGCGCCGCGACATGCGCCTTTTTCTTCACAGTGGCGGACGGTTTGTTGACGGGCTTGGGGCGGCCCGCCTTTTGCGTCGGGATGGAGGCGGTCAGGTCGTCCCGCGACACATTCGCGCAGCCCTTGCCGCGCGCAAGCTCCGCACTGAGGAAGAAATCGTTCAGCGCCCTGTTGTCGCTCCCCGCCGAATAGCTCAGCTTGTCCAGGAGGCAGGCCAGGGCGACGCGATCGATGGGTTTGGCCGCCGCGCCACAGGCGATGCCGGCGATCTCGAGCGACGCCTTCGGCTCGACGAGGCGCGCCGCGAGGCAGGCGCGCTCGCTCGCCTGGGCGCCTTCGCCGCCGGCCTGGGAAAGACGGATGTCCGCCGTTTCGAAGGCGCCGAAACGGGTGGGAACGGCCGCGCGCTGGACGATCCGCGAGGCGGTGAGCCCTGCGGCTTCGGCATGGTTTTTCATGTCCAGGAAGAAGTCGGCGTTGGTGGCGCGTGGATCGAGGGCCGGATGAACGTCGATCCGCAGAAAGGTTCCGCCGCCGCCGAATTGGCCGATGGTCAGGCTGTCGGCCCGCACGTCTCCATTTCTCGTCTCGCCGATGGCGACGACCTTCTTCTCATGGTCGAGCTCGGGAGCCGCGATATCGAGCGAGGCGACGGCGACACTTTCGCCTTCCATCCCCGCCTTGGCCGTGATTTTCGCCGGAGATGCTTTGATCGCGGGCGCTTCCGAGCCGGCTAAGTCGGGCGCCGGAGCCGGGGCGCGAAACGCCAGTGCGGCGACGGCCAGAATGGTCGAGGCGCCGGCGCCCATCCCAAGGGCGGCGCGTACGCCCGCCGGCCGCGCGCGTAGCGGGCTCCGCTGGCTGGCTTCGGCAAAGTCACGGTCGTAAGCACTCATTACGCTACTCCGGCGCTTGCGCGCTCACCCGCGCGTCCTATTCGCTCCATTTGCGCAAGCCGAAGAAAAACTAAGGTTAACGGACGGGCGTCATCGGCGCCTATGGTGAACGCAAGGTTAATCGGCGTGGTCGCGCGCTCCATTGAACAAAAAAAGCCTGCGCGACCATGCCGCGCAGGCTTCGAGCTCAATAAAACCGGCTGCGAGGATCAGCCCTTCTTCGGGCCCTCTTCGCGGGCCTTCAGGGCCGCGCCGAGGATGTCGCCCAGCGAAGCGCCGGAGTCGGCCGAGCCATATTGGGCGATGGCCTCCTTCTCCTCTGCGACTTCCAGCGCCTTGATCGAGACGGCGACCTTGCGGGCCTTGCGATCGAAGAGCGTGACGCGCGCGTCGACCTTCTCGCCGACGGCGAAGCGCTCGGGGCGCTGGTCGGCGCGGTCGCGCGCGAGCTCGCTACGCTTGATGAAGGTCGTGAGATCCGTGCCGGAGATCTTGACGTCGAGGCCGGAATCCTTGACCTCGACCACCTCGCAGGTGACCACGGCGCCCTTCCTGATCTCGCCGTCTTCACCGCCGGCGGTGGCGAAGGGATCGCCCGCAAGCTGCTTCACGCCGAGCGAGATGCGCTCCTTCTCGACGTCGACGTCGAGAACCTGCGCGTTGATCACGTCGCCCTTCTTGTACTCTTCGATGACCTGCTCGCCCGGACGGTTCCAGTCGAGGTCGGAAAGGTGGACCATGCCGTCCACATCGCCGTCGAGGCCGATGAAGAGGCCGAACTCGGTCTTGTTCTTGACCTCGCCGGTGACGGTCGAGCCCGCGGGGTGCCTCTCGGCGAAGGCTTCCCACGGATTCTGCAGGGTCTGCTTGAGGCCGAGCGAAATGCGGCGCTTGACGGGATCAACCTCGAGCACCTGAACGTCGACTTCCTGGCTCGTCGAGACGATCTTGCCGGGGTGGACGTTCTTCTTGGTCCAGCTCATCTCGGAGACGTGGACGAGGCCCTCGATGCCGGGCTCCAGCTCCACGAAGGCGCCATAGTCGGTGATGTTGGTCACGCGGCCATGGAACTTGGCGCCGATCGGGTATTTGGCCTCGATGCCCTGCCACGGGTCCTCGAGCAGCTGCTTCATGCCGAGCGAGATGCGGTGCGTCTCGTGATTGATCTTGATGATCTTGACCTTGACGGTCTGGCCGATGGTCAGCACCTCGGACGGATGGTTGACGCGCCGCCAGGCGATGTCGGTGACGTGCAGCAGGCCGTCGATGCCGCCCAGATCCACGAAGGCGCCGTAATCCGTGATGTTCTTGACGACGCCGTCGATCACCTGCCCCTCTTCGAGGTTGGCGACGATCTCGTGACGCTGCTCGGCGCGGCTCTCCTCCAGCACCGTGCGGCGGGAGACGACGATATTGCCGCGGCGGCGGTCCATCTTCAGAATGTGGAACGGCTGCGGCACGTTCATCAGCGGGGCGACGTCGCGGATCGGACGGATGTCCACCTGCGAGCGCGGCAGGAAGGCCACGGCGCCGTCGAGGTCGACGGTGAAGCCGCCCTTGACCTGATTGAAGATGACGCCCTCGACCTTCTCATTGGTCTCGAAGGCCTTTTCGAGCTTGACCCAGCTCTCCTCTCGACGCGCCTTGTCGCGCGAAATGACGGCTTCGCCCAGCGCGTTCTCGACGCGCTCGAGGTAGACCTCGACCTCTTCGCCAATCTTCGGGGCGGGGTCGCGGCCATAGCCGGTGAATTCCTTCAAGGGCACGCGGCCTTCGGTCTTCAGACCGATGTCGATGACGGCCACGTCCTTCTCGATGGCGACGACGCGCCCCTTGATGACGGAACCTTCGAAAGCCTCGTTATCGCCGTAGCTCTGCTCGAGCAGGGCGGCAAAATCTTCGCGCGTGGGCGCGCGATCGGTCGTGGCGGACATTTGTTCTCCTGAGGGCCCTTGTCGGGCGGGCGCCGGCTCGAGGTTGGCGTTGCGGGAGGTTCTCGGCGATCGGAACGTCCCAGCGCGTCTGGCGCATGATTTGGGACGAAAAGTTCGTAACCGAACTGGCCGGCGCGGCCCGAAGGTCGAAAACCAAGTGGCTGCGAACCAAGCAAAAGACTTGATCCGACGGCGGATATGTAGCAGCGGTTGGCCGCAACGGCAAGCGTCGCCGAGGCTACATTCTTGCTACGGCGCCCCAGATGGAATAGTGCATTCGAGCAATGTTTCCGCTTTGCCGCCAGCTCTCCCGGGGCGGCCACCTCTCGTTCGCAATATGACGGGAATCCTGCTAGCGAAAGCGGAGCCCGGCGCCAATCTCAGAAGCCGAAGCGCGAACGCCGGTCGAAAGTCGCGCTTGAGGAGCGATGAATCAATGAAAACACGCGTGATTTCGGGAGCCGCCCTGGCCACTGCCGCCATTTCCCTCGCCCTCGTCGCGTCGCCCGCCGCCGCCAAGCACAAGTCCCACCACGCCCCGAAGGCGACGGCCGAGAAGAACAGCTGCTCCGCGAAGAGCGCGTGTTCCGCCAAGAACGGCTGCTCGGCCAAGGCCGGCGAGGACAAGGCTGCCGCGCCGGCCGGCGACAAGCCCGCCGAGGCGAAGTAACCCGCTTCGGCGCGCCTTTCGGAGGGTCGAAAGGCGCGCCGTTTTCCGCCCTGCCGGGGCGGTTTGCAGAGGAGAAGAATATGAAGGCGAAAGTTGTTTCCGGCGCGGCGCTCGCCGCTGCGGCGATCGGCCTGGCGCTGAGCGGCGCTGTCGTCACCCCGGCCGCCGCTCACGGCTCGCACCAGTGCAACATGTCCAAGGGCCGGTGCGGCGGCAAGGCCGCCTGCATGACCAAGACCGGCGTTTGCAAGCACCATGCAGGCAAGAGCAAGGCCGCCTGCCGCCATGGCTGCCATCACAGGGCTCACACGAGGTAAGCCTTCGAATAAGGGAATTGGCGCCGGCTCCATCGGGGCCCGGCGCGTTCACCGCGCGCGGCGACGCGGGCGCCCATTCATGGCCAGGGGATGTTCGAATGCAGAAGCCAGCGCCGCTCGGCTATGGTCTTGGCCTCCGCCCCATTTATTACAATGAGATCATCTCGAACCGGCCTCCGGTCGACTGGTTCGAAATTATTTCCGAAAATTACATGGTCGCCGGCGGGCGTCCGCTCTCCATGCTCGACGCCATTCGAGCCGACTATCCGATCGTGATGCACGGCGTCGCCATGTCGCTCGCGTCGACCGATCCGCTGGATTTCGACTATCTCGCGCAGCTGAAAGCGCTGATCGAGCGCGTGCAGCCGGCCTGGGTCTCGGACCATGTCGCCTGGACGGGCGTCCATGGCTTCTCTCTCCACGACCTTCTGCCCATTCCCTATACGAAAGAATCGCTCAACCATATCGTCGAGCGCATCAGCCGCGTGCAGGACTATCTGAAACGCCAGCTCGTCGTCGAAAACGCCTCGACCTATGTTTCCTTCATTTCATCCGAGATGAGCGAGCAGGACTTTGTTCGTGAGATGGCGGAGCGCGCCGACTGCCTGCTGCTCCTCGACATTAACAATGTCTTCGTATCCTGCTTCAACCACGGCTACGATCCGATCGCCTTTATCGACGGCGTGCCGGTCGAGCGGGTGGTTCAGTTTCACATGGCGGGCCACACCAATCACGAGACGCACCGCGTCGACACCCACGACCAGCCGGTCTGCGAGGAGGTCTGGGCGCTCTACGAACATGCGCGCCGCCGTTTCGGCGATGTCTCGGCGATGATCGAACGCGACGACAATTTTCCGCCCTTCTCCGAGCTTCTCGAGGAATTGCAGCGCATGCGCGACATCGACTCCCGCATCGCCGCCGAAAAGGCGCTGAGCGCGGCATGAAGCTCGCGGATTTCCAGGCGCTGTTCCAGAGTCGCATTCTTGCGGGCCCCGGCCAGGAGGATGCGCCGCTCTTGGACGAGCTGCGTCAGTCGGAGCGCGGCGTCGCCCGTGCGGACCTTCTCCGTGTTTATCAGTCCGGCTATCGCGTCAGGCTCGAAAGCTTTTTCCTCGAGGATCATCCGGGCCTGCGCGCGCTCCTGGGAGAGGAAGCCTTCGAGACGCTGATCGGCGAATATGTGACGGCCAATCCGCCGCAATGCCGCAACGCCAGATGGTACACGACCGGCCTGCCGGACTATATGCGGGACCATGCGCCCTGGCGGGATGATGCGCGCGCGCTTTCCATGGCGCTTCTGGAGCGCGCCATGGTCGACGCCTTCGACGCGCCGGACGCCGAGCCGCTGACTTTGGAGGCGCTCGCAGGCTTCGCGCCCGAGGATTCGCCGCGCCTCGTCTTCGCCTTCCATCCGAGCCTCTTTCTGCTCGAGCTTCCGGCGGGCGTTCTCGCCCATTATCAGGCCGCGGCGGCGGAGGATGGCGCGCAGGAGGGGGAGACGGCCGACGACAAGAGCGGCGTCTCGGAAGGAACGGAAGCCGTCGCCGTCTGGCGCTGCGAGGAAGAGACCTCCTACCGCGAGCTCGAGCCCGCCGAATATGTCGCGCTGTGCGAAGCCAGGGCGGGCCGCGCCTTTGGCGACATTTGCCAGATGACGGCCTTTCAGCAATCCGGCGAGATCGAACCCGAGCGACTCGCGCAATTTCTGGCGAGCTGGTTCCAGGATGGACTGGTGATCGGGGTGTCGCTCCAGGGGTGAGACTTGCGCGCATAACAAGCGCGACAGTCGTTCGCCGGGCAGGCGACGCGTCGTAGGATTGCTCGGCGGTGGCCGGCGCGCGGGCGGGCGCTAATTTGATCTCCATGCGCATGGCAGGGAGACCACCATGATGGGCGTCGGGCTCGTTCTTCTTTATTTCGGATTGGCCGTTCTGGCCGCCACGATCATCATGCAATCGGATCGCTATGCCGTGCGGCGTTCGATCGCCGTGGGCGCGGAGGCGCACCGGCTCTTTGCGCTCGTCAGCGATCCCGCTCGGTGGTCCGCGTTTGGGGCGGCCTCGGTGATCGAACGCCGGCCGGACGAACTTGTCATCCTGCGGCTCGACTCGGGCGGGAAAGAGAGCCTTGCGACCGTGGGACTGCGTCGCGAGGGAGCACAAACCGCGATCGACTGCGTCGTCGCCGGCCGCAACACGCTCGTCGACAAAATCAGGAACATCCTTGGGGGCCCCGAGAAAAGCGTCGGGCCAAAAATAGAAAAGACGCTCGCCGATCTCGCGGCGAGCGTCTGACGTCGTCCGACGCAGGGCTACCCCAGGATCGTCTTCAGCTCGGCGACGATGGCGTCACCCATCTCGGCGGTCGAGATCGAGGACGGCGCGTCGCCCTTGATGTCGATGGTGCGAAGGCCCTTGGCGAGCACGCCGGCGATCGCATTGTCGATCGCGTCCGCCGCCTTGGCGTTGTCGAAGGAATAGCGCAGCGCCATGCCGAGAGAGCCGATCATGGCGATCGGATTGGCGATGCCCTTGCCGGCGATGTCTGGCGCCGAGCCATGGCAGGGCTCATACATGGCGTGGCGCTTGCCGCCCGCTTCCGCGGCGCCGAGCGAAGCCGAGGGCAGCATGCCGAGCGAGCCCGTGAGCATGGAGGCGACGTCCGACAACATGTCGCCGAAGAGATTGTCGGTGACGATCACGTCGAACTGCTTGGGCCAACGCACGAGCTGCATGCCGAGCGCGTCGGCGAGCATATGCTCGAGCTTCACATCCGGATATTCGCGCTTGTGGAGCGCGGTGATGACCTCGCGCCACAAATAGCCCGACTTCATCACATTCGCCTTTTCGGAGGAGGTGACCTTGTTGTTGCGCTTGCGCGCGAGCTCGAAAGCCACGCGGCCGATGCGCTCGATCTCGCGGGTCGTGTAAACCTGCGTGTCGACGGCGCGCTTCTCGCCGCTCTCGAGGGTGACGATCTCCTTGGGCTCGCCAAAATAGACGCCGCCCGTGAGCTCGCGCACGATCATGATGTCGAGCCCGTCGACGAGCTCGCGCTTGAGGGAGGACGCGTCGGCGAGCGCCGGATAGCAGATCGCGGGGCGAAGATTGGCGAAGAGGCCCAAATCCTTGCGCAGGCGCAGCAGGCCCGCCTCCGGGCGCACGTCGTAGGGCACGCCATCCCATTTCGGCCCGCCGACGGCGGCGAGCAGCACCGCGTCGGCGGATTGCGCCAAGGCCATGTCGCCTTCGCTGATGGCGACGCCGTGGACGTCGTAAGCCGCGCCCCCGACAAGCCCGCGCTCGATCTCGAATTTCGCCACGCCCGCCCGACCCAGGAAGTCGATCGCCTTCTCGGCCTCGGCGGAGATTTCCGGACCGATGCCGTCGCCGGGCAGGAGCAGGAGCTTGTAGGCGGACATGAAACCCTCTTGTTGCGTTCGAGAAAGCTGAGCGGGACTTCCGAAAAGCGTTGTGCGGTTTTCCGAGAAAAATCCTGCCAGGCCAACGAGTCTGACCGGACATTCGTCGGCGGGCCGACGAATGTCTGCTTAGCCGCTCAATAGAGCGGCCGGGCGAGCGGCGCAACATTGGGCCGTCATGCGACAATTCGCGCGGCCGCCCCGCCTTGCCCGAAAGAGCGAAGCCGTGCAGCTTGAAAAAGGTCAAGAGCGTTGCAGGCCAGAGTCGCCGCCGCTAAACGAAACGGCGATCGTTCGCAACGTCGAGGGCGGAACGAGGGAGACGCTACTCATGAAGCTTATCAGGACTGCCGCGCTGGCGGCGTTTGCGGTTTTTGCGGGGGCTCTGCCCGCCAAGGCGTTTTGCCTGTTCAACTGCGAGCCGAAGCCCGAGGACGCCCGCAAGGTTTTTGAAAATCTGATCAAGGCCAAGTTCGACAAGGACGCGGTGATCGAAAAGTTCGACATCACGCGTTATTGGCCCCTCGACGTCGAGGGCGCGGGCCATGCGGGCTATGAGTTTTATTTCACCGCGAGCGTGCGCTTCCCCAAAGGCGCCAATCTGGAATGCAAGCCGGACGGCACCGGCGCGGTCAAGGCGGGCTGCTCGGCGAGCACCTATTACTCGACCACGGTTCAGAACCAGATGGTCAAGGAAAAGCAGTATATCGAGCCGGGCAAGGTGATCGACTTCAAAGACGAGACCCGCTTCGACCAGGGCGGCGGCAAGTGGAAAGGCCAGGACGGCAATCTCTACTGAGCCGGATCGGTTTGGAGACTGGGAAGCGGGCCAGACGGCCCGCTTTTTTGTTGGGACGCCATTGTAGAGCCGGCGGTTGTCGCCTAATTAGCTAAATTAGCTAAGGAGCAAGGCCGTGCTCGTGAATATTCATAAAGCGAAAACGCAACTTTCCAAGCTGATCGAGGCGGCTTCGGCGGGCGTAGATGTCGTTATCGCGCGGGGCGACAAGCCTGTGGCGCGCCTCGTCGCTATTGAGTCTGGCGCTTTCAAGATCGGATTGCTGAAGGACAAGAAGCTCGGGCCGGGTCCGGATTTCCTTCAGCCGCTCGACGAAGATGATCTGCGTCTTTGGGAGGGCGACGAACCGTCGCACCGGGCCTGAGCGCCATCCTGCTCGACACGCATGCGTGGGCATGGAGCCTGATGGACGATCCTCGGCTCTCCGAAGTGGCGCGCCATGCGATCGAGTCAACGGGAATGGTTTATGTCAGCCCGATAAGCTTCTACGAAATTGCGCAGAAGGTCCGGCTCGGCAAATGGCCCCAGATGGAGCCATATGTCGAGGCTTTGCCTGGCCTGCTCCTCGAGCAGGGCGGCTATGCGGCGCGGTTCGACCCGGCCGTGTGCACATTGGCCGGGACGTTGGATTGGGCGCATCGCGACCCTTTTGATCGGCTGATCGCGGCGACAGCGATCCTGGACCGGCTAACGCTCGTCTCGGTCGATCTGGCGTTCGATGGCGTTGTGCGGCGCGTATGGTGAAAAGGCAGGCAAAACACACCCCTTCCTTGCGCCTTCCGCTTAGTGTAGAAGCCGCGCCAGGGATTTGGCGTCGAGCCTGGCCACGCCGGCGCTCCGCTCGGGAAGAAGGTCGAAAATGCAGCAGGTCATTATCGCGATCCACCTCATGGTGGTGACGGCGCTCGTCATCCTCGTTCTTTATCAAAAGTCCGAGGGCGGCGCGCTCGGCATGGGCGGCAGCGGCGTCTTCACCGGGCGTGGACAGGCCAATGCGCTCACGCGCGCGACCGGCATTCTCGCGACGATCTTCTTCCTCACCAGCATCGCCCTGACCGTGTTGCCCGCTTGGGAGCGTCGCGCCGCGGGCGGCGACGACTGGACCAAGGCGATCGACCAGGGCGACCTGAAATTCAAGGAAATCAAGCCCGGCGAGAAGGATCAAAAGGCCCCCGAGCCCGGCAAGGAATCGGTCTTCGAGCAGCTTCAGCGCGCCCAGCAGAAGCGCCAGCAGGGCGCGCCAGCCGCTCCCGGCGAAGAGAAGCCCGCTCTGCGCCCGTCGCAGGAGCCGCCGAAAGCCGAGGCCCCGAAGGCCGAAGCGCCTAAGCCGGAGGCCGTCAAGCCGGAAGACGCCAAGCCCGCTGAGGCGCCCAAGGCGGCGGCTCCGGCCGCCGAGCCTCCAAAGGCGGCGGCGCCGAGCTCTCCCGTGACCGAAGCGCCCAAGGCTGAAACACCCAAGACGGACGCGGCCAAGCCTGCCGAAGCGCCGAAGGCGGAGGCTCCCAAGGCCGAAGCTCCCAGCGCGCCGGCTCCGGCGGAGAAGCCAGCAGCGCCGCCGTCCCAGTGGAAGTCGCCCACGCAATAAGCGCGGCGCCCTCCCATCGAAGACAAGAAAATCCGCTGGGGAAGATCGCTTCCCCGGCGCAATTATGCGCTACCAAAATCCAGCGAAAGGCGTTAGGCGTTAAGCCCCATGGCGCGCTACATCTTCATCACCGGCGGCGTGGTTTCCTCTCTCGGCAAGGGTCTCGCGTCGGCGGTTCTCGGCGCGCTCCTGCAAGCGCGCGGCTATACCGTCCGGCTGCGAAAGCTCGACCCCTACCTCAATATTGATCCGGGGACCATGTCCCCCTATCAGCACGGCGAGGTCTTCGTCACCGACGACGGCGCGGAGACCGACCTCGATTTGGGGCATTACGAGCGCTTCACCGGCCGCCCTGCGACGAAGCAGGACAACGTCACCACCGGCCGCATCTATCAGGATATCATCAACAAGGAGCGACGCGGCGACTATCTCGGCGCGACGATCCAGGTCATTCCGCATGTGACCAACGCCATCAAGGAGTTCGTCCTCGACGGCAATGACAATGTCGATTTCGCGCTGATTGAGATCGGCGGCACGGTGGGCGACATCGAGGGCCTTCCTTTCTTCGAGGCTATTCGCCAGCTCAAGAACGACCTGCCGCCGCATCACTGCATTTATGTCCATCTGACGCTGTTGCCTTTCATCCCGAGCGCCGGTGAGCTCAAAACCAAGCCGACGCAGCATTCGGTGAAGGAGCTGCGCTCGATTGGCATCCAGCCCGACATTCTGCTCTGCCGCACGGACCGCGAGATTCCGCGCGAGGAGCGCCGCAAGCTGGGGCTCTTCTGCAACGTTCGCGAGCAGGCGGTGATCGAGGCGCGCGACGCGGCGAATATTTACGACGTGCCTCGCGCCTACCATGCCGCCGGCCTCGACGCCCAGGTGCTCGCGGCCTTCGGCATCGAGCCGGCGCCCAAGCCCGACATGAGCCGCTGGAGCGCGGTGACTCAGCGGATCACGAATCCGGAGGGCGAGGTCACGATCGCGGTCGTCGGCAAATATACCGAGATGAAGGACGCCTATAAGAGCCTCATAGAGGCCCTTGCCCATGGCGGCCTGGCGAACCGCGTGAAGGTCAATCTCGACTGGATGGAGGCGGAAATTTTCGAGGGCGGCGATCCGGCCTCGCATCTCGAGCATGTGCACGGCATTCTGGTGCCCGGCGGGTTCGGCCAGCGCGGGGCCGAGGGCAAGATTCTCGCGGCGCGTTTCGCGCGCGAGCGCAAGGTGCCCTATTTCGGAATCTGCTTTGGCATGCAGATGGCGGTGATCGAGGCCGCCCGCGCCCTCGCCGGCATAGAGAAAGCCAACTCCACCGAATTCGGTCCCTGCGAGGAGCCGGTCGTCGGCCTTATGACCGAATGGTTGAAAGGCAATGAGCTCGAGAAGCGCGCGACGGGCGGCGATTTGGGCGGCACCATGCGGCTCGGCGCCTATCCGGCGCTGTTGAAGCAGGGTTCGCGCATCGCCGGAATCTACGGCAAAACCGAAATCTCCGAGCGTCACCGCCATCGCTACGAGGTGAATTTCGCCTATCGCGACCGGCTGGAGGCCTGTGGCTTGTTGTTCGCGGGCTCTTCGCCGGATGGGCTTCTGCCCGAGACGGTCGAAATCCCCGACCACCCCTGGTTCATCGGGGTGCAATACCATCCCGAGTTGAAGTCGAGGCCCTTCGAGCCGCACCCGCTGTTCGCGAGTTTTATCGCGGCGGCGAAGGCGCAGAGCAGGCTGGTGTAGTTCGGCGAGAAGCTATGAATCCCTCATCTCTGCCGGAGGGTGGTCCCGCATAAGCGGGGTCGGGGTAAAGCTCCACCATTGCCGTTACGGCGCAAACCCCACCCGGCGGCCTTTGGCCGCTGACCTCCCCGTAAGGGGAGGTACTGGGGCTATCGACGCCAGATTTGCCCGGCGGCGGGAAGCTCGGCGGTTGATTCTAAGCCTTCGACAATCCCCGCTTGCCTCCCGCCAACAGCATCATCGCCGCCGTCAACAACGGGCCGATGGCGAGCGCCAGCAGCGCGTCTGAAAATTCCCCGGTGGCGCCCTTGATGAAGCCCACGAGATAAGGGCCCGCCAGACCCGACAGATTGCCGATGGAATTGATGACGGCGACGCCCACCACGGCGTCGCGCGGGTCGAGCGTCCGCGTGCACAGGCTCCAGAAGGTCGGCAGCGCCGCGACCGACCCCATGGCGGCGATTGTCAGCGCGACCATCGCCAGAAGATGCGAGGGCGCAAAGGCCGCGCCGGCCAGGCCGAGGCTCGCCAGGACGGCCATGATCGCCGTATGACCCGCCGTCTCGTCGCGCCGATCCGAGCTCCGGCTCCACAGCGTCATGGCCGCCACGCCGCAGGCATAGGGAATAGACGCGAGGAAGCCCGTCGTGAGAATGCTCGCGCCGAACCCCTTGACGATTTGCGGCAGCCAATAGCTCAAGCCATAGAGACCCATGACCACGCCAAAATAGGCGACGCCGAGCGCCAGCACGCGGCGGTCGGCGAGCGCGGCCCAGTAATTCTCCTCACGGGCGGGCGCTTCGCGCGCCAGCGTCGCCTCCAGCCAGTCCCGTTCGTGCGGCGCGAGCCATTTGGCGTCTGCGGGGCGATCGGGAAGGTAAAGGAAGCAAGCGAGGCCGAGCGCGATCGCGGGCAGCGCCTCCAGAAAATAAAGCCAGCGCCAGCCGGAAACGCCAGCGGCGCCGTCCATGGTCGAGAGAATGACGGCCGAGACCGGCGAGCCGATCGCGCTCCCCAAGGGCACGGCGATGAGAAACCCCGCGAGAATGCGTGCGCGGCGCGCCGCCGGCGCCCAATAGGTGAGGTAGAGAATCACGCCCGGCGGGAAGCCCGCCTCCGCCACGCCGAGCAGGAAGCGCAAAAGGAGGAAGCTCTCCTCGCTCCAAATGAAGGCGGTGAGCGCCGCAACGACTCCCCAGCTCACCATGATGCGCGCCAGCCAAAGCCGCGCGCCGACGCGGTGCATCACATAATTGCTCGGCGCTTCGAAGAGGCAGTAGCCGACAAAGAAAATACCGGCCGCAAAGCCGTAGAACTCCGGCGTGAAGCCCAGGTCCTTGTTCATGGTGAGCGCCGCGAAGCCGACGTTCACCCGGTCGAGGTAGGCGACGAAGAAGCCCGCTGTGAGCAGCGGAACAAGGCGCCAGACGACTTTATCGACGACGCGGTCGCCGTCCACCGAAACTGCCGCGGGTCTGTCGAGGGTGATCGTCACGAGGGCGCCTGTCGTTGGCGCGTCTTTCGCTCGCATGGGATGGTGCGGGCGAAGGAGTCGCGCTGTAGGTGTATTCAAATGCAAAAAATGTCGGAGGCAATCAGGTGAACGCTGGGGCGTAAATCAATCACCTCTCTAACCACTGCGCGGGCCCCACCCGCCGGCCTTTGGCCGCCGACCTCCCCGTAAAGGGGAGGTATTTGCGGCTAAAGTCGCCAGGTCTCTATTCATCCGATTGGGATGCCTTATCGCAATTCGAAGCCGAGCGCCCTCAATGCGTCGCGGAGGCGGTCGCGCCCGCTCATGGCGTCGGCGCCGCGCACGCGGGAGAGCACCTGGCGGATCCAGCCCTGTTCGGGCAACTTCTGCTCCCGCTGGAAGTCTTTGAAAACCGCATCGAGCGTCTCGACCGCTTCGCGTTGCGCGTCGCCCCACTGATATTGTTCGCGATGCAGCACGGCCGCCTGACCCAGACGCGGCTTGACGCCGGCGTTTGCGGCCGGATCAGGAACCCCGATCGTCATGCCGAAGACGGCGAAGGCGCCGGGCGGCAGGGCGAGCTCCTTCGCCACCTCCTCCGGCTTGTTGCGCATCGCGCCAATATAGCAGCAGCCGAGTCCGAGCGACTCGAGCGCGACGACGGCGTTCTGCGCGGCGAGCGCCGCGTCGACGACGCCGGTCATAAAGATTTCGAGATAGGGCAGCGCCGCCGCCTCGCGGCCCTTGTCCTTGGCGAGATTCTCGAGGCGCGCCAGATCGCAAAGCCAGATCAACAGCAATTTGCAGTCGCGGATATGCTGCTGGCCGCCAGCGAGATCCGCAAGGCGATTCTTGCGCGCCTCGTCCTCGACCGCGACGAGGCTCCAGACCTGAAGATTTGACGAAGTGGACGCCGACTGCGCCGCTGCGGCGATGATCTCCAGCGCGCCGGGCGGCAATGGCGCGTCGAGATAATGGCGGTGCGACCGATGCGCGAGGAGAAGATCGAGCGTGTCGTTCCAGATGGCGGGCTTGGGCGAATCAGATCGCCGGTAGCGTTCGAACATGGCGGCGGCGGCGCGCGCGTCAACGGCGTCGGGGTTTACGGGCTTGTTCATGATGGCTCCTGCGCGGTCCCTTGCTCGGCGCTATCTGCTCTCCAGGACACCGCCTGGGCGTCGGAGGCAAGGCTGTCCCAAAAATCATGCCGCCTTATAACCAAGTCCGAGCCCACCCGAAACGAGGTCGGCGCGCTTGCGTCTTTCGATTGATCGGAGGGAAAAATTTCATGATCGAAGATGACTTGTCGAGCGCGACCGCAAGAACCGCATAATTTCTGCGAGGGGGGGCGCAATAGGACAGTGGGACCAGCGCAAGCAAGCGGCGCCTTCGAGGCCGCCGTCATGAAGTGAAGCGGTCCCCTTTCGCCTTATTGACATCAACCGACAGTTCGACCAAGGCTGAACAGGTTTGGCTGTAGCCTGTCGTCGATGCCGGAAGATTGGTCGGCCCGACGTGAAGGAGACCAATCAGAATGGAAGCAGACTTTGCCTCCCCCGCTGCAGTTGCGCCCGGCTTCGAGCCGGCGAAGGCGGTTCTTCCCCGGAAGATTTTGGTGATGGGGCTTCCAGGGGCTGGGAAAACCACATTGGCCAAAATCATCGCTCCAAGGCTCAAGGCTGTCCATTTCAACGCCGACGCCGTACGCCAAAATGTGAATAAAGAGCTAGGGTTTTCCGTCGAACACCGTATCGAGCAGGCCCGGCGCATGGGTTGGTTGTGCGACCGGGTGACGGAGGCGGGTTACGTCGCCGTGGCGGACTTTGTCTGTCCAACACACGAGACGCGCGAGGCTTTCGGTTCAGCCTTTGTCGTCTGGGTCGACCGCATAATCGAAAGCCGCTTCGAGGATACGAATCGCGTTTTCGTTCCCCCGCAAAACTTCCAGATCCGCGTGACGCCGGAAGGATCGCCCGAGATGTGGGCTGAAAGAGTGCAGCACAGCTTCGAGCAGGGGGTGCGGTCGGATCGCCCTCGGCTCTTTTAAGAAAAAGTCTTGCGCGCATTCCGCAAAAGTTGACAGACTTTTGCGATGAGAATGCGCTCCAAATTTTGGATTTGGCGCGATTTCTTATCGCTCCCATGATTCCATGCGCGCGGAAAGCGCTAAAGTGGGAGCCGCTCCGCGCGGCTCCGCTGACACTCGTCAAATGTCCGGGTCATCGATCGGCTCGCTGCCCTCCTTGCGCTCCAGGCCAAAACGCCACCGCGTCCATAAGCGCTCGTGGACATAAAACAGCGCGAAAGCCGCTATGCTCTCGACGCCGGCGATCTCGAGCGACAAGACAGCGTCTCCAAGGAAAGCATGGACGGCGACGAAGTTCGTCAAGCCCGCAACGACAAGCCAGGAGATCGCTTTCAGCAGGCTGCGTTTCGGGAGCGACCGCAACACAGCTTGTTCTTCAGTGACGCCCTCCATCGAGGCATAGCTGACATCCATCAGCGGCGCTTCCGGACGGCGGCTCTCGGCCAAAACTTCCTTGACCATGCCAACCGCGACCGTCTCATTTGTGATGCGGTCTATGAGGATGAAGCCGCCCGTCTCACGGTTCTCCGCGTAGGAATCGCAGGCGACCACCGTTTCGAGGGAGAGCTGCGCCTCGCCGATTTCATTGAAGGCGAGGGTTTGGCCCGCAGGCAGCGGCGCTGCAAGGCCCGACTCGATCTCGATGCGCGACTGCACGGAATTGACGATTGCGGGCGTCAGCTTCGCGCCGATTTTGAGCAGATAGCTCTTCCCGGTCGTCAGCGGCTCGCGCACGAGCCATAGAAGTTTCGCTTCCAGCCTGTCGCCCACGCGCGCCGGGGAGATCGGCGAACTCAAGAGATCGCCTCGCGAGCAATCAATTTCCTCCGCCAGGGTCAGCGTCACCGACTGGCCGCTGACGCCGCTTTCCAGATCGCCGTCATAGGTGACAATGCGGGAAACGCGCGTGTCGCGCCCCGAAGGCAGGATGCGGACGAGATCGCCAGGCCGGATATTGCCGCCGCTGACGAAGCCGGAGAAGCCGCGGAAATCGAGGTTTGGACGATTGACCCATTGAACCGGCATCCGGAAGGGCGCGACGCGCATCGCATCCTCGATCGCGACGCCTTCCAGATAGGTCAAGAGCGGCGGGCCGTCGTGCCAGGGCATGTTCGCGCCGCCATGCACGAGATTGTCGCCATCTTTGGCGACAAGCGGCACGACGTAGATCGACGCAAAATGAAGATTCCTTGCGAACGCGTGAAAATCGGCGACGATTTTCTTGAACACGTCCTCGCTGTAGTCGACGAGGTCCATCTTGTTCACCGCGACCACGACGTGGCGCACGCCGAACATGGCGTTGATCACGCTGTGGCGGCGCGTTTGCGGCAGAATGCCTTTGCGCGCGTCGACGAGCAGAATGGCCAGATCCGCCGTCGAGGAGCCCACCGCCATGTTGCGCGTATATTGCTCGTGGCCGGGCGTGTCGGCGACGATGAATTTGCGCTTGTCTGTCGCAAAATAGCGATAGGCGACGTCGATGGTGATGCCCTGCTCGCGCTCGGCCGCGAGGCCGTCGACGAGCAGAGCGAAATCGAGATCGTCGCCCTGCGTGCCGTGTTTCTTCGAGTCGGCTTCGAGCGCCGCGATAAGATCGTCGGGCGCGAGATTCGCGTCGTAGAGCAGGCGGCCGATCAGTGTCGACTTGCCGTCGTCGACCGAGCCGCAGGTGATGAAACGCAGAAGCGGCTTGTCGGCGGAAAGGCGCGCGACAGCCGGCGCGGGGGCTTCTTTGACCTCGACGCCCTGCATCTCAAAAATATCCTTCCTGCTTTTTCTGCTCCATAGAGCTAGAGCCGTCATGGTCGATCAGCCGACCCTGTCGCTCCGACGAGCGGCTTTCGCGCATTTCCGTGATGATCTCGTCGAGCGTGGTCGCCTCGCTCTCTATGCCGCCGGTCAGCGGATAGCAGCCGAGCGTGCGGAATCGGATCATCCTTCGCTCGACGACGTCGCCCGGCTCGAGCGTCATGCGCTCGTCGTCGACCATGATCAGCGTGCCGCTGCGGCGCACCACCGGGCGCTCCTTGGCGAAATAGAGCGGCACGACGGGGATGTTCTCCCGCGCGATATAGTCCCAGACATCGGCTTCGGTCCAATTGGACATCGGAAAAATGCGCAGGCTTTCGCCCGGCGCCTTGCGCGTATTGTAGAGGCGCCAGAATTCGGGGCGCTGGTTCTTCGGATCCCAGCGATGCTGCGCCGTGCGGAAAGAGAGCACGCGCTCCTTGGCGCGCGACTTCTCCTCGTCGCGGCGCGCGCCGCCGAAGGCCGCGTCGAACTTATATTTGTCGAGCGCCTGCTTCAGCGCCTCCGTCTTCATGATCTCGGTATGGAGCTTCGAGCCGTGGACGAACGGGCTGATGTTCATCTCAATCCCCTTGGGATTGACGTATTCGATGAGCTCCAGACCCCATTCCTTCACAATCTTGTTTCGGAACTCGATCATCTCCCGAAACTTCCATGTCGTGTTGACATGCAGCAGCGGGAAGGGCGGCTTGGATGGATAAAAGGCCTTCCTGGCGACGTGCAGCATCGCCATGGAGTCCTTTCCGATGGAAAACAGCATCACCGGCCGCTCGCATTCCGCGACGGCCTCGCGCATGATGTGGATGCTTTCCGCCTCCAGGCGATCGAGGTGGCCCAGCGAGCGCATGGGAAGCGCGGTCATCCGAAGACCTCCGTCGACGGAGACGATGCTGGCGCCGGGCCGCGGCGGAGCACGCCGTCCTCGCCCACATGCAAGCCGCATTCCTTCTTGCTGTCTTCTTCCCACCACCAGCGGCCGGCGCGTTCGTCTTCGCCGGGCTCTATGGCCCGCGTGCAGGGCGCGCAGCCGATCGAGAGGAAGCCCCTGGCGTGAAGCGCGTTCACGGGGACCGAGAATTCTTGCGTGGCGGCGACGATGTCGTCCCGCTTGTAGTCGAGCAAGGGATTGATTTTGAGCACCCTGTAGTTTGCGTCGAGAGCGATGAGCGGAACATCGGCGCGCGCCCCCGATTGATCGGCGCGCAGGCCTGTGATCCAGGCCGAAACGCCGGCGAGCAGGCGCGAGAGCGGCTCGACCTTGCGCACATGGCAGCAGGCCTTGCGCGCCTCGACGGATTTATAGAAACCATTGACGCCCTGCTCCTCGACGAGCGCTTCGAGCGGCGCGGACTGCGGATAGGCCGCGCGGATCCGGCGGGCGTAGCGGGCTTCGGTCTCTTCCCAAAGAGCATAGGTCTCCGGGAACAGGCGGCCCGTGTCGATCGTCACGATGTCGATGTCGAGGCTCTGCGTGCAGATCGAATGCGTAACGAGCTGATCCTCGATGCCGAAGCTCGTCGTGAAGACGATGCGGCCGGGAATGAACTCGCGAACGAGCCGGAGCCGATTGCCGAGGTCGAGGGGCGCGAGGCGGGGCCCTAGAATTTCAGGGATTGAAGGATTCATATCGACTGGCCTGCTTGATGAGCCATCATCTCGCCGCCGCCTTTCGCCGGGCGTCGAGGATGGAGCCCGGCGCGACATAGCCGCGTTGATAGGTGCGCGCATGCGCGGCGCGCGCCGCCCGCCACTGGGATTCGTCCTGCCGTTCGGCGAGATCGTCGGGGATTTCGATCGTGTCGAAGCCGCAGCCGAGCGCATGAGCGTATTGATCGGCAAGGAGACGCCCGCTCGCGCGCAATTCACCCTTGAAGCCGGCCCTGCGGATAAGACGCGCCAGCGAGAAACCGCGACCGTCGGCGAAGGCCGGGAAGGCGATCTCGACGAGTCCGAGACGCGGGAGCGCCAGAGCGAGCGACGCGGGATCGGTCGTGTTCGGGACGTTCACGCCCAGAGAGACGCCCTCGGGAAGATGGGCAAGGGCGTGCTCCACACGCGCGAGCGACACAACGACCTTGCCGCTCTTGGGCAGGGCCTCTTCGTCGGCGAGGCGGCGCCAGTCGTCTTCGACGAAGCGGCCATCAGATATCAGCGCCATCTTCTCCCTCCCGCCGCAGCACATCCTTGAAGCGGGCATGACCGATGCGCCGCCAGGTCTCGATGAACGTCTCGCCCTCCCGGCGCTCCGCCAGATAGAAATCCACAATGTGCTCTATGACATCGGGCACTTGTTCGGCAGAGACTCCCGGACCGAGAATCTCGCCGATCGAGGCGGAAAAGGTCGGATCGCCGCCGAGCGTGATTTGATAGGATTCCTGGCCTTTCTTTTCGAGGCCCAGAATGCCGATCGCGCCGACATGGTGATGGCCGCAGGCGTTGATGCAGCCGGAGATCTTGATTCCCAGCTTCCCGATGCGACGCTGGCGCGAGAGATCGGAGAAGCGCTTGGAGATCGCCTGTGCAATGGGAATCGAGCGCGCCGTGGCGAGCGAGCAATAATCGAGGCCGGGGCAGGAGATGATGTCGGAGACGAGGCCGGCGTTCGCCGTGGCCAATCCAGCGCCGTCGAGCAGCTTCCACAGATCGAGAAGCTCGTCCTGCTTCACATGCGGCAGGATGATGTTCTGCTCATGGGAGACGCGCAGCTCCCCGAAGCCGAAACGCTCGCTGGCGTCCGCCAGAAGCCGCATCTGTTGCGAGGTCGCGTCGCCGGGGATGCCGCCAATCGGCTTCAGGGACACGGTGACGATGGCGTAGCCCGGAACCCGGTGCGGCGAGACGTTCATATCGAGAAAGTTGCCGAAAGCCGGATGTTCGACGCCCTGCGTCCGCAGCTTCGCCGACTCCGCAGGGAGCGCCTCATAAGGCGGCGGCGTGAAAAAGGCGGCGATGCGCTCGAATTCGGCCGGGTCGAAGGAGAAGACGGAGCGGTCCATGGCGGCGAATTCCGCCTCGACCGCGGCGCGAACCTCGTCGATTCCCTTTTCGTGCACGAGGATCTTGATGCGCGCCTTGAATTTGTTGTCGCGGCGGCCGAAGCGGTTGTAGACCCGCATGATCGCCTCGAGATAGGCGAGGAGGTCGTCCCGCGACACATAGTCGCGGATCACCTTGCCGACGAAGGGCGTGCGGCCGAGTCCCCCGCCCACGACAACCTGATAGCCGATCTCGCCCGCGTCACTCTTCAAGATGCGCAGGCCGATGTCATGGACCATGATCGCCGCGCGATCATGGTCGGCGCCCGTCACCGCGATCTTGAACTTGCGGGGCAGGAAGGAAAACTCGGGGTGCGCGCTGGACCATTGGCGCAAAAATTCCGCCGTGGGACGCGGATCCTCGATTTCATCCGGCGCAACGCCCGAAAAATGGTCGGCGGTGACATTGCGGATGCAATTGCCCGACGTCTGGATGGCGTGCATCTCGACCCCGGCGAGCGACTCCAGAATGTCCGGCGTGTCGACGAGCTTTGGCCAGTTGTATTGGAGGTTCTGGCGGGTCGTGAAATGGCCGTAACCGCGATCGTATTTATCGGCGATGTCGGCGAGACGCCGCATTTGCCGCGCCGTCAGCGTGCCGTAAGGAATGGCGACCCGCAGCATATAGGCGTGAAGCTGCAGATAAAGCCCGTTCATCAGGCGGAAGGGACGGAACTCGTCTTCCGTCAGCGAGCCCTCGAGGCGCCGGCGCACCTGCTCGCGAAACTCGGCGACCCGCTCGCGCACGAAAACGGCGTCGAACTCGTCGTAACGGTAGGTGGTCGTCGGGGCGTTTGGCCGTGCGAGGCCGGGATCATGAGCGGTCATGTGCGCCTCCTTTTGCCTGCTTGCCAAGATCGGGACGCACGCTCGGTCCTTTCAGGCGCATCTTCTCGCGGTAGTGCAGCGGCGTTGGCACGCCGTCCACGCCAACCTCCACATCGGCGAGATAGACGTCGACAACTTTATTTCCGGCGATCTCGGCCTTGCCAAAGCTCTCGAGCGCGGCGGCCTCGTCCTCGCTGCGCGCCACGCGGGCGCGGGCGTGGTCGCGCTCCCACCCCTCGGCGCCGAGAAACACGACCTCGCCGCCGGCGAGGTCAGACGCCAGGAGTATCTGCGGATGTTTGAGCGCGGGCATCACGTTTCCTGGGCGAGCTTGAGAGAAAGGCCGCTCATCTCGTCAGACCAGATGATTTGGCAGGCAAGACGGGAATTTTGATAGAGCATCGGCAATTCGTCGAGCTTCTCCAGCTCGTCCTGGCGCGGCGGGGGCACGCGGGCGGCCGATTCGGCGTCGAGCACCACATGGCATTCGGCGCAGGCAAGCGCGCCCCCGCATGTGTTCTCCATGCCGACGCCGTAATCGCGCAATATTTCCATCAACCGCCAGCCCTCCACGGCCACGAGTTCGTGGATAACGCCGTTCCGGTCCTCGACGCGCAAGAGGGGCGCTCCGGAGTCCGGCGAGGCGGCGGGCGGTTGGGCGGCAATATCCACTGTGCTCATGCGCTCGTTTCTAAGCTGGGCGGGGAGGCGTAGAGCCGCGCCGGCGTTCTGTATTTCGAACGGTTAGATACTCTAAATCGCACGTAAGTCAATTCACCTTGGGAAGACGCGCTATGCGATAAAACCACAAGATAGTAGTGTTAAATGTTCAATCTACGGCGAATTCACAGCTGGGACATGACAAGCGGCCACAATCTATGTTTGTTAAGAGTGAGGTAAGCAATCGGAGCGGCGCGCCAGCTGACGATCAAACGCCATAGGAGACCGCATGGTAAAGAGGCCGATCAAAACCGTGAAAGAAATGCCGCCTCCGAAAAAGGAGCCGGAACCGCGGCGCGACGTGAGGGAAGTCACTCCGCCTCAACAATCTTCAGGAGCCGCTATGAAACCGACGGTCATCGTCGTCGGCGCCGATAAGGGGGGCGTCGGCAAGACCACAATTTCGCGAGCCGTTCTCGATTTTCTCTCCCTCAACAATATTCAGACACGGGCGTTCGATACGGAGACGCCCCGGGGCACGCTCTTCCGTTTCCACCCCGACGAGACGATGATCGTCGATCTGACGTCGACCGCCGATCAGATGAAGATCATCGACACGCTGAACGCGTCGCAGGCCAAGGTCAGCGTCATCGACGTGCGGGCCGGAGGCCTGAGCCCGGCGCTCGAGGCGCTCGACGAAATCGGCTTTTTCGACGCGGTGAAGGCGGGCGAGTTTCGCTTCATTCTGCTCCACGTCATCGGGCCGTCGATCGCATCTCTCGATGAGATCGCCGAGATTGCGCCCTATATGTCAGACGCCAACTACTTCATGGTCAAGAACCATGTGAACGACACGACCTTCTTCGAATGGGATCCACAGACCCACTCAAAATATTTCGAGGACGTCAACACGACGGGAGAGATCACCATCCCGAAGCTTGGCGAGCTCGCCTATGAGCAGGTCGAGCTCGCCGGCACGCCCTATTCGTCCTTCATCGCGAATCAGACGGCGGAAGGCGAACCGGCGGATCACTCTTTCGTCCTGCGCGGTTATGTGCGCACCTGGCTCGCCAGGGTCGCGGACGAATTCGAGCGTGTCGGGCTTCTCGATCTCATCACAACGGGCGTGGCCAGAGGACGCTAAGACGAAGGCGACGCCGCCCTCGTCGTCGGGGAACAGATGAGTCGCCGCACCTTCGTCTACTTTGTCTGTTCGCCCCACTCGCGCACTGGCGTGACGACGGCGGCGCGGCTGCTTACCGACTATTATCTCTCGCGCGGAGTCGCGGTCGAAGGGTTTGACACGGATTCGCGCGAGCCCAACTACGCCCTGCGCTTTCCGGGGCTTTCCCGCATCGTCGATATAGGCGACGTGAAGGGACAGATTTCGCTCTTCGACCGCCTGCTTGTGGCCGACGACGCGCCAAAGGTCGTCGATGTCTGGAGCCGTTCTTACGATCAGCTGTTCTCGACGATCGCCGAAATCGGCTTTCTGGAGGAGGCGCGCCGCGCAGGCGTCGAACCCATCATTCTCTTCCAGTCGGACAGTTCTCAGACGGCGGCGAGCAACGCCCGTATGCTGAACACCACCTGGCCTGACCTGTGGCTGACAGTCATCCACAATGAGGGCGCCGCGCCGTTGCGCGCCGAAGCGCACGAAATCCTCTCCCGCTATCCGGCGCGCGGCAAGCTCGTCATCCCAAAGCTTGAAAGCGCCATCGCTGCAGCGCTGGACAATATCGACCTCTCTCTGACCACATTTCTGCGTGATCCGCCCTCCGACATATCGATCGTGGTGCGCGCGGCCATCAAGTCCTGGCTTATCCCGATTTTCACCCAGTTTCAGAGCTTCGAGCTGCGGATGAATCTACTCTCGAGCGATTTCCTGCGTTAGAGCAAACAATGGCCCAGCTCACGATGGACCTGGATTCGATCGAGCTGAAATCGCGCCCGAGACCGAGGCCGGCCGGCGCCTTGATTCCCTCTCCCGCTAGCGGGAGAAAGGGGTTTGCTCTTTACGCATGCCCCGCCGCAGAGGACAGCCGCTCCAGATCGACGCCCATGGAGCGCAGCGCGCGCGTATACTTGCCGCTGAGGTCCCGATCGAAAAGCAGCGCCGGATCGGCCGGACAGTGCAGCCAGCCGTTATGCTGGATCTCATCTTCGAGCTGGCCGGCGTCCCACCCGGCGTAGCCGAGCGCGAGCACCGCGTGATGCGGCCCCTCGCCGGCGGCGATGGCGCGCAGAATGTCGATGGTCGCCGTGAGCGAGACGCCCTCGTCGATCGGCAGCGTCGAATTATCCAGGAAGAAATCCGGAGAGTGCAGCACGAAGCCGCGATCGGTTTGCACCGGCCCGCCGGAGAGCACCTGAATCTCTTCGGCTCCGCGCGGCAGTCTGATGCGCTCCTCGGGCGCGATCACTTGGAGCTGCACGAGGAGATCGGGAAAATTCTTCACCCGCGCGGGCTGGTTGACGACGATGCCCATCGCCCCGTCTTCCGAATGCGCGCAAAGATAGATAACCGAGCGCGCGAAACGCTCATCGGTCATGCCGGGCATGGCGACGAGCAATTGCCCGTCCAGATATCGGCGGCCGGAGGCCTGGGGTTCCGGAGATTCTGTGGAAGCTTGCTTGGGGCGCCGCCTGCTCATAGCATCATGCTACGCCCGCAAAGCCCCCTTAACAAGCGGCGTCGATAAATCGCGACGAACCGACCACGGAAAATACATCCTGATGACAAAGCTCGAGCACAAGACGCGCGTCTTTTTCCTTTGCGCGGCCACGCTCGCCGTCGCTTTCGCAATGGCGAGCGCGGCGGCGGCGGAGCTCTCTTTCGCGACCGCTCCCGCCAAGGGAAGCGTTTCCGCTGTCCGCCTCCTTTCGGCGGGCCCGATGGCCGACGGCGCCTACCATGCGGGCGTGGAAATCAGCCTCGCGCCGAAGACCGTCACTTATTGGCGACAGCCCGGCGAAGCGGGCTCCCCTCCCGTTTTTGATTTCTCGAAATCGGTCAATGTCGCCAAGGTGGACGCGGCCTTTCCCGCGCCCAGGCATTTCGACGAAGCCGGCACGATCGTCGCCGGCTATGACGAGACGGTCATCTTTCCGGTGAAGGTCACGCCGAAAGATCCGAAGGCGCCGGTGACGCTCGCTCTCGATCTCGACTACGCCGCCTGCGGCAAGATTTGCCTGCCCGCCAGGGCGCAGCTTTCCCTCACCCTGCCGCAAGCCGGCGCCTCGCCCTTCGCGAGCGCCATTGCGGCGGCCGAGAAGCGCGTGCCGGTCAGGATAAGCGCGGCGGAGGCGGCAAAACGGCTCTCGCTGCTAAAGGACGGCGACTCCTGGCGTCTGACCGTCCACAACCCGGGCAAGGCGCAGGATGTCTTCGCCGAAGTCCCCGAGCCGCTTTTCATCGAAAGCAAGCAGGATGGCGCGGGTTTCGCGCTGACGCTGTTTTCGACCGGCCCGAAACCCAAGAGCGCCGACGCCATGCTGACCATCGTCACCGACAAGGAAGCCTTCGAGGCGCCGGCGCATTTGGAGTGACCTACATCGCCATGTCGAACACGAGCGCCTCCGCCTCCTCGCGCCCTTCCAGGCGCAAGGCGTCGGCGCCGCTTAAGGCGATCCCGTCGCCGGCCTCCAGCGGGGCGCCGTTAACCGCGAGCGCGCCGCGCGCAACTTGCACCCAGGCCCCGCGGCCCGGCGCGATGTCGTGCGACACGCTTTCGCCTGCGTTCAGCACGGTGGCGTAGAGGTCGACGTCGCGATGGATGGTGAGCGAGCCCTCCCGCCCGTCGCGCGAGGCGATGAGGCGCAGGCGGCCGCGCTTTTCCTCCACGCCAAAACGCTTTTGCTCATAGCCCGGCGCAAGGCCGTCACGTTCCGGGACGATCCAGATCTGGAGGAAATGAACCGGGGACCGGTCGGAGGCGTTGTATTCGCTGTGGCGCACCCCGGTCCCCGCGCTCATGCGCTGCACGTCGCCGGGCCTGACGATGGAGCCGACGCCGGTGCTGTCCTTATGCGCCAGGGCGCCGTCGAGCACATAGGAGATGATCTCCATGTCCTTGTGCGGATGGGCCGGAAAGCCGCCGCCGGGCGCGACGCGATCCTCATTGATCACCCGGAGCGGGCCAAAGCCCATTTGTTGGGGGTCGTAATACTGGCCGAAGGAGAAGCTGTGGCGCGTGTCGAGCCAGCCGAAATCACCCGCCCCGCGCTCGTCGGCTTTTCTGATCGCCGTATGCATGATTCCCACTCTGTTGGAGAGGCTATTGCAGGCACAAATGGCGACGCGCCGCTCCGACCGCAATCATGCGGTCATTTGCTGGCGACGACCGAGCGCCGGTAGATGACGCGGTAGATCGCGCCATTCTCGTCATCGCTGACGAGAAGGTCGCCCTCAGGCGTTTCGGCGACGTCGACTGGCCGTCCGAGATAGGGCATGGCGCCCGTGTTCCAGCCTTCGACGAAGGGTTCGCTCACGCCTCCAGTTCCGTCCGGCCCCGGCCGGGTGAACATGAGCCGGGCGCCAACCGGCGGGTTGCGGGCGCCCGAGCCGTGCTGGGCCGAGAAGATGCCGCCCCGGTATTTCTTCGGAAAGGCGACGCCCCTGTAGAAGGTCATGCCGAGCCCGGCTGCGTGGGCTTCCTCCTCCACCTCTGGAAAGACGACGCCGGGCGGCGGCTCCTCCGAGGCGTATTCAGGCGTGCGGACATGGCCGCCGCCATACCAGGGGAAGCCGAAGTGGAGCCAAGGGATGGGCGCGCGGTTCAGCTCCTCGGGAGGCCCATCGTCCCCCAGCTCGTTCGATTGATTGTCGGTAAACCAAAGGGAATCGTCCGCCGGATTGAAATCCATGCCGACGGAATTGCGTACGCCCCGCGCGAAGACTTCACGATTTGCGCCGTCGAGATTCATGCGGATGACGCCGCCGACGCCGGTGCGTTCGTAGAAGGCGAGCTTATCCTTGGGGGGGACGTCATAGGGTTGGCCAAGCGAGATGTAGAGCTTGTCGTCCGGTCCCACGCGGCAGACGCGCAACGTGTGGTAGTCGCTTTCCTCCTGCCGCGGTATAAGCTCGCCTTTCGCGACAATGATGCGCGCGTGCGGCTTACGCCACGTGTCCTCGGCGTCCGGAATGGCGAGCACGCGGTTGCGCTCGACGATGAAGAGCGTCCCGTCCTCCGAAAAGCATAGGCCGTGCGGCAGGTCGAAGGCGATCGCGAGCTCGAGCCGCTCGATGGCCGTGGCGCGCCCCTCGCCGGGCGTCAGCGCGTAGATTACATTTTCCGCGCCCGTGCCGATGAAGATCGCCTTGCCTTTCGGCCCCACGGCGATGGTCCGCGCGCCGGGCGCGAGCGCATAGAGCCAGATGGAGAAATCCTGCGGCAGACGAAGCTCTCTCAAAATCGCTTCGATCTCGGTCGCGCTTCTCGCGCGGGGAGCCTCGTTCGAAAACGCCGCCAAACCGACCGCGCCCGCGAGAGCGCCCGCAAAGAGAAGCATGCGCCGCATCGGGGTCCTCGGGACGGAAAGACGGGCAGCGTCGCGTAACGCGGCGTCCCGTCCGGGAAGCCCTTAAATTCCGTCGAGCGCGCCATTGTTCCCCGCTCGATGGCGCCGTTCCTTTACAGCCGCGTGGCGCGGTCAATCCGGCGCCTTCACCCGCGCCGCCCTTTGCCGCGCCTGCGCGGCGGCGCGCTCCAGCGCGGCGCCCGCGGCTCGCAGCTCGGCGGCGCGCTGCTTGTCGTTCTTTTCGGGCGTCGGCGTGAGCGGAACATAGTCCATGTTTTTCGTGCGCGACTCGCGCACGAAATCGGGGGCGGGCGGCGGGGGCCTGCGCAGGCCCAGGCCCTCGAAAAGCCTGCCGATCGCCTGACCGCCGGAGGAGATTCCGGCCTCTTGCGCAGCGGCGGCGTTGGCGACGATGAGCGCGGCGGCGGCGACGAGAGCTAAGCGAAGCTGAAACATGAGCCGATCTGAACCGAAAATTGCGGCGCCAGCAAGAAGGCTCAAACCCAGCCGGCAAGCTCGCGCCGCGCCAGCGTCTCGATCAGCGCCATGCCTTCCTCGCTATCGTCGAGGCATGAGAGCCGCGCAAATCTCTCGCCGCCGTTTTCGAGGAAAAGATCGCGGATTTGCACGCCGATCTCCTCGATCGTCTCGAGGCAATCGGCGGAAAAGCCCGGCGTGACCACCGCCACCCGCTTCACGCCGGCGGTCGCGAGCGTTTGGATGACGTCGCTCGTATAAGGCGCGATCCATTGCGCCGGGCCGAAGCGCGACTGGAAGGAGAGCCGAAGCTTCTCTTCTGGCATGGCGAGCGCCGCGCCCAGCAACCGCCAGGTCGCCTCGCAATGCGCCCGATAGGGATCGCCGCGGTCGACCTGCGCCTGCGGCAGTCCGTGGAAAGAGGCGACGATCGCCTCGGGCTCGAAATCGAGCGTGGCGAGGTCGCGCCTCATGCGGGCGGCAAGCGCCTCTATATAGGCGGGGTCGTCGTAATAGGGCGCGCCGATGCGCAATGCGGGCTGGCGGCGCAAGCGCTTCAGATGCGCGAAAGCCGCGTCGACGACCGAGGCGTTTGTCGAGGCGGCGTATTGTGGATAGAGCGGCAAAAGAACGATGCGCTCGCATCCCTTCGCCACCAGCATGTCGATCTGCGCTGCGATCGTCGGCGAGCCATAGCGCAGGGCGTAGTCGACGATGACGGGCGCCTTGCCGGGCAGCGCGCGCGCCGCGAGCTTTTCGGCTTGGCGGCGTGTGATGGTCTTCAGCGGGCCTTCGCCGATGTCGTGATTCCAGATCGTCTCATAGGCGTGGGCGGATTTCTTCGGCCGCGTGTTGAGCACGACCCCGTAGAGAACGGGCAGCCACAGGACGCGCGGCAGGTCGACGACGCGGGGGTCGGAGAGAAATTGGGCGAGATATCGGCGCACCGAGGCGACGTCCGGCGCGTCCGGCGTGCCGAGATTGACGAGGAGTAGGCCGACCGGCGTCTCTAACGAGCTCACGGGCGCAATCTCTCGAAGGCCGCGCGTTCCTCGTCGGCCATATGGAAGGCGTGCTCGGGGCCGGGAAAGGCGCCCGCGCGCACGTCCTGCGTATAGGCGGCGACGGCCGCGCGCAACGCCGCGCCGATCTCGCCATAGCGGCGGTTGTGCTTGAACGCCCGCGTCGTCACGCCGGCGAGGTCGTTGACGACCAGCACCTGCCCGTCCGTCTCCGGCCCCGCGCCAATGCCGATGGTCGCGGCCGCCACGGCGCGGGTGATTTTCCCGGCGACCTCTTGCGGCACGAGCTCCAGCACCAGAAATTTCTGTCCCGCCGCATCGCCCGCCAGCGCGTCGTCATAGAGCGCCGCGGCGGCCTCGGCGGTCTTGCCCTGCCGGCGCTTGATCTCCTGATGCTGGGATTCGAGGCCGAGATGGCCGCAGACGTCGACGCCCGCCGCCGTGAGAGTGGCCACGACGTCGGGCTGGGCGCCTTCGAATTTCACGCAATCGGCGCCGGCGTTGCATAGGATGCGCGCGCTCGCGAGCGCCATTTCGGGCGTGTCATAGGTGGCGTAGGGCAGATCGCCGATAATGTAGACGTCTGGCGCGCCGCGCCGCACGGCGGCGATGTGATGCGCCATGTCGGCGAGCGTCACCTCGCGCTCATGCGAGTAGCCCAGCATGTTCACGCCGACGCTGTCGCCAACGAGAATGATGTCGACGCCCGCCTCCGCCTCGATGCGGGCCGTGGGCGCGTCATAGGCGGTGATGACGACGAGCTTCTCGCCGCGGTGTTTTTTTTCCAGAATAAGATCGGCTTTGGACAAGCATGGCCTCCGCTGCTGCCCCAATTCTTGAGCGCATTCCGCAAAAATTGGCAGGCTTTTGCGATGAGAATGCGCTCCAGATGTTTGATTTTCGGCGCGATTTCCTGCTGCTCGGATGGTTCCATGCGAGCGGAAAGCGCGCTAGCGCGCAGCGGCGTCCCTGCAGGCGTGGGGAAGCGCAGGCACGCGAATTTCCTGGAAGCCGCCGCATTTGTCGCAGGCTGAAAGCCCGAGCGAGAGGCCGAAAAGGGCCAGAACCAATGCAGTTTGGAGTTTCATGCGGCTCCCCGGCGTTTCGTCGGGGCGACAATATCCGCGCGCGCCGCCGCGGACAAGCGCGCCAGCCCCGCGCGATGTTTGCGGTCCGCAGCGATCGGCAATGGCCGGAGAGGGGCGGGCGGCGGCTACAAAGTCGCCTCCAGCACCATATTCGTTGGCGTGACGCTGGCGCGGCGGACCTTCTGAAAGCCCGCGTCGTTCAATACTTCGGTCAAGCGCTTCTGGCCCGCTTGGGCTCCGAGGCCCCGCCCGACCTCCTGCGCGAGCGAGGCCGGGGTGCAGACCGTCGTCGAGAAGCCGTAGAAGATTTGGCCGAGCGGATGCAGATTATCTTGCATGCGGTCGCCCGCCAGCGGCTCGACCAGCATGAAGGCTCCGTCGGGCTTCAACGTCTCCTTTATGTGGCGGGCGGCGCCGACGGGATCGCCCATGTCGTGCAGCGCGTCGAATATGCAGGCGAGATCATAATCGGAGCCGGGAAAATCCTTCGCTTCGGCGACATGGAACTCGACATTGGCGAGCCCCGCCTGCGCCGCCTTTTTCCGCGCCGCCTGAATCGACGGCTCGTGGAAGTCGAAGCCGAAGACGCGGGAATTGGGAAAGGCCTGAGCGAGCAGGATCGTCGACGAGCCGTGTCCGCAGGCGATATCCGCGATCCTGCCGCCCGCCCGCAATTTCGCCTCCACGCCGTCGAGGCTCGGGATCCAGCGTTCGAGCAGATTGGCCATATAGGCCGGGCGGAAGAAGCGGTCCGTTCCGCAAAAGCATCCCGACGCGTGCTCGCCCCATGGCCGGCCGCGCCCGGATTTGAAGGTCTCGACAGCCTTTTCATGCGTCTCGAATTGCGAGACGACAGACTGGAAGAAACCCTGCATGCAGGCCGGCTGGCCTTCGCGGGTGAAGATCAGCGCCTGTTCGGGCGTCAGGTAGAAGGTCTCGGCCTCCGGGTCATAGGAGACATAGCCCGCGGCGGCGTTCGAGCCGAGCCACTCGTGGAGATATTTCGGATTCAACCCGGTCTTTTGCGATAATTGCGGGACGGTCGCCGGCCCGATGTCGTCCAGCGCGCGATAAACGCCCGCCTGATCGCCCATATAAGCCATGAGAACGCCGATGGCGCCCGCGACGTCGACCATCACCTTGTTGGCAAGCGCCTCGAGCTTCGCCTCGTCGTGAGCAACGGACATTTTTTCTTCTCCTGCGGGCGTGACGTTGAAGGGTGCGCGTTCGGCTG
>DATBRF010000056.1:0-5474 GCA_036560425.1 Methylocystis sp. | reverse complement strand
CGGCGAAGCGATCAGACCCGATCCCATCCCGAACTCGGCCGTCAAACGCTTCCGCGCCAATGGTACTATGTCTCAAGACCTGGGAGAGTAGGTCGTCGCCAGGCCCGCTAAACACATGAAACCCCTCCTCACGATATACATACAAACAATAAGCCGCCCCCAAAAGCGGCAGAAAAACCCTGCCGCGGGGTGGAGCAGCCCGGTAGCTCGTCAGGCTCATAACCTGAAGGTCGCAGGTTCAAATCCTGCCCCCGCATCCAAGCAGCTCACCAGCTAGCCGCTACGCCTAGCTGCATTTTCTTGGCAGGCGCTCCCGAAGCGCAGCGCTTAAGGCTTGCTGTCGGTGCCGTCTTCGAAAAGCTGGACGCTTCTATCAACAGGCCGCCAGCGTTGCGTTGGCGTCGGGGTGTTTCGCTGACATGAAGAGACGGGATGGGCTGCGCCGCGCTGCCGGGGCTTCCCGTCTCCTGCGGCGATCAGGCGGCGACGGTCCTTCGCCAGAAGACCAGCCGCTTGACGTTGTAGACGAGGTTGGCCATCCCGATTTTCACTCTGGCGCGCGCGATGCCGATCGTGCGGATGAAGAGGCCCATCCTGTCCTTCTGCTCGGCGAAGACATGTTCGACGCGCGAGCGAACGGTCGATTTGAGGGCGTTCGCCCGACGGACCGCGTTGGGCATGGGCCGACCCTTGGGCTTCTTGCGATGGATGCGGCTGACGAAGCCGTTCTTGGCGAGGAACGCCTCATTGGCGGCCGAGCGATAGGCCGTGTCGGCCCAGACCGACGCCGCCGTGTTGCTCTTGTCGAGCAGGCCCTCGCGCAGCCGCGCGCCTTCGTAGGCGGCGGCGTCGGTCGCCATCCATGTGCGGATGAAGCCGAAGCCTTTATCGATCGCAATATGGTTCTGATAGCCGAAGGTCGGGACGGCGATGTCGACCGGCGGCTTCGTTCCGTCGGGCCGCGCCTTCGCCTTGCTGAACTTCACGGTCCAGCGCGCGTCCCGATCCTTCTGCCGCAGTTTCGCGGGTTCTCGGCCCAGCCTTCGGGAATGCGGCCCTCCTTGATCGCCTTCTTTTCGTCCTCGGTGTTGCGCTGCTTCGGCGCGGCGACCAGCGTCGTGTCGACGATCTGGCCCGACATGGCGATATAGCCCGAGGCGCGCAACGCCGCGTCGAAGCGGGCGAACAGCCCCTCGATCGCGCTCGCTTTGGCGAGCTTCTCGCGGAACAGCCAGATCGTGCGCGCGTCGGGAACCCGATCGGCGAGCGACAGGCCGAGGAAACGCATGCAGGACATGCGGTCGTTGATGAGAAACTCGGCGCGCGCGTCGGAGAGATTGTCCATCGCCTGGATGACGAGGATCTTGAACATCATCACCGGATCGAAGGGCGGCCTTCCGCCCTGCGCGCCGTCGGAATAGCCCAGCGCCGCGACGAGATCGGCGCGGAACATCTCGAAATCGACCGCCGCCGCGAACGCTTCCAAATGATCCCCGAGCCCGCTCAGCCGCCTCAGCCGCTCGTCGAGTCGAAAAAACCAGGCTTGCCCCCGCATCGATCCGCCTCCGATCCTCTCGAGGCCAGAGAATCAGAAACGCGGCGATTTGGCGAGGTTTTTAGAAGCATCCAGCTTTTGTCTCGGGATCCAAGAAGCGATTTTGCGCCGCGGAGCGCTTCAGCTCGGTCAGCTGCTGGCGGATCGAGGGCCATAACCGCCTGCCGGCTCCTGTTAAACCGGTTGGTTCCGCCGCTCTCGAAATAGCTCGACGAGCTTGACGGCGGTAAGCGTCCCGTAGAGCGCCTGGGCTTTGGCTTATCGGTTTTGTAACCAGGGTGAAGGTAGGCTCCGCGAGCGATAGTACATCGAGGCAGGTCCAACCTGTGATGAAGCGATAATGTCTAATCCGAGGAGGATGAGGTTCAGCGCGTCAGATTGCTGAGCCCAGAACGCTGACCCTGTGACTTCGTAAGCGAGTTGGTCGCGGACGAGCCCGATGTTTGGCGTGTCCGTTTCTGTGCTAATCGGCATTTCGTCGAGCAGACGCACGATTTCAGCGCGGTCGAAGCCCACCCGAAGCATGTGTTCATGTCCCAATGAAAGCTCAAAACGTCGCTCTGGCTTAACCGAATCGGAGCCGGAATTTCTTTGGGACTATAGTTAGGCATTCGGTAAGTATCCGGTAAGGCAGCCTTTGGTTTGAAGACGTCGCCCCACGGCAGGGAGGCTCGGCCCCTGACGTCGTCAAGCCATCTCCGCATAAACGGCGTCGAGCTTCGCGCCTCTGTTGAGCCCGTTGCGGATCGAGATGGTCAGGCCGTCGGCGTGGGCTTGGGGGGCCACCGCGGCGACGATCGTCTGCGCAGCCGCTTCACTTTCGGCGAAGGCGAAACCTGTCGGGCCCCATGACGTTTGACCGCCGCCGGTCGCGCCTTCTAGCATCAGGCGGGCGACCGCCGCCTCCACCTTGGCGCAGGTGAAGCGCCGCCCGCCTTGCCTGGGCGCGAAATAGTCGCCGACGATCTCCTGTATGCGCGCCACGGCGGCCCCGAACGGCGCCAGCTCCCGCTCGACGAGAGCTGGCAGCGCCTGCATCAGCACGAGGCGGCAGAGCTCCCCGCTCTCCAGGGCGCTCGACGGCGGCAGCGCCACGAAGGCTTCGCGTTCATCCGCGCCATGCAGCCCAACGGCGTTGGGATCACAAACCAAGAGCACGCGCCAGTTTTCCGGAAACGCCGCTCGTGCGATCACCGGGGGCGTCCGAGTGTTCGGTCCGCGCCCGCCGTCGACCACGACCCCGCCCGTTGCGAAAAGGCCGGCCCCGAGACCCGAGCGGGCGCCGCGCGACATGATGGCGGCGTCGGCGGCGGGATCGTGGGACAGGCCCTCGAGCTGGCGCAGGGCGGCCGCCACCGACAGCGCGAGCTGAGTGCCCGAGCCAAATCCCGAATGGGCCGGGATCGCCTCATGTATGGTCAGCGCATGGGCGGAACCGGGCGCGAGCGCACCTTGCGCGCGCGCCAGAAGCTCGGCGCCGCGTCCGCTCTCTTCGCCTTGGACGCTATTCCTGGTCGCCTTGGTCAGGGTCAGCCGCGTCGAAGGCCCGTCGAGAGACAGTCCCAGCCCCCCGAATTTGCGTCCCAGCCCGCCGTTCATATCGAGAAAACCGAGATGTAACCGGGCCGTCGCCGTGACGCTTACTTTGGCCGCCATGTCGTTCCTTACGTCGATCGAGCAAGACTCCACGCTCGTTTAGGCTATATCTGCGTCGAGTGAAAGAATTTGCGCCGCGGGCGACGCGGCTGGTTTTGGAAGGGGAGCCGAGATGAGCAAGGAAGAACGCGCGCTGCCGGAGAGCGAGATCGTCGAGCGGCTCGCGAAGGAATTGCCGCATTGGCGCTATGAAAACGGCTGGATCCGCCGCAAATACAAGACCCACAGCTGGAAGGGCACGCTTATGGCGATCAATACGGTCGGCCATCTCGCCGAGGCCGCTTGGCACCACCCGGATATCGCCGCCTCGTACGCATGGTTGGAGGTCAAGCTGATGACCCATACCGCGAAGGGCGTCACCGACAAGGACTTCGAGCTCGCCAGGAAGATTGAGGAGGTGATCGGTTGGCGGCCTGGCAAGGAGGGTGGCGCGCTCGAGGGCACGCCGGAGAACGACCCGCGCTTCGCCTACATCAAATATGACTGAGGGTCTTTCTTTCGACCGGGAGGCGATCGCGTCCGCCCGGGACAGATTTTTCGCGCCTGTCGGACGACGTCCAGTCATCATGGGCATTGTCAACGTCACGCCCGACTCGTTCTCTGACGGCGGGTTATTCGCCTCTCGAGAGGCAGCCATCGCCCAGGCAAGAAGGCTTACGGCGGAGGGCGCCGACATCGTCGACGTGGGCGCGGAATCCACCCGCCCGGGTCATACGCCCGTGCCAGCTAAAGAGGAATGGGCGCGCCTCGAGCCTCTCATCGAGGCGCTGGTACGGGAGGCAGGCGTCCCGGTCTCGATTGACACCTATAAAGCCGTCACTGCGCGCCGGGCGCTGTCTGTCGGCGTGGCTGTAGTCAACGACATTTGGGGCTTGCAGCGCGATTCGGATATGGCGTCGGCGATCGCCGAGGCCGGGGCGGGGGTCGTCGTCATGCACAATCGCGAGGCGATCGAGCCGGAGATCGACATCCTCTCGGATATGCTGCGCTTTTTCGAGCGCTCGCTCACGATCGCGCGCCGTGCGGGGGTCTCGGAGACCCATATCGCGCTCGATCCGGGCGTCGGATTCGGAAAGAGCCGCCAGCAGAACTACGAGGCGCTGAGGGCCGTGCCGCAACTGCGAAGGCTCGGATTTCCCTTACTGATCGGCGTTTCGCGCAAGTCCATCTTCAAGGACCTCCCCGATGGCCGCGTCGAGGGACGGCTCGTCGGGACCATCGCCGCCAATCTGATCGCGGCGGAAGACGGCGCGCAGATATTTCGCGTCCACGACGTCGCCGAGCACCGGGCGGCCTTCGGGGTTTTCTCCACATTGCGCGGCGCGCAGGCGAAAGGGTGAGCGATGCGAGTGGGTTTTGGGCTGGGCAGCAATATCGGCGACAAGCCGGGCAATATTCGAAAGGCGCTCGATCTGATTGAAACGCGCGAGATTGCGCGGCTGACAGCGATATCGCGCATCTATCGGACCCCGCCCTGGGGCGTCACCGACCAGGGAGATTTCGCCAACGCCTGCGCCGTCGGTGAAACGGCGTTCTCGCCTCATGAGCTGCTCGCTGCCGTGAAGAAGATCGAAGCCGACATGGGGCGCGAGCCCAGCCGCCGGTGGGGACCGCGGCTGATTGACGTCGATATTCTCTTCCTTGGGGATCACACGTTCGACGATCCAGAGCTGACGCTTCCGCATAGGGAATTGTTCGGCCGGGGATTCGTTCTCATGCCTCTCGTCGAGATCGCGCCCGACCTCGTGCTCGACGGGATTTCGGTAAAGGCGGCGCTGCAAGAAGTCGACGCCGAGGGGGTGCGACCGTGGGCGGAAGCTTGAGTCGCCTACCCCCGATGGTTGGTGTTACCGCATTGCAACATGAGTCTGCGTCGGCGGCTTTCTACGCTGTCATAAATAGCCGAGAATGCCGAGTTTATGAGGATATTGCGACGTCTAAGAGAATTTCGCGGCAAGGCTGGCGCGGCAGCTTAGGGTAGGGTTAAACCCATCCACTGGGGCTGCAATGGCTATTCGATAGACAGCTTTTGGCTACCCCAAGGGATATTGTCATTATGTTGGTGAGAGGGAATGGTTGGGCCACGCTAAACGGGGTCTGCTGGCTTGGCTCGGGAGGGCCGGGAGAGAGGCTTTGTTTAGGCGGCGACGTCGGTATTCGTCCGATAACAACAAGGCGGCCTCATTGGATGTTCGATCGTTTGGAGAAAATTTCTCTGGGATCGGAGTTCGAGAGCCGCGGCAAGAAAGGGCGGGACGGTTTT
>DATBRF010000055.1:0-3923 GCA_036560425.1 Methylocystis sp. | reverse complement strand
CCCACAGGATCACCTCACGCTCAAAATGGCTGCCCTTGAACTCGATCATCGTGCCGCCCCACTCGATCCGCATCCAACAATAATTCCGCATCCAACAATAATACAGCGGACGTCCGCCACGGAAAGTTTGCGACAGAACCGGGAAAGGAGGGGCCGTTCCACCACATCAAACCCTGTCGGCGCGCGCGATCTTCAGCATCTCGTGGTGGAGCCTGGTGAACTCGTTCCACAAACCCATTCGTGCCGCCAGCATCGCGCCAATCACCGTCTCCAAGATGGCGTGTCCGGTTGTCAGTGCCCGAATACGCGCCTCAAAACGTCCCCGGCTGACTTCGCCGACCTTCAATCCGTACCCGCGCGGAATCCCCCGGATGCTGAGTTCGACATCGAGAAGCTTGCCTTGCAAGAGCTTACGCCCGACGAGAAGGGCGCGGGTATCCTTGCAAGGCGCCGATTTCGCGTGAATCGGGCGATACCATCCAATTCGCAGCGACTGGGCGATCCCCCGCGCTTCCTTCCGATCCGTCTTCACCGTCATGGCGGAAAGCGCCGCTTTTACATGCCGCGTCTCCAGCAGCACAGCATCGAGTCCGGCCGCGGTGAGCCCGGCTTGCAGCCATTGCGAAAGCGGTCCAGCCTCGAGCCCGATGCGGCAGATAGGCAACCCAGCCCCTCAAAATACCGAAAAAGCGCCTCGGGCTCGCCGGCGACCTTGGCCTCGCGGACGACCTTGCCCGTTGCATCCACGACGCAGACGCTGCTTTCTTTCGAAGACACGTCGATTCCGGCATAATATTCCATGGCTGTTCCTCACCTGATGCTTGGAGCCGATCGCTCGGACTCCGTTTCAACACCATCATTCCGAGGGACAGCCACCCAATCTGGCTATGCTCGCGACGCCCGGACCATTGCGGCATCTAAAAAGCGCTCGGCTCTGTCACGACATTCCCGTCACATAATTCTTGGGACTTGTCTTGCAGGGCCTGCGCAAGCGCCGCAGTGAGCCCAGCTTCATTGCGCCGATCGCCCGTCAAAACGATCACGAGCGTGCGCAAGACGATGGCGACGTCGAGCTTCGGCGACGCATTGCGCACATACCATTCGTCCAGCGCGTTCTTTTCTTCGGCGTTGACAAGCTTGCCGCCGTGGATTTGCGCCCAACCCGTGAGCCCCGGCGCTATGCTCAGACGCAGGCTGTGCTCGGCCGGCTGGTCAACGAGCAGGAGGGGGCGCGGGCCGATCAGCGCCATGTCCCCCATGACGACATTAAAAAGCTGGGGAAGCTCGTCAACCCTGGTGGCGCGGAGAAACCGACCAACGGGCGTGAGGCGCTCCGCGTCTTGGAGGCGGCGCCCACTTGCGTCGACCGCATTGCGCATGCTCTTGAACTTGTAAACATAAATCGGCCGCCCGTTTCGTCCGATCCGACGCTGCCAAAATAATATGGGCGCACCAAGGTCAATCCTAACAAGTAGGCCGGCAAGCGCGAACAGGGGCGAAAAAGCTAGTACGAGAACCGCCGCCAGCACCGGCTCAACCAAGCACTTTACTGCGAAATACCAGTTGCCGTCGCCGCCGCTGGCAGGCGCCTCCTTGATGCCATGGTTATCCGCGACGATTTCCTCTTGCTCGCGGGCGTAGACGCCAAGTTGTTCAGCGAGGATCTCCAGTTCCAGCCCGCGTTCGAGGCAGAGCGTCCGCAGACGATCGAACAACTCCAGAGCCTTATCGCGTTCGCGTTCACAAATAACGAATCCGTGGACGTCGACCCCATGCTGCGACAAATCGTCGAGGAGCGCCCTCGCCTCCCCCGTGTCGCCCATGATGACATGCCCGAAAATTGACCTCCCGTGCAGAGTTTTATTTTCATCAAGGATCGCAACGACCCGCCGATTGTCGGCCGCGAATGTATCGAGGACACGAATATAGAACCAGGCAAGTCGCTTGGCGCCAATGATAATGACGCCACGCTCCTTGTCGTGCGGAACGTCTAACGCCGCCGCAACTTCCTGGCGATGAACGACGGCGCGACGCAGCAGCCGAACGCCAATCAACGCCGCCGTCAGCATCAGGAAATGGATTGGCGGGATTGATCGCGGGATTGATTCGAGGCGTGTAAGCGTGAAAACGAGAATCGTGCTGGCTGTCACCGCACAGGCGGAGGCTTTAGCGATTTGTATTGCGTCATGAAACGAGAAGAATTTCGGCAACCCGTGCGCCACTCGAAACTGGATACAAAACAGCGCCGAAAACCCAGTTGCAGCGCATATATAAACTGCGTAGGGTTCGAGATGAACTTCAGCGGAGAAAGGCGCGTCTCGCAACAAGAAGGCGAGGCTTGGGGCAAGAAAAGCTGATAAAAGGTCCGCAACTGCGAGCCGGTGGCTTAGTATACTTTTCGAGGAAGGCAAAAGGCGTTTTCGCATAATTCCTCCGCGCACCAGAAAGGGTTAGAACCCAAATTCAGTTAATATTCGGCCTAGTTAGCCAAACCAGTTTGGCGCAACGACTCAACCTGCGCAAAATGGCTGAATTGTGGCCGCCAAATGAGGCGAGCGAAATCTTCGTTTACGCCCCAATTGATTAGGCGGACGGTGCTGTATTCCCATGCTCGGTCGACGAGTCCGAGGTCGAGCGGTGGCTCGAGATCCCCGCATGGATGTTCGATTACTCCACGTGTGGGGGCGACGTACGCGTTTCGACCGCTCCCTTCGTCTGTTTGGAAGCGCTCGGCGCGTTGTCTGGACGAAACCAGTCGTTGCGCCTGCGCGGTGGTATCGGTTGCAATGTTTCGGGCTCGACGTTCGGATCAAACAGCCGCATGGTCGCTTCGAGATGCGCCAGATCGGCGCGATGCTGATCCACTTGACGCTCAAGACGTTCGATCGCGTCCGCGACTTCCAATCGTTTGTCGCGCAAGGTCGAGATAATTGGCGCGCTCATTGCGGTTCCCCTGGTCGAACAATGCCGAGCGAGGAACACAGCGGCTCATCGCCCGCGCCAGGAGAGGTAGCCGGCGGCGGTTGCTACAGAAGACCGCGAATTCACGCTCATGAATAAGAACGGTTATGCGTTCGGCCGACGGGCGCAGCGAACGAAAATCGTTGACGGCCGGCCCGCAAAGACAGCGGGTTCGAGAAGCCCAGAGCGGAATGGAACGTCCTGCTGCCCGACAAAATCCCGTTCTGGCAGTCACGCACCGCGCATGAACCGTGTCGGCATCCAGGACTGCCGCACTGCTTCGACGGCCGGCACGATGGCGTGCCGAGCTCTCGCGCCGAGCTATGCCGGAAAGTGGGTGATAACGACATAAGGAAAGACGGCGTAACGGAGTTGGTGTCCAGCCGACCCGAACGCCCAAGCAGGAGCGCTACGCCATGTTCGAGAATAAGGCGCATGGACGGCTCAGCGAAGCTCGCCATAAATCGTATTCCTGCAGACAAAGCCCCTGTTAACCTGAAGCGATAGCCCTGCCTGGGACAGGATACCCCCTTGTCAAATGGAAAGTGTACGGATAGTTTCCTTGCACTACCCCAGAAGCGTCCGATTTGGCTCGTTTAATTGGCTCTACTGGTTCTATAATTCCTTGGGCTGCAAGGACGGACGATCGACCTCGTGTTTTCAACGCGTGTGTAGATTACGGTGGAAGCTTAACTATTGCGCAGCGTTCGTTGCGCAGCTTCGATGAGAGCCGGAGGAGTGACATGGACGTTCTTGGGAAAATGTTTGAAGTGGCAGCCAAGTATGGAACTAAGTATGCGACAGGCGGAAACGTAAGCCAATTTTTTTGTCACAATTGTCGTGTCCACAGAATTGAATTTACAGATATTGCATGTGACAGTTGCGGCGCAATTCTGTGTACTAATTGTATAGGTGAGGCGATGATCGATAGAAGAATTGAGGATATGATATGCCCAAAATGC
>DATBRF010000054.1:0-17053 GCA_036560425.1 Methylocystis sp. | reverse complement strand
TCGCTTACGCCGAGGATTTCAAATTCCTGATGGTTCTTGTCCTCGCCACGCTGCCGCTGGTTCTTGTCATCGGCTCGTCGCGCATCCCACAGACCGCCCCTGTCGACATGGCGATCGATTGAGCTGCGTGGCCGCCCACAGCGCAATTAATCGTTGGGTTCTCGCCTATGCGCCGGAAATCGAGAAGCGACTGCGGCAATTTCGGCGTCCGCATCGCGGCTCGACCGCGTCGATGAAACCTTTGTGAAGGTACGTGGCGAATGGCGCTGTCTTTACCGCGCTACCGACAAGCACGCGCTCCCGTCGTTTTCTGCCGACGGCCAAACGCGATCTCGACGCCGCCAAGCGGTTCTTTCGCGAGACGGACCTCTGGTAGCGAGGTGTTTGCAGAAGCCCCCGCGTTCGCGGCCGCTCAAGGCGCAAACCTCTCTCATTTCGTCAATATGAGCTTGTTATTCGCGGTGATACGGAGTCGATAACGCTCCCCAGCATGGACGATTGTCGCCTCTTGTCGAGGACCGAGCAATTCACGCGCATCTATTTCGAGCGGCGCGTTGACGCCCTCGGCGTCCACTGCCTGTGTGATCGCTTCTCTGTGATGCGGCTTTTTTGGTCGGCCTTCCATAGATGAGACACATCCAACAAGGTAGTAACCGCGTCAACAGCAGGTATCCTTTCTTGGAACCTTTCTACGTTTGAAAGAGATGAATCCATCCACAAATCCTTATGTCCGTTTTGTCCCATCTCCAGCATCGCTATTCCTCTAAAATCGTCCTGTCGGAAATAGCAAATCTGGAAATTTTCTAACTTTGGAAGCCCGGTTTTTGCTTGAGCGTGCGCCAAGGACCCTTCTAAAGAGAGAGTGTATTCAAGCGATCAGCAAGCCAGCCAAGGCGAAACGCCCAGCCAGCCAGCAAACGCTGCAAATATCCGCATGGCAGGAGGGCTATCCATTGAAACGTGTTCCCAGCTCGATCAAATCTCCGCTTTCGCTAAGAACTCTGCGGCTGCCATTGCCGAGCGCAACCCTGCGGGATGGATCGGCTGTTACGGCGCTGGGCGTCGCCGCTTTCCTCACCTCGACCGTCGGCGTGGTCCTGGCTCAGGATTCATCCACGACGCTGCCGCCGGTTAAGGTCGATGCGCCGCGTGAGAAACCCCGACCTGTCGTCATTCCCGTGAAGCCGAAGGCGACGCCCCTCGTGGTCGCCAAGCCGCAACCGGCCCATCATCCGGCGCAGACCCATGCGTCAACGGGACAACGGCACTCCGGTGCGGCGTCGGCAAGTGCGGCGTCGGCCGGCGGACAGGGCGGAAGCGTCCCGAGCGTTCCGCTCTTCGTGGCCGCAGCGGACGCCGACCCTTATGCGGACCCGGTCGCGCCCTACCGTGCGGTTCGACTTTCGTCAAATAAATTCACGCAGCCGATACTTAATACGCCGCGAACCGTAACGGTCCTCACCAAGGAGGTGCTCCAGGACAAGAACGCAACGACTCTGCGGGAAATCGGCCGCAGCACGGCGGGTGTGACGCTGGGAACCGGCGAAGGCGGCAACGCCTTCGGCGACCGTTTCTTCATTCGCGGCTTTGACGCGCGCAACGACATCTTCATCGACGGCATTCGCGATCCGGGCGTCAGCATTCGCGAAAATTTCTACACCGAACAGGTGGAAATCCTGCGTGGCCCGGGCTCGACTTTCGCCGGACGCGGCACCGCCGGCGGCGCCGTCAATATCGTGACGAAACAGGCGACCGATCGCGATTTCACCGACCTGAACTTCATGGGCGGCTTTTCGGATCACACCAAGCGCGTCACGCTCGACGTCAACAAGGCGATCAGCCCGATCCTGGCGGTGCGCCTCAACGCCATGTTTCAGGACGCCAATGTCGCGGGTCGCAGCTATGTCGTCGACAACCGTAACGGCGTGGCGGGCTCGGTCGTCTTCAAGCCGATTGATGGGCTGACGCTGACGGCGGAATACAACCACGTCAATCTGCGCGGACTTCCGGATTTCGGCGTGGCGTATAACCGCATCGCGAACCGGCCCTTCACCGAGAACTTCGTGCCGCGTTACACCTGGTACGGCTTCCTCGATCGCGACTTTCAGAAGTCCGGGCAGGATTTCGGCACGTTCACCGCACAATATAAGGTCTCCGACAACATCACGCTCAGCAGCAAGCTTCGTCAGGGCCGGTCTGTCCTCGACTATATCGGGACGCTCGCGCAAAATCCGAATTTATTTACGGCGACGGTGAATCTCAGCCCGCAAAGCCGCAATCAGGTGACGTCCGTTCTCGGCAACCAGACCGAAGCGGTCGTCAAGTTCGACACGGGTCCGGTGAATCATGCGGTTGTGACGGGCGTCGAGTTCTCCCGGGAACAACTCACGCGTGACACTTACGCTGGGCTGCAATCCGAGCTCAACGCGCCGGGAGCCAATCCCAGCATTGTCGGCAATCTTTATTTGCCGCCGACGTTCCTGCCCTTCGGCCAGCCTTATCTTACCGGCAATCCAACCCGCATTGCCGTCGACACCGCCTCCGGTTATTTGATCGAGACGGCGGACTACCAGAATACGGTTATCGCAAACGCTGGCGTTCGATACGACGATTACACGATCACGAGCCGCAACGAGACCTATACCACCTTCGCCGCCAATCACTCCGGCATGGTCAATTACAATGCCGGCCTGGTGGTGAAGCCTTTGCCGAATGTCAGCCTCTATGCCGCTTACGCGACGTCGAGCAATCCGGTCGGCGCCGAGTTGGACGGAAGCGCGGCAAACTACGGCGGGCTCTCGGCCGCCGCCCAGATCTTCCCGCCGCAATACAACCGGGCGAAAGAGATGGGCGTAAAATGGCAGCTCTTCGACCATCTGCTCGCCACCGCGGCTTTGTTCCGAACGGACGTAACGGGCGCGCGTGAAGTTAACGCCGGCGTGACAACCGGCAACTCGGCCTACTACGTTCAGGGAATCGATCTCGAACTTGCCGGCAATATCACAGACAAGTGGAGCGCGATCGGCGGCCTTGTGCTGATGGAGTCCAAGGTCACGAGCTCCTATGCGCCCACGAACGTCGGGCTGCAGCTCGCAAATGTCGCCCACCAGTCTTTCAGCCTGCTCTCCAAATATAAATTCGGAGACCTGCTCGGCTTCGCTCCCGATGTGCTGGAGTTTGGCGGCCAGGCCATCTACCGCTCGAAAGTCTATGGCGGCAACAATCTCGTCGCCAATGGCGGAACGAATTTCAACGCTTTCGGCTGGCCAGCGCCGACCGCCGCGAACCCGTTCGTCAACGTGCCGACGATACTGCCATCCTATTGGCGCTTTGACGTCTTTGCCGAAGCGAAGATTGGCCCGTATACGACGCTGAAGTTCTCAGTGCAGAACCTCTTCGATCGCACGTACTACGACGCGTTCTACCAGACCGCCGCGCCATTCGTGCAGATCGCGCCTGGGCGTGCGGCCTATCTTGAAGCGCGTGTGAAATTCTAGGAGGCCGGCTATGCTCGCTCACATCCCTGGCGCGCTCGGTAAGGCGGAAGTCCTGCGCTTGCGGGAGGCGTTAGCCGGCGCCTTGTGGGAGGACGGCGCGTCGTCGGGAGGAGCAAGCAAGACGGCCAAACGCAACAGCCAGCTGCCCTTCGACTCCGAGCTGTCGCGCAAGCTCGGGGCGGCGGTCGCGTCGGCCCTGCTCGCCACTCCGGCGTTCGTCGCTGCGGCGATTCCGCTGCGCATCTTCCCGCCTCTATTCGAGCGATATGAAGTGGGAGACCGCTATGATCCGCATGTCGATAATGCGGTGCGCGGCGACGTCATCACTGGCGCGCGCATACGCGTCGATCTTTCGGCGACGCTACTATTGTCGGAGCCCTCGGAGTATGACGGCGGGCGCCTCGTGGTCGAAGACATATTCGGGTCACGGGAGTTCAAGCCGCAGGCTGGCGACGTGGTGCTGTTCTCCGCCGGCAGCCTGAATATGGTGACGCCAGTCACCAGAGGAGAGCGCCTTTCAACTTTTATCTGGGTGCAAAGCATGATTCAGTCGGACGAGGCGCGCGACCTTATCTGCGATCTCGACGCGGCCCTGCAGGACCTCTCGCCCCGCATTGACGGCGATGACCCCGACATGCGCAAGCTTTCGACGGTCTATCACAACCTCATCCGCATCTGGGGAGAAGCGTAGGCGCCCATGCTGATCTGTATCCCCGAGGTCCTGAACAAACAGCAGATCGCCTTCTTCCGCGAGACGATGACGGCTGCTTCGTGGGAGGACGGCCGCACGACGGCCGGCTCGCAATCTTCGCTCGTGAAGAACAATCTGCAACTGCCGCAGGACGGCGCCGCCGCCCGGGAATTGGGAGAGCATGTCTTGCAGGCCCTCGCCAATTGCCCGACCTTTGTTTCGGCGGCTCTCCCGCACAAAATCTTCCCGCCGCTCTTCAACCGTTACGGCGTGGGACACAACTTCGGCCTTCATGTCGACAACGCTATCCGCGGCATCCCCGGCACGCCGATCCGAATCCGCACGGATCTTTCTTGCACCCTGTTTCTTTCGGAAGCGGAAGATTACGACGGCGGCGAACTCGTGATTGAGGACCGCGTGGGGAGCCAAGAGGTCAAGCTTGCTGCGGGCGATCTTGTTCTCTACCCTTCGACAAGCCTTCACTTTGTCCGCGAAGTGACGCGTGGCGCGCGGGTCGCTTCCTTCTTCTGGCTGCAAAGCATGATCCGGGACAATGTGGCCCGGGCTCTGCTGTTCGATTTGGACCAGGCGATTCAGTCTCTGAGTCATCGGCTTGGCGCAGGCGACCCGGCCTGTGTTCGGCTGACCGGCATCTACCACAATCTCATTCGGATATGGGCGGAAGCATGAAGAGCACGATGCAATCAGCGTTCCTGGGAATGCTTTCTCTTGACGTCTTCACCTCTAAGGGCTGGGCTCAGGGCTCCCCAACCGCCCGCGCAGTCGATGCGGCCATCGCGGCGACCAAGCCTCACGACCTTTCTGTCTGGACGATGTTCTCAAACGCCGACGTCGTCGTCAAAGTTGTGATGATCGGTTTGCTCCTGGCCTCGATCGGGACGTGGACTGTTCTGATCGCCAAGACCATCGAACTGAAGCGAGTGCGCCAGCGCGCCATCGATGCGATCGCGAAGCTCTCCGAGGCCCGCGGGCTTTCGGAGGCGCGCCTCGCCTTGGGCAATGGCGACCGTCTAACGACCGCGCTTCTTTTGGAAGCGACCCGTGAGTTGAAGCTTTCCTCGGACATCCTCGCAGGACACGGCGTCAAGGAGCGCGTCGCGTCCTGTTTCGCGGAAGTCGAACGCGCCGAGGCGCTTTCGATCAAGCGGGGGACGGGATTTCTCGCTTCCGTTGGCTCCACGGGTCCTTTCGTCGGCCTCTTCGGAACGGTCTGGGGCATCATGAACAGCTTCATCGGCATCTCGAAGGCGCAGACGACCAATCTCGCTGTCGTGGCGCCCGGCATCGCCGAGGCTCTTCTCGCGACCGCCATCGGTCTCTTCGCGGCTATTCCCGCCGTGTTGATCTACAACCATCTCGCGCGTCAGACTGGCGCCTATCTCGAACTCGTCTCGAATGTTTCCGGCGAGCTGCTGCGCATCGTCTCGCGTGATCTCGATCGCGGGCATCATGCAAGCAAGATCCACGCGGCGGAGTGAGCGACCATGGCCGCGCATCTCGGAAAGGGCGACCTTCAGGAAACGCATGAGATCAACGTCACGCCTTTCATCGACGTGATGCTGGTCCTTCTCATCATCTTCATGGTTGCGGCGCCGCTCGCGACCGTAGATCTCCCAGTCGATCTTCCGGCCTCCAACGCCGCGCCGCACGAGAAACCGGAGAAGCCCGTCTATGTGACGATCCAATCCGATCTCGCGATCGCGATCGGCGATACGCCCATCAAGCGCAACGACCTCGTCGCAACGCTCGAAAGGCAGCTCGGCGACAAGAGCAAGCGCATTTATCTGCGCGCCGACAGCGCCGTGCCCTATGGCGAGATGATGGCTGTGCTGGAACGGCTGCGCGCCGGCGGCTTTTTAAAGGTTGCGCTCGTGGCGCTCGACGCCGGCGGGAAAGACGCGAGCGGCGCGAAATGAGCGGCGCGGCGGCTCTCCGAAATGAATCGACGAACAACAAGCTTTGGAGCCTCGCGGCGCTTTGCGCGATCCTCCTGCATGTCGGGGGCGCGGCGACGGCGCTCCTCACCCTGCGGGGAGACACTGAAGACGACGCGAGCGGCGCGCCGGCCATCGAGCTCTCGCTCGAGCCTGTCGCGGCGCGCGACGCCGAACCCAGCGACCTCCCTCCCGGCCCCGTCACCGATGAGTCCGCCGCTGCGGCGCCCTCCGTCGCCTCCGCCGAAACTAAGGAGAGTAATGAAGAGAAGGTAGCGCGGGCAGAGGCGGAGGACGCGGAACTGTCGCGCGACGCAAAGCCGGAAAAACCTGTCGAGGACGAGAAGTCGCGCCAAGCCCAGCAGGTTGTTTCAAGCGAGTCCGCTGCGTCCGAAGCGACCGCGCCGCCGAAATCGGACGCAGCTAAAGTCGCCGATCACTCTGCCGCGCCGGTGCAGGGGGCGGATGCGGCGGCAAACGCCGCCAAATTGACTTGGCAAAAGGCGCTGATGGCGCATCTGAACCGCGCGAAGCGCTATCCGGCCGGCGGCGGCAGGCGCACAGCGGAGGCGAGCGTGCATTTCACGCTCGATCGGCGCGGTCATGTCCTGGCCTACAACATCAAGCGCTCATCCGGCTTGCCCGCCTTCGACGAGGCCGCCCTTGCGATGATGAAGCGCGCCGACCCCGTGCCCCCGCCTCCCGCGGTCATCGCCGACGAAAGCCTGTCTTTTGACGTGCCGGTGCAGTTTAGAGCGGATCGACGATAAAGGCTCCAAGCTCCCGCTCGCCGTGGCAGGCCACGCTTATCAACAGCTTCGGGCTTTCGCTCATTCAACCGGATCGCCGCGATCATCTTTCCTGGGCGCTCGCTTTTCATCTTCGTCGTCCCAAGTTCGCACCAAGAGCAGCAACCTCCAGCGGCTTCTCGGATGGTGTCGCTTTGCTTGGATGGCGTCTAAGGCGCGCGACCGGTAGGATCCTTGAGAACGCTCCAGAGGGCAAGACTCCCGGTTAGGCTCCCGTGGCGTGATGTGGAGTTGACGCCCCCTCTAGGCGGCCTACGCTTTGAAATTGGCTCCATCGCGCTCGCGATGGCGCGGATTTATCCGGGGAGATAAGAGTTGACGACCAGGTCAGTGGAGCTTGTCGCCGCCATACAGCACGTGATCCATAAATATTTCATTTGGATTATCGTCTTATCTTACATCGTCGCGGCGGTCTTGCCCGGCGCGGGTCTGCTTATTCGCAACGTAGAGCTTGGTAGCGTTGTCGTCGCGCAAACGCCGATCCATCTGTCCTTGCCAGCTCTGATGTTGGCCTTCCTGCTCTTCAACGCCGGGCTGGGAATCAGGACAACGGAACTCGCCAGCTTGGCGCGCGATCCCTCTCCTCTTGTCGTCGGAGCGGCGGCGAATCTGCTTGCGCCGCTCACTTTCGTCGCGGGCGTCAGCGCGACGATGAGGCTTTGGCATAACCCCGAGGAAGTCCAGCAAATCCTAACCGGCCTCGCTCTGGTCGCGTCGATGCCGATAGCCGGGGCGTCATCCGCTTGGGCGCAAAACGCAAACGGCAATGTTGCCTTGAGTGTCGGCCTGATTCTGCTGACCACCCTATGCAGCCCGGCGCTGACCCCCATCTCCCTTCACGCCGTCGGGTTCATGACAACTGGCGATTATTCCGAGGATCTTCACGAGCTTGCGCAAAACGGGGCCGGCGCGTTTCTGGGACTCTGGATCATTTTACCTTCCTTGTTGGGCATGTTGACGCATCGTATCTTGGGCGAAAAGCGCGTCATCCTGATTTCCCCTTATATGAAACTCGGCAATTCCGCGGTTCTGGCGTTGTTGAACTATGCGAATGCATCGCTCAGTCTACCGGGCGTCGTGTCGCAGCCGGATTTCGATTTCGTCATTATCATGCTGCTAATAGTAAGCCTGCTGTGTCTGGTGATGTTCGGCATAGGCTATGTATTGGCGCGCGGCTTTCGTTTTGGCCGCGCCGGGACGGCTTCCCTGATGTTTGGTCTGGGGATGAACAACAACGGCGCGGGGCTTGTTCTGGCGTCGGTCGAGTTGTCTGATCATCCGGCTATCATGCTGCCGATCATCCTATACAACTTGGTCCAACACTTCATGGCTTCGTTAGCTGATAAAATGCTTTCCCGCGGCGTCCTCACGGATGGCGTTTGAGTCCAATTCTCCCCACCTCGACGAAAGCCATGTTTGGGTTTTCCCGCTTCGCCGGGCGGCGCGGGAAAATGCAATGTCGGGCGCGTCGTAGGTGTGATCGGAGATGCTCATTGCGCAGGGAGCCGGCGAAGATCGCGCTTTTAATGATGATGAAAAAAATTTCCAACGCGCGACGAGCCTCTCGTCTGGTTTGCAACGGCGCGATCGCCTAACATCTCAGTCCCGCGAAGTCATTCCAATAAACAGGACATCCCGCATGGCCCTGAAGGCTTCCTTTGGCGCGTCGAGAGTCATCTTTTCTGTGGCCGCGGCGCTCGCCGTTTTGGGGGCGTCGTCCTGGTGGGGTCTTGCGCATTTTACAGAAGCCGCGCCCATAAAAATCGGCATCCTGCATTCGCGCTCCGGCCCCATGGCGATCAGCGAAAATTCCATGGTCGACGCGGAGCTGCTTGCGATCGAAGAGATCAACGCCAAAGGCGGCCTCTTGGGCCGGAAAATACAGCCGGTCATCGCAGACGGGAAATCCGACTGGCCGACCTTCGCGAAAGAGGCCGAGCGGCTGATTCTCGAGGAAAAGGTCTCGGTCATTTTCGGATGCTGGACCTCAGCGAGCCGAAAAACCGTCGCGCCGGTGATCGAGAAATATGATCAGCTGATGGTCTATCCAATGGCCTATGAGGGCCTCGAACAGTCTCCCAACATCGTTTACACGGGCGCGGCGCCCAACCAGCAGGTCATTCCCGCCATCAAATGGAGCCTCGATCATCTGGGCAGGAGGTTCTACCTGATCGGCTCCGATTATGTCTGGCCGCGCAGCATCAATGAAATCATGAAAGATACGATCAAGGCGCTCGGGGCGGACCTTGTCGGCGAAGATTATATCTTTTTCGGCAGCTCCAATGTCGCCAAGGCGGTCGAAAGGATAAAGGCGGCGCAGCCGGACGTTGTGTTGAGTTCGGTCGTCGGCGATTCCAACAAAGCCTTTTATCGGGCGTTGACCGACGCCGGACTTTCCGCCGAAAAGCTGCCCGTGGTGTCTGTGAGCATCGGCGAGGAAGAGCTGCGCAGCCTGCCGATCGGCAGCCTTCAAGGCCATTACAGCGCCTGGAATTATTTCGAGGCGATCAAAACCCCCGAAAATGAACGATTCGTCGGGAATTTTCGTAAAAAATACGGGGACAACCGCGTCACCAGCGACGTGATCGCGACCTCTTATTTCAGTGTCAGACTCTGGGCGAAGGCGGTCCAGGAGGAGCAGTCGCTCGACGTTGAAAGAGTCCGCAGGACCATGCTGACGGAGACGCTCGACGCGCCCGAAGGCCTCGTTTCGGTCGACCCTTACACCCAGCACAGCTGGCGATCTTTTTCCGTCGGCAAGATCAGGCCCGACGGCCAGATCGAAGTGGTTTGGACAGTGAACCGGCCCATCCGTCCGGTGCCCTATCCGCCATCGCGCACCAAGGCGGAGTGGGATGAATTTTTAACCGCCATGTACACCCGATGGGGCGGCCGTTGGGCCAATCCGACAGAGGCGAATTGATCCATGAAGCCTCTCAGGCTGCTGCGCAACTCGATCGGCGCCAAGATCATCTTCTGGTTTCTGGTCATCAACATCGTCTCCTGCGGATTGCTCGCCTGGCGCACCTACGACATTTCGCGCGAGTCGCTGGAGCAGGCCGTTCAAACGTCGCTGCAGGTCGTCGCCAAGAAGAAAGTCGAACAGCTCGAAAATCTGACGCTCGAAAAAATCAGAAGCGTCGAAGCGCTGATGCATACGCCCTCGATCAGCGAGGCCGCGCGAGAATTTTCCCAGGCGCTACAGGCCGGCGGCAAGGGCTCCGACGCCTATCGGCAAGCCGTCGCAAAACATGGCCCCATGCTCGGCCGCCTCGCTGATCGGTTCAATTATGTGGGTTGCGCGCTGTTTTCGCCGGGGGGCGATATTCTTTTCAACCAATCGGACGCCGACGTTTTCAAAGAAAATTTGAGCAGCGGCACAGAACTCGCCGACGCGATTGATCGCGCGCGAACGCTGCTGCAAGCCGAAATATCGGGTTTTCAGATCTATCCGGGCATGAAGGACGACCCCGCCGCCTTCATCGCCGGGCCCATTCTCGAGGATGGCGTTGTCATCGCCGTCGTCGTGTTTCAACTCGATAATCGGGAGCTCTACAGCGCTATTAATGATTACACCGGCCTTGGCGAAACCGGGGAGGTGCTCGTCGCCGCCCACCTCGATCGGGACCAGATGGTCATCGTCAATCCGTTGCGGCGCAATGCGTCCAAGGCGTTCAGCATTCGCGCGCCGCGGACGGGCGGCGCTTATCCGGCGCTGGCGCGGGCGCTCGCCGGCGTTCATGGCTCGGGCCTGTTCGACGATTTCGAGCACAAGCCCGTCGTCGCCTCATGGACCTATGTTCCGTCCTTTCGCTGGGGCATGGTCGTGCAACAGCGCGCCGAGGAGGCCTTCGCCCTCACCAGAGTCGAACGCAGCGCGACGCTCACACTGCTGCTTTTCATGATGCCGCCCATCATCGCTCTGGCGCTCGCGGTCGCCCGCACCATCACCAAGCCGATCAAAACCGCCGTTCGCGTCGCGGAGCAGGTCGCGGGCGGAAATCTCCACGCCAAATTCGAAATCACGAGCCGCGACGAAACGGGGCATCTTCTCGCCGCCATTCAATCGATGACTGCTGAGCTGCGCGAACTTTACAGTTCGATGGAGGACAAGATCAAAGCGCGCACGCGCGAGCTTCAGCGCGCCAATGAGGAATTGCTGGTCGCCCGCCTCGTGGCCGAGGAGGCCAGCAAGACGAAAAGCGCCTTTCTCGCCAATATGAGCCATGAGCTGCGCACGCCGCTGAACGCCATCATCGGCTACAGCGAAATGCTTCAGGAAGACGCGCTTGACAAAGGCGACGAGGAGCCTGTCGAAGACTTGAAGAAAATCGAGAGCGCTGGCCGGCATCTCCTCGGCCTCATCAACGACATTCTCGATCTTTCGAAAATCGAAGCCGGAAAAATGGAGGTCTTTATCGAGCGGGTCGACATCCGTCCGCTCGTGAATGAAGTCATGTCGATCGTTCAGCCCTTGGCCGAAAAGAACGGCAACGCACTCGAACTTCGTTGTCCGGACGATATTGGCGGCTTTTGCTCGGATGAGACGAAAGTCAAGCAATGCCTGCTCAATCTGATGAGCAACGCCAATAAGTTCACGAGCGGCGGCAAAGTGACGTTGAGCGTGGAGAGGGACGCCAACGTCTTGTTCCGCGTTTCCGACACCGGCCTCGGCATGACCGAGGAGCAGCTCGGCCGGTTGTTTGAGGCCTTTACGCAAGCCGACGCCTCGACGACCAAGCGCTTCGGCGGGACCGGCCTCGGGCTCGCGATCACCAAGCATTTCTGCACCGCCTTAGGGGGCGATATTTTTGTCGAGAGCGCGCTCGGGGCGGGATCGACCTTTACGATGACGCTTCCCGATCAGCAGAAAGGCCCCGAGAAGGAAAAAGCCGAACCGACTCCGCCCGTGTCTCATGCGACGATCCTTGTCGTCGACGACGACGCCACGGCGCGCGATCTTCTGACGCGAACGCTGGAAAGCAAGGGCTATCGCGTCATCGCCGCCCGCAACGGGCTCGAGGCGCTCGCCCTGGCGCAACAGCACAAGCCGCAAGCCATCACGCTCGACGTCATGCTGCCGCAGCTCGACGGCTGGAGCGTCCTCAAGCAATTGAAAGAGGACCCCGAGCTTCGCAACATTCCTGTCATTATGGTGACCATCCTCAATGAACGCGGGCTTGCGATCCCGCTCGGGGCGGCGGAGCTTCTGACAAAGCCGATCGACCGGCAGCGGCTGACAACCCTGCTTGCGCAATATTGCAGCGTCCCCACCGAGAATAGGGTGCTGATCATCGAAGACGACGCGGCGACGCGCGAGCTTCTGTGTCGATCCGTCTCGGGCGCCGGCTATCAGGCCGTGGCCGCCGTCAATGGGCAGGATGGACTCGACTGGCTTGCCGAAAATCCCGCGCCCAATCTCGTCCTTCTCGATCTGATGATGCCGAAGATGGACGGGTTCGGCTTTCTGCGCGAGCTGCGCAAACATCAGACTTACGACCGGCTCCCGGTCATCATTGTCACGGCGAAGCACTTGAACCCCGAGGATATCCGCGACTTGGCGGAGCTTCGCGCCGACATCATCACCAAGGATCACGACGATCTTGAAGAGCTCGTTTCCATTATGCGTCAATGTCTCGATTCGAGCGACGGCGTTCATCCTCATTGATTCCGGGAGATAAATGAAGTGGTGAAGATCCTGCTTGTCGAAGACAATGAATTGAACCGGGACATGCTGTCGCGGCGCCTCAAGCGGAACGGTTACGCCGTCGTGATCGCCGTCGACGGACAGCAGGGCGTGGAGATGGCCGCGTCTGAAACGCCCGACCTCATCTTGATGGATATGAGCCTGCCGGTGATCGACGGATGGGAGGCGACCCGGCGCGTGAAGGCGAATGAAGCGACGCGCGGGATTCCCGTCATCGCCTTGACGGCGCACGCCATGGCGGGGGATCGGGAGAAAGCCATTGAGGCGGGCTGTGAAGACTATGACACAAAGCCCGTTGAAATTATCCGTCTCCTCGAAAAGATCACGGCTCTGCTCAACCCCGGCGCCGCGTGATGCGCGGCCTTCTTTCACAATAAATCCTCCATGACGACACAGGGCGACGCGCCCTCGGAGAGGACCGACCGGGCGCTGATCACGTACATCCAGCAAGAGCTGAGCGCGCCCGCCCAAGCCATCGCGGGCTACGCTGAGATGCTGCTCGACGAAGCCGAGAAGAACGGTCTCGACGACTTTCGCGAAGACCTCGAGCGCATTCAAAGCGCGAGCCGCGCGCTCAATGGGCTGATTGCGTCACTGGTCGATCCAATGCGGTCACGACGCGAGCCGGACGCTCGGGACGCGGAGGACTATCGGCGGCGGTTGCGGCACGATCTGCGCACGCCGATCAACGCCATCAAAGGCTATGGCGAAATGCTGCGCGAAGACGCGGCGGATCTCGACGACGCCGGCGCTCTTGTCGAGGATCTCGATCAGCTCCTCGCGGAGGCGTCCCGCCTTCTCATACGCATCGACGGCCTGGTGGATTTTTCGCTGCCCGAAAGCGACGCTGCGGCGACGTCCGCGGACGCCGGCGAGGGGCCGGTCTCGGCCAAAGTCGTGGATCGTTTCCTGAAATCGGTGCAGCCGATCGCGGCGGGGGAGGCGGACTCCGCAGCATTGCTGCCGAGCCGCATCCTCGTCGTCGACGACAATGCGTCGAATCGCGACCTTCTGAAAAGACGTCTGGAGCGTCAGGGCCATTCCGTCGTTCTGGCCGAAGATGGCTCCTCCGCTCTGGCTCTCATCGAGAGCGGAAATTTCGATCTTGTGTTGCTCGATCTGCTGATGCCTGACGTCAGCGGCTTCGACGTCCTCGTCTCGCTGAAATCGCGCCCGTCATTGAGGGATATTCCCGTCATCATGATTTCCGCTCTGCAGGAGATCGACTCGATCGTCAGATGTATCGAGGCCGGCGCCGAGGATTATCTCACCAAGCCTTTCGATCCGGTGCTGCTGCGTGCGCGCGTCGGATCGTCGCTTGAGAAGAAACGCCTGCGCGACCGCGAGCGCGAGGCCTTAAACGCGCTTCGCTTGGAAAAAGAGCGCTCCGAGCAGCTTCTTCTCAATATTCTCCCCGCGCCGATCGTCGCGCGTCTGAAGAGCGGCGAGACGGTCATCGCCGATCATCACGCCGATGTGACGATTCTCTTTGCGGATTTCGTGGGCTTCACCGAACTCTCGTCGAAACTACCGGCCCCTGAACTGGTCGGCGTGCTCGGGCGCGTCTTCTCGACATTCGACTCACTGGCGCTCGAGTTCGGGGTCGAGAAAATCAAGACGATCGGCGACGCCTATATGGCCGCCTGCGGGCTCTTCGGGACGAGAGAGGATCACGCCGAGGCGGTCGCCGAGATGGCGATGGCGATGATCGAAACGCTCAGCCGGCTCAACGCGGATCTGCCCGCGCCGCTCCAAATCAGAATCGGCGTCAACTCCGGCGACGTGGTCGCGGGCGTGATCGGGACGCATAAGTTCATTTACGATATTTGGGGCGATACGGTGAATGTCGCGAGCCGGCTCGAGTCGCACAGCCTGCCGAGCCGGATTCAGATTTCCAGATCGACCTATGAGCGCTTGCGCGGGCGCTATCTATGCAAAGCGCGCGGCGGCCTCGAGGTGAAGGGCAAGGGCCTGATGGAAACCTATTTCCTGATCGGCCGCGCATAGGCGATCCAGTTCTGCGCGATGAGGCCCAGCTTCTCGGCGCGATCCAGGAGGCTCCTGACCGAGGAGGGGGTCCAGCGGGTCCCGCCGCGCGGCGTGCGTTCATACATTCGTTGACGACCTGTGGAAACCCTTCTGTCAGGGATGGAAGAACAAAGGCCCCCGCATTCTGAAACATTGCGAACAGGACTGCGCCATAGCCGACATAACCATGAAAGACGGCTTGCTCGCTGAGCCCCAATGCCTGCGCCTGGGCTTCCAGCTCGAGCGTTATACATTTGCGCCCGGCGCCTTCCCGGTAGCAGATCGCTATTTCGTCGGCGCATGCGTGGCGCTCGAATGACATCAACGCGCCCGCATCCAAATTTATCCAAATGAGCGATGTGGTGTTGAATGATCAACTCGCGCCTGCTAAAGGTTAAGTCCTCATATCAGGCCTCATAAACGCAATGTCTGTGCAGCGGCGCGCTGGAGCTTTTGGTCGGCAGCGGGCGAGTAGACTCGCCGGAGGTTGTAAGTCGAAGTGAAGCGCAAAAAGTTTCTGCGGCCTATTCTGAAAAATGCTGCAACCCAGGCGCTTGTTCTGGGGCTGGGCGGGTGCTTTTTTCCGCAAGCTGGCCCCTCTACCGTAGAGATCGTTTCAGAGGCGGAAATCGCGTCGGCGCCTTATGAGATCATTCCTTTGGACGTAAGATCAATCGAAATCTTGAAGGGCGCGGAATCAAGCGGCCTCGCTGGCGCATTTCGCGACAGAAGGGAGCAGCGGTCGAATCTCATCTCGGTTGTTGGCGAAGTGAATACCCCGATCCGCCACCCCGCGGCCAATCTCGGCGCTCGCGACCGTATCATGGACGCCATCACTCGGGCTGGAGGCATTAAATCGCAAGGGTACGGAACTTGAGTCACCTTGGAGCGCGAGGGCCGACGCGCGACCTTACCCTTCGAAGCCCACGTAAAGTGAAAATGGCGCATCTGGTCGAGCAGGCGCTTGTGCGCGGCGCAGCTGGTCACCACCGTCGAAACGACGTTTCGCGCGTCGCTTCGCCTTTGTCGGGCGCTATTTCACGTTCCGTGCGCAAGCTTCACCTCTATTCGATGGGTGCCGTTCCATGACGAGAAATTCCGCTAATTCGCCTGCGCTTTCCAGTAACACGAAGTCCAAGCGGGCGTTTGTGACAGGGAGCGCCGGTTTCATCGGCTTTCATCTTTGTCAGCGACTGCTGAGCGCCGGATATATAGTCGATGGCTTCGACGGCATGACGCCCTATTATGACGTCCGGCTGAAAAAGGCGCGTCACGAGATATTGCTTCGGCATCCCGATTTTCGAGCCCACATCTCCATGCTCGAAGACATGGACAAGCTGAGCGCGGCTGTCGAGGCCGCTAATCCCGACGTAATCGTGCATCTCGCAGCGCAAGCTGGCGTTCGCTACAGCCTCGAGAATCCGCGCGCCTATATCGAGGCCAATCTCCTCGGCACTTTCAATGTAATGGAGCTCGCCAGAGGCAAGCCTGTCGAACATTTACTCATGGCGTCGACGAGTTCGGTCTATGGCGCTAATGCTGTGATGCCCTTCGTTGAAAACGAGCGCACTGACCATCCTCTGACGCTGTACGCCGCCACCAAAAAAGCGACCGAAGATATGGCGCATTCCTATTCGCATCTCTACAAACTGCCGACGACTGTTTTCCGCTTCTTTACGGTCTATGGTCCCTGGGGGCGTCCGGATATGGCGCTCTACAAATTCGTCGAAGGTATCGAGAAGGGCCTGCCGATCGACATATACAACCACGGCCGTATGGAGCGCGACTTTACGTACGTCTCCGACCTTGTCGAAGCGATGGCGCGGTTGATTGATTGCGTTCCGCAGGGGGACGCATCGAACGACGCGTCATTGTCCCCTGTTGCTCCATATCGAGTTGTGAATATCGGACGCGGCCAGCCAGTCAATTTGCTCGAATTCATCGACGCCATCGAGCGCAAGATGGGCATCAAGGCGATTCGCAATTACATGGACATGCAGCCCGGCGACGTGCCGCGCACCTTCGCCGACTCTTCTCTGCTCGAACGTCTGACGGGCTATCGTCCGCAGACTACTGTTGAGCAGGGCGTTTCCGCCTTCCTCGACTGGCATCGCGCCTATAAGACCGCGACGCTATCGGGGGATGCTTCTCTTTAAAAGAGGCCTTTCGGCTGCGTGGATGGGCGCAGCGAACGTTAAGCGTATGGAGTTTGGGATAATAGCTTCGCAGTCTCGCGTAATCGCGGTTATTGGCCTTGGCTATCTGGGGTTGCCTGTCGCCAACGGCGCGGCCCGCTCGAGTTTCAAAACAGTTCGCTTCGACATCGACAAAGAACGAGTCGCCGAGTTGCGCGCCGGCCACGACAA
>DATBRF010000053.1:0-15968 GCA_036560425.1 Methylocystis sp. | reverse complement strand
CGCTCATAGACACGCAGCGCCCGCACCGTGAGCCCGATGCGGGCGGCGCATTCGGCCGCGGTCAGCAATTCGTCTGTCGGCGCGGAATCAGTCACTGAAAATGTCTCCTGATCCGTCTGTAGGGTATGACCCAAGGGCCGGATCAAGAGGGAGTTCGTCGTCGCGTCGGCTTTCTGTGGGCGTCCGAACCGCCTCGCAGACCGCACGCCCTCAGCCGCGCAAACAAAAAACGCGGCCCCAAGAGGCCGCGTGTTTCTTAGTCGATTGTCGCGTTGCTTACGCGAATTCCATGATCACCGCGTCGACCGCGAGACTGTCGCCGGGCTTCGCCAAAATCTTCTTGATGGTCACGTCCCGCTCGGCGCGCAGCACGTTCTCCATCTTCATGGCCTCGACCATGCAGAGCGGCTCGCCCGCCTTCACCTCCTGGCCCTCCTTGACGTCGATGGTCTTCACGAGACCCGGCATCGGGCAGAGAAGATGCTTTGAGGCGCCCGCGTCCTTCTTCTTCGGCATCAAGGCGGCGAACTCGGCCTCGCGCTGCGTGTAGACGCGGGCCAGCACGCTCACGCCCTGGTGAGCGAGCTCATAGCCGTTGAGGATCGCCCTCGCCTGGACATAGACCGTGCGGCCGTCGACGTCGCCCTTGAAGACAGATTCGCCGGGGCGCCATTGCGAGGAGACCCGATGGGCGCGGTTGTCGGCGCCGGAGAATTGCACGACGAGCGCCTCCCCCTGCTCCTCGATCGCAACGTCATAGCGCGTATCGCCCAGCATGCAGACGCGCTCGCGGGCGAATTCGACAGGGCGGCCGCTCATAAGCTGGCCGCTGATCATGCGCTTGCGGGCGTTGCCGATGTGATCCATCAGCGTCGCGACGGCGGCGAGCGTCAGCGCCAGCTCGCCCGCGGGCTCGGGCGCCGAGAAACCTTCCGGGAATTCCTCGGCGATGAAGCCGGTAGAAAGCTTCCCCGAACGCCAGCGCTCCATCTGCATCAGCGTCGAGAGGAAGGGGATGTTGTGGCGGATGCCCTCGATCACGAAACGATCGAGCGCGTCGGCCTGCGCCTGGATGGCGCTCAGACGATCCGGCGCATGGGTGACGAGCTTCGCGATCATCGGATCGTAGTGGATCGAAATCTCGCGGCCTTCGGTGACGCCCGTATCGTTGCGCACGGTGACGCCGTCTTCCTTCCTCTCCTCCGGCGGGCGGTATTTCACGAGGCGGCCGATGGAGGGCAGGAAGTTGCGAGTGGGGTCTTCGGCGTAGATGCGGCTCTCCACCGCCCAGCCGTTGATCTTGACGTTTTCCTGCTTGAGCTGCAGCGGCTCGCCGGCGGCGACGCGGATCATCTGCTCGACCAGATCGACGCCCGTGATGAGCTCGGTAACCGGATGCTCCACCTGCAGGCGGGTATTCATCTCGAGGAAATAGAAGCTCTTGTCCTGCCCCGCGACGAACTCCACCGTGCCGGCGGAGTCGTAATTCACGGCCTTGGCCAGCGCGACAGCCTGCGCGCCCATCTCCGCGCGGGTCGCCTCATCGAGCAGCGGCGACGGCGCCTCTTCGATCACCTTCTGGTTACGGCGCTGGATCGAACATTCGCGCTCGTTGAGGTGAATCACATTGCCGTGCTTGTCGCCGAGCACCTGGATTTCAATGTGGCGGGGGTTCTGAATGAACTTCTCGACGAAGACGCGATCGTCACCGAAGGACGAGGCCGCCTCCGAGCGCGCGCGCGTGAACCCTTCGATCACCTCGGCGTCGTTGAAGGCAATGCGCATGCCCTTGCCGCCGCCGCCGGCCGAAGCCTTCAGCATCACCGGAAAGCCGATGTCCTTGGATATTCTGACCGCTTCTTCCGGCGATTCGATCACGCCGAGATAGCCCGGCACGACATTCACCTTGGCCGCCGAAGCGAATTTCTTCGATTCGATCTTGTCGCCCATCGCCTCGATGGCGCGCGGATTCGGACCGATGAAGACGATGCCGGCGTCCTTCAGCGCATTGGCGAAGGCCGCGCGCTCGGAGAGGAAGCCGTAGCCCGGATGCACGGCCTCGGCGCCGGTCTCCTTACAGGCGGCGACAATCTTGTCGATGAGGAGATAGGACTGCGCGGCGGGCGGAGGTCCGAGATGAATCGCCTCGTCCGCCATCTCGACATGCAAAGCGTCAGCGTCGGCGTCGGAATAGACGGCGACCGTGGCGATGCCCATCTTCTTGGCCGTCTTGATGATGCGGCAGGCGATTTCGCCACGGTTGGCGATCAAAATCTTGCGAAACATGCGATCCCCAATACCCCTATTGTCCTTGGCGCAACAGCGCGCGGGCCCTTCTTTTCGAGAGCCCTGCCGCGCCTTCTCCCCTCGACTTGGCTACTTCGCTTCCGTCTCGTCCTCGACGCGCTTCTCCTGCACGCTGTCGACGATGCCGAACGCCTTCGCCTCTTCCGCCGACATGAAGTGATCGCGGTCGAGCGTGCGCTCGATCGTGTCGTAATCCTTGCCGGTGTGGCGGACATAAATGTCATTCAGCCGCTTCTTGACCTTGAGAATGTCCTCGGCGTGACGCTGAATGTCTGACGCTTGGCCCTGGAAGCCGCCCGAAGGCTGATGCAGCATCACGCGGGCGTTCGGCAGCGCGAAGCGCAGGCCGGCCTCGCCGGCGCAGAGCAGGAGCGAACCCATCGACGCCGCCTGGCCCACGCAGAGCGTCGAGACCTTGGGCTTGATGAATTGAATCGTGTCGTAGATGGCGAGCCCCGCCGTCACCACGCCGCCAGGCGAGTTGATGTAAAGAGAGACTTCCTTCTTCGGATTTTCCGATTCGAGGAAAAGGAGCTGCGCGATGATGACCGAGGCCATATGGTCTTCCACCGGCCCGGTCAGAAAGATGATCCGCTCGCGCAGCAGGCGCGAATAGATGTCGAAGCCGCGCTCGCCGCGCGACGTGTTTTCGATCACCTGCGGAATGAGATACTGGTTGTAGACCTCGATCGGATCACGCATCGCATCGCCTTCCTGCGCGGCTCCTCGATGAAGCCGCGCGAATTAGACCGGCCGCGAGGCAATTGCTCCAACTCGCCTCGGGGCCGTCATACGGTCTTGCCGGCAGGAGAGGCCTCCGCCGGGAATTTCTTGCCCCCTCATATGCCGGAGCGCGCCGGGACGCAAACGAAGGTTACGCTTTTGGGGCGGGCAACAATCTGGCAAGCACGGCGCCAAATAGAGAAAGGTCGGCTGACGCAGGTTGCGTGAGCTTTCCTGCGCGGTAGGCGGCGGTTCATTGTCACCCCCGACGCTTGGCTTTAGCGAGGAATGACAATCTCTGGCGCGAGCGGTTCAAGAGAAAACCGATTACCCGCCCGACCCCGCCCTACGGCGGGGCCACCCTCCCCGCAAAGGGGAGGGATGCGCTCACGCCCAGCGCTTTACGCCTCGTCTTCTTCCTTGAAGAGTTCTTCCTTGGTCACGGTCTTGTCCGTGATCTTGATCAGCTTCGAGATATGATCGACGACGCGCTCTTCATAGATCGGCGCGCGCAGCTGGGCGAGCGCCTGCTCATTGTTGCGGTAGAAGTCCCAGACTTGCTTTTCCTGGCCCGGGAACATGCGAACGCGCTCGACGAGCGCCTCGGTCAAATCCTTGTCCTCGACTGTCACACCGGCGTTCTGGCCGATTTCGGCGAGAACCAGGCCGAGGCGCACGCGACGCTCGGCGATCTTGCGGAACTCGGCGCGCGTCTCTTCCTCGGTCTTGCCCTCTTCGGCGACCGGCTGGCCGGCGCGGCGGCTCTCGGCCTCGTGCTGGCTCCAGATATTATTGAATTCCTGCTCGACCAGCGTTTCGGGAAGCTCGAAAGAGTAACGGGCGTCCAGGGCGTCGAGCAGGGCCCGCTTCAGCTTCTCGCGCGAGATCTTGTGGAAGTCGGCTTCGAGATTGCCCTTCACCGCCTCCTTCATCGCGTCGAAATTCTCGAAGCTATATTTCTTGGCCAGCTCCTCGCCGATCTCCAGCGGCTTTGGCGCGGCGACGGCCTTCATCGTCACATCGAATTCCGCATCCTTGCCCGCGAGATGCGCGGCGGAATAATCCTCCGGGAACTTGACCTTCACCAAACGCTGCTCGCCGACAACGGCGCCCTCGAGCTGATCCTCGAAGCCCGGAATGAAGGTGTTGGAGCCAAGCACGATGTCGATGTCGCCGCCCGTGCCGCCCTCGAAGGGAACACCGTCGAGCTTGCCGGTGAAGTCGATCGTGAGCTTGTCGCCCTTCTCGGCCTTCGCCCCCTCCTCACGCGGCTCGAACTCCTGGGCGCGGTCGGCGAGATTCTTCAGCGCCGTATTGATTTCCTCGTCGCTCACTTCGGCGACCGGACGCTCGAGAGAAATATCGTCGAAAGAGCCGACCTCGAATTTCGGCAGCGTCTCGAAGGTGACGGTGAAGGCAAAATCGCCCTCAGCCTCGAGCGCGCGCTCGACCTCGTCCTGACCGCCGGGGAACTCGAGCTTCGGCTCGACGGCGATTCGCAGCTGATTATCTTCGACGATCTTGCGGTTGGCTTCGTTGACGGCCTCCTGCAGGACGTCGCCCATGATGCCCTTGCCATAGAGCTTCTTGAGATGGGCGATCGGCGCCTTGCCGGGGCGGAAGCCCTTGATCTGGGCCTTGGCCTGCACCTCGGCAAGCTGCGCGCCGAGCTTGGCCGCGAGGTCGGCCGCCGGCAGCACAACCTTGAATTCCTGCTTCAAACCCTGCGAGGAGGTTTGGGTTACTTGCATTGTCGATCGCCTTCTTAGAACGTCAAAGCCGCCGCGCGCGCCGCCGGCGGCTAAATTTTCCGCGAAACTGCGGCGTTGGTGCGGGCGGAGGGAGTCGAACCCCCACGACTTTCGTCACCGGAACCTAAATCCGGCGCGTCTACCAGTTCCGCCACGCCCGCGAGAGCGGCCCCACCAGGGCCCGCCGCGAAACCTATAGCCCGCTTGCGCGGGCGCCGCTCTATAGCATGGCCGGCGCGGGATGCTCGAAAAAAATACAAGAGAGAAGTTCGCCAGGTTCCCCACAATACAAGACGGCGGTTAGCGCGCTCATGTTGCCCCCCGCCCTCCCTTTGAGCCATACGGGACGTCTCATCGGACGCCGAAGGATCGTTGCTTATGCCCTCGCCCTCCCGCCGCGCCTTTCTTGCGGGCGTCGCCGCCAGCGTCACCGCCCTCACCGCACGCGCCGCGCCGCAAGCCGGCCCGCGAATCATCGAGGCGCGGCCCGGCAAGGCCAAGCTCGTCGCCAATGAGACGGACATTCTCGGCTTCGACGGCGTCACGCCCGGCCCCGCGCTGCGCTACAAGCAGGGCCAGGAATTTTCGGTTCGCTTCGTCAACAAGCTCGACCTCCCCGCCACGATTCACTGGCACGGGATGCGCGGCGAGAACCCCATGGACGGCGTCGCGCCGCTGACGCAGTCGGCCGTCGCGCCAGGCGGCTCTTTCGATTACCGCCGCAAGCTCACGGAGCCCGGCCTCTTCTGCTACAGGCCGAGCGTCTATGAGAAGACGCCCGAGCTGATGGGGCGCGGCCTCAAGGGTCTACTGATCGTCGACGAGCCCGAGCCCCTGCCGGCCGATCATGACCTCCTTCTCGTCCTCGACGACTGGCGGCTCGACGAGAAGGGCAGACTTGAAGGCGCCTTCGGCGATCCGGACGAGGCGCGCGACGCCGGGCGTATCGGCCCGATTCTGGCGATCAACGGCAAGGCCGCGCCCGCGACGTGGGAGTTCCAGGCGAACGCCCGCGTTCGTCTGCGGCTGGCCAATCTCGCCAATGCGAGAATCATGATCCTCACATTCGACGGGGTGCAGCCCTTCGTCGTCGCCATCGATAGTCAGCCTTGCGAGGCCTTCGAGCCGGTTCGGCGCAGCATTCCCGTTGCGCCGGGCGCGCGATTCGAGCTCGTCTTCGACATGCCGGCGACGGAAGGCGCCACAGCGCGCGTAATCCTGCGCGGGCCGAACAGTAGCGAAAGCGAGATCCTCGTCGCCACGGCGAAAGGAGCGCGATCGGAAAAGCGAGGCCTGATCTACTCCCTGCCCCAGAACCCGGCGCTGCCGCCGGAAATCAAGCTCAATAACGCCAGGAAGGTCGATTTGGTCATCGAGCCGGGGCCGGCGGGCGGCCCCGGATGGATCATCAACGGCGCGGCGACGAAGGGCTATGACGGCCCGCCGCTCTTCAGCGTGAAGCGCGGAACCCCGGTGACCCTCGGTTATATCAACAAGTCGAAAGTTCCGCTGGCGATGCATGTGCATGGCCACGCCATGCGGCTTTTGCACGATCTCGACGACGGCTGGGAGCCCTACTGGCGCAACGGCGTGATTGTTCCGGCGCTCAAGACCAAGCATGTCTCCTTCATCGCCGACACGGCAGGCAAGTGGGCCATTCACGACGACATTTTGGAACATGAAGCAGCAGGGCTCGCGACCTGGTTTGAGACCCTGTGATCCGAAAACGGAGATATTTCACTGAATCTAAATGAAATTCTCGTCCATTTGAAATATTATAATGCTTTTACCGTTTCTTTTAGACTTTCGCTCCACACTCACTCGCAGGATCAAACACAACCCTGCGTTGCATAAGCGAAGAATTGGCTGACCACTCTCTGTTTGCCGCTCTCTGCCGCCGGATAAGACCATGCCCGTCGCCCTCTACTCGTCAGCCCAGTCCTGCGGAAGGCGGTCGGAAGCATGTCAGCCAAGAGCGGCCGAGCCGTCGCCATGCCTTGGCGCAGGAGCATATTCCATGACGGACATTATCTTTCGCGGCCCAAAAGATCCGGGGGAATTTCCGCATTGGCGTTTCGATACGCTGGACATTGATTACCATCCGCAGACCGCTTCGATTTGGATGAATTATCGCGCCGACGCGCCTCAGTGCTATACTCTTACAATGCTGGTCGAGCTGCTGCAGTTGCGCGATTCGCTGCGCGCGCTCAGCGAGTCCAGTTTCATCGGCGGTTTCCCTTTCCGCTATCTGGTCATGGCGGCCAAGCGGCCGGGCGTCTTTTCTTTAGGGGGCGACCTTGCCACATTCGCTGGGGCGATTCGACGCCAGGATCTCTCGACGCTGGTCACCTATGCCCATGCCTGCGTCGATCTGGTGTACAGCTATTCCCAGAGCCTCGATCTGCCGATCGTCACGCTCTGCGTGGTGCAGGGACAGTGCCTCGGCGGCGCGCTGGAGGCGGCGCTCGCCTTCGACTTCATCATCGCGGAAGAAAACGCCGTCTTCGGCCTTCCTGAGGTCGCGTTCAATACATTCCCTGGCATGGGCGCCGTCACCATGCTGACGCGCCGCGTGGGTTCCGCGCTCACTCAGCAGATCATCATGAGCGGGGAAACGTATAGCGGCCGCCAGATGTTCGAGCTCGAAGTCATCGACGAGGTCACGCCGCCTGGCGCATCGCGCGCCGCCGCCGTCGAGTGGATGCGCGACTCGGGCGACAGGAAATGGCGACGGCGGCGCGCCATCGCCGAAGCGCGACGACGCAGCCATCCCGTAACTCATGACGAGCTGATACGAATCACGGAATTATGGGCCGAATGTTCCGCCAGGATCGACGAGCGCGACCTGCGCCATATGGAGAGACTCGTGCGCGCTCAACAGCGCTTGATCGGCGTGCGAGAAAAGACCCCCGGCAGCGAACGATTCCTCGTATCGAATTCTTCGTGAAACGATAGGAAAGACGCATGACGAGAGTCTCGGCGAATCCCAAACTCGCGGAAGCAGAAATTTACGCGGACCTCGTCGAGACTCTGTTCGACACCACCCATACGCTCATCACCGGCATTCTTTCGGGAGTCCTCGTTCCCGCGATCGCCTGGTTTTCTACTGGAGAGAAATACTATCTGGGGCTTATGGCCCTCATGGCGCTGGTCGGCGCTTATCGGGTTCACGTCCTGGTTTCGCATCAGCACACGCCGATTCAGGTTCGCCGCCGCGACGCGGCGACATGGGAGCGTCGCTACGCGGTCGGCGCCATAAGCTTCATGGCGGCGCTCGGCGTTTCCACCGCGATATTATTCAACAACCATCATGACGAGATCGCCGGCTATTACGGCGTCATCATCATGACGGGCGTGACCGGCAATCTCGCAGCGAGAAACGCGGCTCGTCCCAAAATTGTCTTCTGGCAGATGATGGGCACCTGCATGCCCCTCGCCCTCACGATTTTATTGAATTTTTCGCCCTGGTACTACGGCATTTCGGCATTTCTGATTTTCGGGGCGATTTCAGTCTTCAAGACGACCAATTTTCTCAAGGGCCACCTCGAATCCGCCCTTCGCAACGGCCGCGACGCCATGCGGCAACGTCAAAAGTTCAGCATTGCGCTCAACTCGATGACTCACGGTCTCTGCATGGGCGACGCCTCCCTCATCATCTCGGTGATGAACAGGCGCATCGTCGAGTTTTTCGGCATCGTCGCCGCTGCGACGCCGATCAAGCTGGATGCGCTTGCTCACGCCATCGGCCGCAGCGCCGACATGCCCCGGGCCGAGATAGAAAAATTCACGGAAACCTGGGTCCGCCACGCCGCGATGCCGCATCCTACTGCGTTCATGCAGAAGATCGGCGACCGTTACTTCGACTTTCACTGCGAGCGCGCCAGTGGCGGCGCTTTCGTCACCGTTATCGAAGACGTCACGGTGAAGCAGCGCGCTTTACGCGAGATCGAACGCATCGCCCATTACGACGAGCTCACCGGCCTTCCCAACCGCTATCATTTTCAAGACGCGCTCGGCGCCGATATGCTCCGCCTCGGCGAGACAGCAGGGAGCCTCGCGCTCATCGACATCGATCTCGACCGTTTCAAAGAGGTCAACGACACGCTTGGCCATCTGGTCGGCGACAAGCTTCTTGCCCATGTCGGCGCACGGCTCAGCGCCTGCGCGCGGACGCCCAATCTCGTGGCTCGCCTGGGCGGCGACGAATTCTGCATTTTGATGCGCGCCTCGCATGAGGCGTCCGAGATAGATGCGCTGACAGGCCACATCCTGAAAGAGTTGAGCCGCCCCTTCCAGATCGACGGCCATCGCATCACTCTGGGCGCTACCATTGGCCTCGCCATCGCGCCGCAAGACGCCGACACCCCCGTCGGCCTGCTGAAATGCGCCGATTTGGCGCTTTATGAAGGAAAATCGAACGCCCGCGGGGAAGCCATCCGGTACACGCCGAAGATGCAGGAGGCGTTGATCGAGAAACGCGAGATCGAGGAACGGCTACGCGAAGCGCTGATCAAGGACGAATTCGTCGTTTTTTATCAGCCGATCGTTGATTCGCGCCGCGGCGCAATCGTCGCGATGGAGGCGCTCGTGCGCTGGCGTCATCCCCATCGCGGCATGATTTCCCCCGGTGTCTTCATCCCGGTCGCCGAGGAGACGGGCCTCATCGTCGAAATCGGCGCCTGGGTGTTGCGCCGCGCCTGCCGTGACGCGGTCTCCTGGCCATCGAATGTGCGGGTCGCGGTTAATCTCGCCCCCAAGCAGTTTCATCAGTCGGATATCGTCGAGTCGATCGCCGCGGCGGTCGCAGAGAGCGGTCTCGAACCGGATCGGCTCGAGCTCGAAATCACCGAGTCCACGCTCATCAACAACACAGAGGACGTCGAAGATAAGCTCAAAAGAATCGAGGCCCTCGGCGCGCGCCTGTCGCTCGACGATTTCGGGACGGGTTATAGCAGCCTCAGCTACCTGAACCGCTTCCCTGTGAAAAAGGTAAAGATCGACCAAGCGTTCTCCAGGCAGGCGATCGAATCTCCGAAAACCCAGGCGATCATCACCGCCATTTCGGCGCTCGCCAGGGATCTTGATCTCGATCTTGTCGCGGAGGGCGTTGAAACCCAGGCTCAGCTCGGCTTCATGGCGAGCAAGAACATCTTTTTGATCCAAGGCTTTCTCTATAGCAAGCCGCGTCCAATCGAGGAACTTGCGCCGCTGATCGAATGCTGGACGGATGCCCCTAAGCTCGAGAGCGCCGCTTAGCGCGCCTTTCGCTCGCATGGAATCACGCGAGCGCTTTCTGGGGTCACAGCGCATCTGTCAGCGTAAAAGTCCGCCAACTTTCGCGGAAATCTCTAACGACGCAGGTCGAGCACCGGTCGCCGGTCGATCGGCGGCTCCGCCATGCGTTGCGCGCGGAAAATCGCATGGTTAGCGTTGTAGCGCCGCTCGAACTGAGCGAGGTAGTACGATATCCCGGCGAGATCGGGCTGGGGCGCAACGACATCTTTCACGAGCATCAACTCGCGGGCCTCGCTCGCCGAGAGAATCCGGTCGCTCTCGATCAGCCGCTCTGTTTTGGCGAAGCCGATGCGGCGGCCGAGCGCCGCATAGAGTCCAAAGAGATCGAAGGGCTCGCCGGCGAAGGAAAAACGCGCGCCCGTCTCAGCCACGATGACCGAGCAATTCATGGCGAAATCGAAATCCAGCCCATCGAGGAGGCCGCGCACCCAGGCGATCGTGATGACCGGAGTATCGACGATCAGCTCTGCATTCGCAGCAACCATGTCGTCGAACCCTTCTGGCGGGATCGCGGCGTCGGCGCCGCCTTCAGCAAAGTCGAATACAAGAAATTTGAGCCGGGGCTGCGCCCCCGACCCGATTTCGTGCAACAGCCCGGAAATTCTGCTGACGCTGGCCCGATCGAACCCCGGGCGGGATTTGGAGACGACGAGCGCCTCGTCTTGCCTGACCCAGCTTGTCCGGAGTCCTGTCCGAGGAAGAGCAATCCCCTGCCAATCGTTACTCGATACAATTACCATGATGGCCTCTGCTAATGCCGATGGTTAATGAAAGCTTAACGCAAAGCTCGAAAAATCGCTAAAGCGAAATGGGGGTTCCCGACAATTTGAAGGATTTTTGGTTAACGCGCGGGCCGGGAAAGCCGCCCGATATGGGCGCTCGCCCGCCCGATCTGTGGCCGAAGGTCGCACGACAGGCGCCCATAAATTGATATATGCTAACGCCAGGCTGCCGATCGCGCCCTTCGCCTGCTGAGGCGGAAGGAGCGCCCCCGTTGCCGGGGACCGCGACCGATGCGGCGGTGCGCCGACCAGGAAAAGAGAACCGCTCGTCGGAGAGCGGCGCAAGATTGGTAAGAGGGAGAAACAAGATGAAAATGCGCTTTCTCGTCGCGATGACGGTGGCTGCGTTCGGTTGGGTGGCCCAGGCGCACGCGCATGGCGACGTCGGCTCCGACCAGGGTCAGTGCCTGATGAAGATCGGTCCGGACACAATGAGTTTCACGGGCTATCAGCCCCTCAAGTCCCGCGAGCAATTCTGCGACGACATTCCGGACGCCGGCCCGACGATCATCACGCTCGATGCGCAGCAGGACGAGCTGCGCGATATGAATCTCGAAATGCGCGTGCTCCGCGACGTCGGCCAGAAGGACGACAAAGAAAATCTCGAAGCCAACACGGAATATTTTTCACCGCCGAAGAAGTACAAGACCGGCACGCTCACCTTCGACCACAACTTCCAGCACGAAGGCAAATATATCGGCATCGTCAAGGCGAGAAGCGACGACGGCGCCAAAGAATATGTCGCCCGGTTCCCCTTCTCCGTCGGCCTGACCGCCGGCAAGAACATGACCATCGCCATCTTCTTCGCGGCCCTCGGCATCGTCGGCTTTGGCCTGTGGTACAAGCATCAGTTCATCGACAAGAAGAAGGCGGCCTGATTGCAGGTCTGGCCGCGGCTGAGGTCGCGCCCTTCGGGGCGCGACTCCGGTTTACGGCAGTTCTTCGATGCGACCGTCGCGTAGCGTTACGCGACGGTCCATTTTGTCCGCAAGATCGAGATTATGCGTCGCGATGAGCGCAGCAAGGCCCGAATGGCGGGCGAGCGTCATCAGCGTCGAGAAGACATGCTCCGCCGTGCGCGGGTCGAGATTGCCGGTCGGTTCGTCGGCGAGAAGCAAATGCGGCGCATTGGCGACCGCCCGCGCAATGGCGACGCGCTGCTGCTCGCCCCCCGACAATTCAGATGGCCGATGCGAGGCGCGGGCGCCCAGGCGCAGATACTCCAGCAATTGACGCGCTCGGACCTCGGCCTCCTTGCGGCCGAAGCCGTTGATCATTTGCGGCAGCACAATGTTCTCCAGCGCCGAAAACTCCGGCAGGAGATGGTGGAACTGATAGATGAAGCCGATCGTCGACCGGCGCAGATTGGTGCGCTCGGCGTCGTTCATCTTGGAGGTCGGCGCCGAATTGATCAGCGTCTCCCCCTCGTCGGCGCGCTCAAGGAGCCCTGCGATATGCAGCAAGGTCGATTTGCCCGCGCCGGAGGGCGCGACCAGCGCTACGGTCTCGCCAGGATAGATCGCGAGGTCGACATCGGTGAGAATATCGAGGCGCGCGGCGCCCTCGCGGTAGTGCCGCGCGATGTTGCGCAATTGCAGAACAGCGTCGCTCATGCTCTGATTCCTTGCGCTCATTCGTGCCGCAGCGCCTCGATCGGATCGAGCGAGGCGGCCTTCCAGGCGGGATAAATCGAGGCGAGAACGGCCAGCGCGAGCGTCATGACGACGATCATCGCCACCTCGCGCGGCTCGACGATCGCCGGCAGCCGCGACAGGAAATAGAACTCGGCCGGAAACAGATTGGCGTCGAAGGCTTTGTTCAGGAAACCACGGATCGTTTCCAGATTTTGAGCGATCAAAAGCCCGAGCAGAAAGCCCGCGATCGTGCCTGCGACGCCGATCGACGCGCCAATGATGAGAAAGACCCGCAGCACCGAGCTCCGCGAAGCGCCCATGGTTCGCAGAATGGCGATGTCCTGGATCTTGTCCTTGACCAGCATGGTGAGGCCGGAAACGATATTGAAGGCCGCAACGATGACGATAAGCATCAGGATGATGAAGAGAATGTTCTTCTCCACCTGAAGCGTGTCGAAGAAGGTCTTGTTGCGCTGGCGCCAGTCGGTGATGATCATCGGCCGCTTGACCGCCTGCTCGAGCCGCGCACGAAACTGGTCCATCTGCTCGGGGTCGTCCACGAAGACCTCGACGACCGTCGCCTCATTGTCCCGGTTGAAGAAGCTCTGCGCCTCGGCGAGTGGCATGTAGACGAAGACATTGTCGAATTCCGACATGCCGATCGAAAAGATCGCCGCGACCTTGTAGGCCTTGATGCGCGGCGCAACGCCGAAGGGCGTTTGCGCCCCCTTGGCGATCAAAAGGCTCACCTTGTCGCCGACAGTCACGCCGAGCGTCTCCGCGAGACGCTGGCCGATGGCGACGCCCTCCTCCTTGTCGAAGCCCTGCACCGAGCCGATCTTCACATTGCCCGCGATGCCCGGCAGGCGAACGAGATCCGTCTCGCGTATGCCGCGCACGAGGACGCCCGACTGGCCGAATTGCGTCGAGATGCCCGCCGCGCCCTCGACCATGGGAATGGCGAGCCTTACCCCCTGCACGGCAGCGGTCTTTTGCGAAACCTCATCCCAGTCCGTAAACCGCGTCTCGACCGCCTGCAGGAAGGCATGGCCGTTGACGCCCATGATCTTGTCCATCAGCTCGCGATGAAAGCCGTTCATCACCGAGGTGACGACGATGAGCGTCGCGACGCCCAGCATGATGCCGAGGAAAGAAAAGCCGGCGATGACGGAAACGAACCCGTCGGCCCGACGCGCACGCACATAGCGCAGCGCCACCATCCATTCGAAGGACGCAAAGGCCCTCGTTCGGGAGACGGGCGCAGAGCCCTGGAAAGCATCCGCGGTCGCTTCGCTCATATGGCCATCCTTCAGTGGCGCCGATTGCTGGCGAGCCCCAAGGCGCGCGGTCCCACGACGCAGCTCGGACCGCGCGCCTTCAGGCGCGCTTACCGATATCGACGCCTTGCATTCATACGCCCGCCCGCTTCACCGCCGCGACGATGCGCGCTACGGCGTCGGCGGGCGCCAGCATCTCGCGCTCGCCGGTCTTGCGGCGCTTTACCTCGACATGCCCCTCGGCGAGCCCCTTTGGCCCCACGAGAATCTGCCAGGGCAGACCGATGAGATCGAGGGTGGCGAATTTCGCCCCCGGCCGCTCGTCGCGATCGTCGTGCAGCACATCGAGCCCGGCGTTTTCGAGCTGCTCGACAAGCTCGCCGCAGACCTTGCCCGTCGCCGCGTCGCCAACCTTGAGATCGGCGACGCCGACATGGAAGGGCGCGACCGTCTCCGGCCAGATGATGCCCGCGTCGTCGTGACCCGCCTCGACGATGGCGGCGACGAGGCGCGACGGGCCAATGCCATAGGAACCCATCTGCACGACGACCTCCTTGCCGTCGGGGCCGTTCACCACGGCCTTCATGGGGTCCGAATACTTTGTTCCGAAGTAGAAAATATGGCCGACTTCGATTCCGCGCGCGGAAACTTTCGCGTCGTCCGGGACGGCGGCGAAGGCGGCCGCGTCGTGCATCTCGCTCGTCGCGGCATAACGGCTCGTCCACTGGGCGACGATCTCCTCCAGCTCCGCGGCGGCGTCGAAATCGACATCGGCCGGCGGCGGCGGGAAGGACAGGAAATCTTTGTGACAGAAGACTTCGCTCTCGCCCGTCTCGGCGAGAATAATGAATTCGTGAGAATTGCCGCCGATCGGACCGGATTCGGCCGCCATGGGGATGGCGGTGAGCCCCATCCGGGCGAAGGTGCGCAAATACGCCACGAACATTTTGTTGTAGGAGTGGCGACCGGCCTCGGCGGTGAGGTCGAAGGAATAAGCGTCCTTCATAAGGAACTCGCGCGAGCGCATGACGCCGAAGCGGGGACGCACCTCATCGCGGAACTTCCACTGGATATGATAGAGATTGAGCGGGAGATCCTTATAGGAGCGCACATAGGCGCGGAAAATCTCCGTGACCATCTCCTCATTGGTCGGGCCGTAGAGCATTTCGCGCTCGTGACGGTCGTTTATCCGCAGCATCTCCTTGCCATAGGCGTCGTAGCGGCCGGATTCGCGCCAGAGATCCGCAGATTGGATCGTCGGCATGAGACATTCGATGGCGCCCGCGCGGTTCTGCTCCTCGCGGATGATGCGGGTGATATTGTTGAGCACTTTCAGGCCGAGCGGCAGCCAGGCGTAGATGCCGGCGGATTCCTGCCGGATCATGCCCGCCCGCAGCATCAGCCGGTGCGAGACGATCTCAGCTTCCTTCGGCGTCTCGCGCAGGATAGGCAGGAAATAACGGGACAAGCGCATGGGGGCTTCCACTGAGGCGATTCGAGGAGGATGAGCATAGCGGCGGCTCACGAGCGGTTGAAGCGCGGGCTGGCGGAAAAGGCAAGTCTCACGACGCCCTTCCCTTTCGGGCGCCCGGGCGCCATGTCGATTTCGACAGGGAAGTGTCGATGGCGGCACGGGAGAAAGACATGGATCAGCTAGGCGCGGCGGTGCGCGACAATCCTGAAAAGAGCCGTTTCGAGCTCAGCCTCGACGGGTCGACGGCGGTGGCGGATTACATTCTCGAAGATGGTCTGATGACCTTCACCCACACTGAAACGCCGCCTGCCCTGCAGGGCCGCGGCGCGGCGTCGAAACTCATCCATGGGGCGCTATCGGCGGCCCGGGCGCGAGGGCTGAAGGTTCGGGCGGCCTGCTCCTTCGTTGTCGATTATTTGAAGCGGCATCGGGAGTTTGCGGATTTGGAAGGATGAACCGCCGCGCCGGTCGTCGCGCTAACGCGCTTTCCGCTCGCATGGAATCATGCGGGCGATAAGAAATCAAAATCGAAAATCTGGAGCGCATTCTTATCGCAAAAGTCTGCCAACTTTTGCGGAATGCGCTCTAGGGCCTGTTGGGATTCAGCGTGAGTTTATCACAGCTGCGGCGAGATGGATCATGGCCGAGAAGCTTTGATCTGTCTTGTCCGCCCGCAGCGCGATGCGCTTGAACTCTTTGAGCTTGCCGAAGAAGTTCTCGATCAG
>DATBRF010000052.1:0-31255 GCA_036560425.1 Methylocystis sp. | reverse complement strand
TTCTGAGCCAGGATCAAACTCTCAAGTTGAAGATTCGATCCCGACTAGTCACTTTTTAACTCTCGACGAGTCCCAAGCACACCTACCAAGCCGCCTCACGACTGGCTCAGTAGTGGTGTACTTAGATAAACGTGACCGTCGTTTGTCTCTTCTCGGCAGAGCTTTCGCCCCGCCCGCAAGGACATCCGCCGTCCACGCTTCTCTTTCTTCCGATTCAATTGTCAAACAGCACGCCAATGCGAGACCGCACCAGCATCCGCCCCCTCCCCAAACGGCCAAGCCGTCATCAGAGAAGACACTTCCTCGCCCCGACAATACTCAGTCGAGCTATCAACCGTCTATCAGAAGACGAAGAAGCGACCGCATCCGCTGCTCGTTGGCAGCGCCGCCGTCGATGAATGCGTTATATGGAAACCCGCTAAGCCTGTCAACACCTATTTTAAACCGCGCTCGAGCGCCCGATCTAAACCATGTCGCGCCGCCAAGGGGCACCGCGGGAAATGCTCCGTTTGGCGGCGCCTGCCGTCATGATCCTGCAAAGACGCCCGGGCACAGCTTGGCGTTCGGCAACCGGGCGCTCCAAGAATGACCGTGCAGAAATTAGGCGTTTGCTACTACCCCGAGCATTGGCCAGCCACGCGCTGGGCCGAAGACGCGAAACGGATGCGGGAAGCCGGGCTGAGCTTCGTCCGGGTCGGCGAGTTCGCCTGGTCCCGCCTCGAGCCTCACCCGGGGGCCTACGCCCTCGACTGGCTGCGGCGGGCGATGGAGACGCTGCACGCGGCGGGACTCATGGTCGTCCTCGGCACACCGACGGCGACGCCGCCCAAATGGCTCGTCGACCGCATGCCAGACATGTTGGCGCTCGACGCGCAGGGAAGGCCCCGAAAATTCGGCTCCCGCCGGCATTACTGCTTCAGCCACGGCGGCTATGCGCGAGAGTGCGACCGCATCGTCGCCCGGCTTGCCGAGGAATTTGGCGACCATCCCGCTGTCGCCGCCTGGCAGACCGACAATGAGTATGGCTGTCACGATACGGTCGAGAGCTATTCGGAAACGGCGCTCGAGGCCTTCCGCGACTGGTGCCGGGGGAGATATGAGACGATCGACATGCTCAACGCCGCTTGGGGCAATGTCTTCTGGTCGATGGAGCTGACGGATTTCGAAGAAATCGAGCTTCCCAATCTCACGGTGACGGAAGCCAACCCCTCCCATCTCCTCGATTTCCAGCGTTTCTCCTCCGATCAGGTCGCGGCCTTCAACAGGCGGCAGGTCGAGATCATCCGCAGGCTCTCGCCCGGCCGGCCGATTCTGCACAATTTCATGGGCGCCTTCACGGCCTTCGATCATTTCGCGCTGGCGCGCGATCTCGACGCCGCCGCCTGGGACAGCTATCCGCTCGGCTTCCTGGAGCGCAGCGCGAATAGCGAGGCCTTCAAGGCGCGCTACATGCGTGTGGGAGATCCCGATTTTCAGGCCTTCCATCATGACCTCTATCGCGGCTGCGGGCGCGGCCGATGGTGGGTGATGGAGCAGCAGCCGGGCCCGGTGAATTGGGCGCCGTGGAACCCGGCGCCGGCAAAGGGCGCGGTGCGCCTGTGGACGCATGAGGCCTTCGCGGCCGGCGCCGAGACGGTCTGCTATTTTCGCTGGCGTCAGGCTCCGTTCGCGCAGGAGCAGATGCACGAGGCGCTGCTCCTGCCCGATTCCCAGCCCAACGAAGCCTTCCACGAGGCGGAGACGGTCGCGCGCGAGCTTGCGGCGCTCGGCGCCCGGGTCGAAACAAGACGCGCGGAGATCGCGCTCGTGTTCGACTACGAGAGCGAATGGGCGTGGAAAATCCAGCCGCAGGGACAGGATTTCTCCTACGTCGAACTCATCATGCGCTTCTATCGCGCCTTGCGGCGGGCGGGCGTCTCCGTCGATATCGGCCCGCCGACCGCGGAGACCGTCGCAGATCGCAAGCTCGTCCTGCTGCCCGGCCTCTTCAGCGCCGACGAGGCCTTTGTCGAAGCGCTTCTCGAAAGCCCGGCGGTCATTCTCGCGGGGCCGCGCGCCGGCTCCAAGACCGAGCATTTCACCATCCCCGCCGCCCTGCCCCCCGGCGCGCTGCAAAGCCTCGTCGATTTGCGCGTGCGCCGCGTCGAAAGCCTGCGGCCTGGCGCAGTCATTCCCATGGGCGAAGGTAGCCCCGGACACTTCGAGCGCTGGCGCGAGTTTCTGATCCTCGGAGAGGATGCGGCGATCGCGATAGCCTCGCGCGACGGCGAATGCGCGCTCGCGCAATGCGAAAGGCGATATTATCTTGCGGGATGGCCCAATGACGCGTTGGCGGATTCACTCGTCGCCCGACTCCTCGCCGAAGCCGGCGTCGAAGCGCTGAGGCTGCCGCGGGACGTCAGAGTTCGCGACAATGGCGGCCTTCGTTACGTCTTCAACTACGGTCCCGAGACAGCGGATATTTCTTCGCTGGCGGGCGAGGCGCGATTGCTTTTGGGTGATGCCAGACTACCGCCCTGCGGCGTCGCCGCCTTTCGCACGGAAAGAGACGCACCGGCGTAGATCGGGCGCGAGGCACGTCGAGCTTTGCCTTCACCGCGCATGCTGGCGATGACAATCATCGCCGGCGCGACGTGCGCCGGCGCATTTTTCTTTGTCGCAGGCTCCGCCATCCTTCGAACGGGTTCCACCTCGGACCTGCGAAGGTCCAAAATGACGGGGCAGAAAAATGTTGCGTAAACTGACTTTCGCCGCCGCGATCGCCGGCGCCCTGGCTTTCCCGACCGCCTCCTTCGCCCATGGCTGGGGCGGGCATCACCACGGCCACGGTTGGCACGGCGGTTGGCGCGGCCCCCATTGGGGCTGGGGCGGCGGTCGCTACTGGGGCGGCCAGTGGTATCCTTATGGCGGCTCGTGCTGGCGCCCGACCTATGGCGGCGGCTGGGTCTGGGTTTGCGGCTGAACGATGAAGGAGGGCGGCGCTGACTCTCGCGGCGCCCTCACCACTCATGCTCGACCCCGACGCCGAGCGAGGTTTTGCCGTCTATGCTCGTCTCGCTCTGCAGGCGCACGCCGCGCGTCACGTCGACCCCGACATTGACCGAAGTCTGCTCGGGCTTGGCGCCCGTTTTCACGCCGATGCTCACGCCGTCCATGATATAGCGGGAGGCGCCGATGGTCGGGCCATTGGCGCCGCCGGCGTCGAGGTCGAGCGAGTCGACGCCGAGCGCCTTGCGCATTTTCTCGAAGGCGTCGACGCCCGTTGCGGCGCCGGAGAATTGCGCGAGCGCGGTCGCGAGCTGCACGGCCTGAAAGGGCGTCAGCGAGCCGGAGGCTTTCGCGAAGAGGAGACGCGAGAGCACCTCATCCTGCGGCATCTCGGGCGAAGACGAGAAGGCGAAGACAGGAGAGGCCGCAGGGCCCGAGACGCCGATCTTCGCCGTTATGTCGCTTGCCGTCGTCTCCGCCATGAAATCGAGCTGAGGCGTGAGGCCGCCGGCGAAGGTAAGCTTGCCGCGCGTGATGTCGATGCGCTGCGTCAGAAGCTGCATCTTCCCGCGCCGCAGATCGAAGCCGCCCAGCACATTTGGCTTCTGCACCGTGCCGCTGATCTGGAGATCGCCGCCGAATTCCGCATCGATCCCACGCCCGCGCACGAAGATCTTATTGGGCGCCGAGAGGGCGAGATCGAGCGCGGCGTCGAAACTGGATTTACGCGCCGCCTTCTCCTGCTGCTTCTTTTGGAGCGCGAGCATTTGCGCGGCGAACCCCTTCGCGTCGATATGACGGGAGCCGGGGAGCGGCTTCAGATTCGCCGGGAGGCGATCGGGGACGCTGACGTCCATCGAGTCGAGATGGACCTTGCCGGCGATCTTGGGACTGCGCGCCAGCGCGCCGCTGACCGTGAGGTCGAGATCGCCGGTCGACGAGACGATATCGGTCGACGCGAGCTGCGCGTTGCTGGCTCCGATATGGATCGAGCCCGGCATGCCGGCGTCGGGCGCGACTGTCACTTTGCCGGCGACGGCGATCTGTCCGCCGTTCTTCGTCTGCGCCGTGAGGCCGTTGATCGTGAGCTCGCGGCCGCGCCCCTCCAATCTGCCGTTGATCTTCGCAAGGCTCACGCCGTTGAGGGGATCGTTGAAAGCGGCGTCGGCGACGCCGACCGATCCGTTGATGATTGGGCTCGCCGCAACGCCCGTGAGACGCAGATCGACATTGGCCTTGCCCGCGGCCGTCTGACCGTTCGCCGCGAGCATCGTATTGGCGAGCGCGGCGTCGAGCGCGCCTTTCACAGCAAGGTCGAGCGCGCCTTCGCCGAGCGGCGCCGAGCCGGTGATTCTCAACTTGCTGGACGCGCCAAGCGCGAGATCGGCGTCGAGAGTCGTGCGCCTATCGGCAAGACGCCCAATGGCGGAGACGTCGATGGCCGGCAAGCCGTTGGCGCGCAATTGCGGGGCGCTCGCTTTCGTTACTTTCACGCGCCAGTCGCCCGAGGGCGCGGATTTTGTTCCCGAGATGCGCGCCTCGGCGTCGAGCATGCCGTCGAGGCCCAGAGATGAATCGACCATAGAGGCGACGGAGAGCGGCACAGCGCGCGCCTTCGCCGTAATGTCGAGGCGGTCGCCCGCTACGCCGTCGAGATCGAGGCGGCCGGAGCCGAGCGCGATAGCGACGCCCTGCAGCGCCACTGCGCCCTTCTGGACGGTGACGACGGCCGGTTGCGCCAATGCAATTCTCTTTCCGGCGCGTTGCGCGGAAAATTGCGCAATATCGAGGCGGGTCGCCTCGCCGGGCGTGAGGGTCCCGCGGCTCGAAATAGCGAACCCGCGCGCGTCGAGCGAAAGTTCGAGCGCCGCCGCGCCGCCGCCGGCGGGTTGCGCCTGCAGGCGCGCCTTGCTGATCGTCTCCTTGCCGACGCGGGCGCTGTCGATGGAAACATCGCCCTCGAGCGCCGGCTTGCGCAACAGGTCACGCGCCGTGAATTTCGCGGCCAGCCTGCCAACAGAGGCGCCCGCCGCCTCCAACCCGGCGCCCTGCGCATCGATCGAGACATTCTGCCCCCCGTCGGCCGCATCGAGCGCGATGTTGGCGTCGAGACGCCCGCCGAGCTTTTGCAACGCAAGCGCGGAAAGGTCGTCGAGGCTGGGCGCGGCGAGCCGGAGACGCCCGCTCGCGAGCCCGGCCCCGTCGATGGTGAGCGCACCCTTGGCCGTCACGCCGCCCACTGCGAGATCGACCTCGTCGAGCTTCCAGCCCGCGCCTTCGCGCGCGGCCGAGAAACGGCCGCGCGTCGCCTTTCGGTCGACCACGCCGTCAAGCGTCGCGAGCGCCGTGAGCTGTCCGAGGAGGTCATGCGCCTCGCCCTGCAATGCGAGCTTGGGGATAGGGCGCCCATTGGCCGTCGCGTCTTCGAGCGTCGCCAAGAGACGCACATCGGGCTTTTCCAGACTTCCCGCCACCGACGCCGCGACATTGGCGCGACCAGTGAGCGGCAGGCCGGCGTGGCGTAGCTCCGGCGCGTCGATCCTGGCCTCGATCACGGCTTTCTCTTTTGTCGCCTGCCCATCGACGAGGGCGGAGACGTGATCGCCCACTAAAGCGAGCTTCTGGAAGGAGACGCCGCCATCGGGCAGCGCGCCCACCGCGCCCGAAAGCCGCAGACGCTCGCCGACGAGCCCATCGACCGCCGGAACGCCAACGCCGAACGAGGTCACGGCGCCATCGAGAGAGGCCGCCACGACGCCATTGAGCGGCTCGCCGGCGACATCGGCGGAAAGATCAAGGGCGCCGCGCAATTTCCGCCCCGCCAGACGGGAAAAATGATCGAGGTCGGCGGCGGCGAGCCGGAGCCTGCCGGACGCCTTGCCATCGACCCCCATCCGACCGGACCCCTCGACGCTGAAAGCGGCGGCGGCAATCGTGAGACGATCGAGCGCCTCGGCGCCGTCGTCGGCGAGATGGGCCGCCGCTTCGATCTTCGTCGTCTCGGCGAAAAGCGCGGCCAAATCTCGCGGGAGAAGATCCGCGAGCCGCGCGGAGAGATCGAGGTCGAGACGCTGCGCCGCCCCGTCGCGCGCGATCCTCGCCCCGCCCTCGACGCCGGCCTCGCCCGCCTTGGCCACGATTTTCGCGGCAAAGGCGTCGAGCGTTCCGTCGCCGTCGATCGAGGCTTCCACAGGCGGCAGATTCGGGATGTTGGCGATGCGCGCAATGAGACCGTCGCCAGGCTCGCTTGCCGTGAATTTGACGCGCAGCTTGTCGCCCTGCGTGGCGTAAGCGGCATCGGCGCCGATCGAGCCCGGCGCGTCGAGCCTGTCGGCGCGGAATTTCATGCTGGCGCCGGCCGCGCCGAATTCCGCGCCGCCGTTGATTGAGAGCGTCGCGGTGGATCCCGCCACCGGCTCGGCAAGAACGAGCTTTGAGAGCGCCAGCTGACCGAGTCGGACGCTGACCGGCAGTTTTGGCGGGAAGGACGCGCCGCCGGTTTTCGTTTGCGGCCGTTTCTCTTCCTGCGATGGCGCAGGCTTGCGCAGCGCGTCCACTTCGCCGATGTCGATGCGATCGACGTCGAGCTTCATGCCGACGAGCGCGAGCGGCGACCATTTCGCGCCGACGCGGTCGATCTTCAGCCAGGGACCGTCGCGATCGGAAATCACAATGTCGCGGATGGCGGGCGTGGAGGAGAGGACATCCTCGATCGCCCCGATATCCACTTTCATGCCAGGAGATGACGCCGCATCGGAGATCATGCGCGCGAGCGAACGAGCGCCCGACTCGCTGTGGAGCGAATATACGCCCGCGCCGGCGGCAAGAATCAGAAAGGCGGCGAGGCCGCCGCCGATCAAAAGGCCACGAGAGGGCTTGCGCATCAGAAGCTTTCTCCAATGCCGAGGAAGATCGCCAGCCGGCTGTCCTGCGGCCGCGGATTGAGCGGCGTGGCGACGTCGAAACGAATCGGACCAATGCCCGTATAGTAGCGAAGGCCCACACCCGCCGCGACGCGCATGGTCGAATTGAAATCCGGCACGGAGGACGAATAGGCCGCGCCGGCGTCGATGAAGGGCACGATTCCGATATTCTGCATCACCTTGATGCGCGCCTCCGCGGAGGCCTCGAAGAGGCTCAGGCCACCCGTCGCGAAGCCGAAACCATTCTCGGGGCTGATCGAACGATAACGATAGCCGCGCACCGAGCCGCCACCGCCGGCGAAGAAGCGGCGGTTCGCAGGAACGTCCCGAATTGAAGGGCCGACAATCGAGCCGGCAGCGATGCGGCCAGCGAGAATGTACCAGGCGTCCTCGTCGAGCGCGTGATAGGCCGAAACCTGACCCTTCGACTCCAGCATGCTGACGCCGTTGGAGAAAGCCTTTACGTAAGGCGCGACGCGCGCCGTTGCGCGTATGCCGCGCGTCGGGGCCAGCGCATTGTCTGTGCTGTCATAGGTTCCCGAGACCGGGAAGCCGAGAAGCGAATAATCGTGCAGACCAAAGACGTCGTAGAACTGCCCGCCCTCGACCTCCACGCCTGCCTGAATAGACGCCGCGTCGCTGAAGCGATGGCGGATGGCGCCGTTGAAGTTCCCATAGGCGGCCCAGTAATAGACGGTGCGCTCGCGCACCGCCGCGGCGTCCAGCAACAGGTCGTTGCGCGTGCCGAAGAGCGCCGGCTTGATGAAGCTCGCGCGCGCCGAGCCCACGAGATTGCTCGCCTTCAGCTCAGGGAATGAAATAAAGGCCGAGGAATTGTTGTAATAGGCGAGGCCGCCGTCGAGATCGAAACGCAGCCGCTCGCCGCCGCCGAAGAGATTGCGGTCGACCCAATAGGTGCGCAAAGTGGGGCCGTTGATATTGGAGAACATCGCCGAGGCGCCGATCGCATGGCGCTTGCGCTCGGTCGTCTCGATAAAGAGCGGAAGATTGCCGTCCTTGTCGAGATGCGCGCCCTCGTCGATCTTGACGCCGCCAAGCGCCTCGATGCGGGCGATAGATTTGCGCGTGTCGGCGATTTTCTTTGGGCTATAGGGCTCGCCCTCTTCAAGATAGATGAAGGAACGGACGACTTCCGGATCGACGCCCGGCGAGCCGGAAAGCTGCGCCTCGCCGATCCCCGCCTTCGGGCCCGGATCAATCGTGACCGCCACATCCACCACATGCTGATCGTGCATTACTACGGGCCGCGAGGAAACGACCTTGGCGAGCGGATAGGATCTCTCGCGCAGGTCGTCGATCCACTCCGCCTCGCGCGCGCGAAGCGCCGCGGCGCGGGCGGGATCGTCAGGATCTTGGTCCAGCGCCTTGCGTGGGAAAAGCGCGGGATCAATCGGCGCATTGGTGCGCGCGTCATAGACGACGACGTGACGCAGCTTGAAGAGCGGGCCGGGATCGACCTCGAAGGTCACGGGCGCGAGGGCGGCGCCGCGGTAGCGCTCGGCCGCAGCAGCCGCCGCGTCGGCGTCTTCCCCTTCCGGCGAGATGGGCTCGCCCGCGACGCTCGCGCGCACGGTGGCGTTGAAATAGCCGCTCGCCCATAAGGCTTCGGCAAGGCGGGGATAATCGGCGACGACGCGACGCGCGAGCCCCACGCCCGAGGCAGGCGACTCAAGACGCAGCCGCCAGCTGTTGGATGCGTCCTTGAGGGTCTGCTCCAGCTTGCCGTCGTCGTCGAGCCCCTTGAAGGCCACCTCATAGGCGACGGCGCCGGAGCTGGGCTCAGCCTTCTCCGGCGCGCTGAAGAGGCCGAAGAAGTCGAACGCAGCCGCCGGCGTGATCTTGCTGCAGGAAATACTGCAACAAATAAGCGTAGTTACAAAAAAGCGCGCTGACGTCACGATGAACCCTGGGAATTGCTTGATTTAAACCATAATTCCAAATTGCCGCCCGGTCCATTCGGTTAAGCTTAGCGACCCGATCATGGTGAACGGTTCGTTGAAAAATTGACGCTCTCCCGCGCGCCCCCGATAAAACTCTTATTGTATCCGCGCGTCGCGGGCCATGTTTTAGGAAAGGGTAAGAATATGATTTATCCAGCTGATTCCAGATAAGCTTCTCTAGCGGGACAGAAAGCGGCGCAAGCCTGCGGCAGATTCTTCGGATGGTTTAAACGTTTACACACGATACGTTTGTATACCCGAGAAGACGGCTCGGATGACGCTTTTCGGCGCGGGCCGCGTCGTTTAAATTGCCGCCGTTAACCCGTGCGGTCTTCGCTCAATAACTTTCATCGGATCAAGATTATGCGTAGTAATCTGCGTCATTCTATAAATCACTTCGAGATGGATTTTGCGCATCGCGCGCCGGTAGAGTTTCGTGGGCGTTTCACGCTGCTCAAATCGCATGAGCAATACCCTTGCCGCACCCTCGAAATGTCCTCTCTGGAAGTTTGCCTGTCTGCGCCGGTCGTCGCCGCGCCGGGAGAGCGTGTCGTCCTTTTCCTCGACGAGTTGGGGCGACTCCCTGGAACCGTCCTGCGCGCGACTCAAACGGGTTTCGACATGGCCCTTCAGCTCACGCCCAAGAAGCGAGAGAGCATTGCTGACCAATTGGCCCCTCGCGGCAGGCGCTCGCGAGCCGCCAAGCAGCCGGACGCAGACGAGCGCATCGTCCCGCTGATGGACCTCACCGTGCTTCGCCTGACGAATGGCGACGAGCATCTGGTGCGCATCAAGAGCCTGTCGCTCTCGGGCGTGGCTCTGCGCACGCCGCACGCCCTTCCCCTGGGCGAGGAAGTGACGATCGGCAATGCGCGGGCGAAAGTTGTTCGCAGTTTCGACGACGGCGTCGTCTGCGAATTTGTCAGCCCTTTCTTCCCGGGTGAGATCAACGAGACGACGCGCCTTTGAGGCGCGGCGTCACGCCTCGCCAGGCTTCGGCGTCATCCAGGCGACGACCGCGCCGCCCGGCTCCGCCAGCACGGCCATGCGGCCGACGGCCGGTATATCGAAGGCCTCCTTGCAGATTTTGGCGCCGGCCGCGACCGCTTTCTTCAGCCGCGCGTCGATGTCGTCGACGGCGATATAAGTGAGCCAATGCTCTGGCACGCCCTCGAATTGCGCGCCCTTCATCTCGAACATCCCGCCGACGCGCGCGTCGCCCGAGCGGATGATCCAGTAGGTCATGTCCGGCGCGGGCATGGTGTCGAAAGTCCAACCGAGTGTGTCGGCGTAGAATTTCTGGGCCCGCTCGATGTCGCGAACGGCCAATTCGCTCCAGCATACGACGCCATGGGCAAGCCCTTGCTCATTCGCCATGGTTCCCTCCTTCGGATGAGGCGGCAAGAAGGTTCTTTCGCGTTTCCAGCAAGCCGAGACGGCGGGCCGTGAGCCAGTCGACGAAGCGAGTCGGCAGCAGCGCCGGCAGGGTTAAGCCGAGGATCGTGTTGGTGACGACCGGGATACGCGCAGGCGGGCGCGGCGCCGTCAGCGCGCGCAGCACAGCTTTCGCAACCAGTTCCGGCCCCGGCGCGGCGCGCCCGCCCTCGACCGCCCATTTCTGCACGCGGCGCGCGGAGGGGCCGTAGATCGTCCCGTCGAAAGCGCCGAAATCGGCGCTCTCGGCCTTGTCCCATATGGGCGTCGCGATCATGCCGGGTTCGATGAGAACGAGTTCGATTCCATAAACCGTCAACTCGCGACGCAGCGCGTCGGACATGCCCTCCAGGCCAAATTTTGACGCGTTGTAAGCGCCCAGAAATGGCGAGGCGAAGCGGCCCGCGACCGAGCTCATGTTCACGATGCGCCCCGGCGCGCCCCGCAAGGGCTCCCGCGCGCCGAGGAGCGGCGCGAAGGCTTGCGTCACTTGAAGCTGGCCGATGAGATTGGTTTCCAGCTGCCGGCGAAAATCGGCGATCGGGAGATGCAGCAGGGGGCCAGGCACGGCGATCCCTGCATTATTGACGAGTCCGGCGAGCGTTGCGCCTCCAAGCCGGCCTTCGACCTCTCGCGCGGCTTGCGTCACTGCTTCGGCGTCAGTGACGTCGAAAATGAGCGGCGCGAAATTTTCGCGCAAGCGCGCCTGCAGCCGCTCGGCGTCCTCGCGCTTGCGCACCGAGCCGAAAACAAAAAAGCCGTTTTGCACGAGCGCTTCGGCGCAGGCGAGGCCAATGCCCGTGGATGCGCCGGTAACGACGACGGCGCCTTTGGATGTCATTCGAGAACCCTCACTGCAAAAGCCTTGTCAAAGCGTCTATGGTCGAGGCGTCGGCGCGTCCGTCCACTCTGGCGGGTCGCCAATGCCGTTGAAACGCAGCGACGGCCGAGGCCGTGTCTTCATAATAAACGCCGGTTTCGACGATCTTGTAACCGAAGGCGGCGAGCTGTCTTTGCAGGCGCGCGACGGCCTCGCCCGCGGCGTCGAGCTCGAGCGCGGGCCCGTCCTCCGCCGCCAAAGGCTCTAGGTAGCGACCGACGCCGGCGGCGGCGAGCGCCGCCCAGGGGAAGAATTCGCCGGGGTCGATCTTGCGCCGCGGCGCGATGTCGGAATGCGCCAGCACCCGCTCCGGCGCGATTTTATGGCGTGCGCAAATGTCGCGCGAAAGCGCGATGACGGCCTCGATTTGCGCGGCAGGATAGTCATGCGGATCGATATGGCCGGGGTGAACGATCTCGATCCCGATGGACGTCGAATTCATGTCGGTCTCGCCCGCCCAAAAGCTCACGCCCGCGTGCCAGGCGCGGCGCGATTCGGGGACGAGCTGCAAGATGCGGCCGCTCTCCTCGACGAAATAGTGCGCGGACACTTCGCGGATTGGCGAGCACAACAGCTCCAGCGCGCCCTCCGCCGTCGGCATGCCGGTGTAATGCAGCACCAGCGCGGAGATGGCGCCCGCGCGGGGGCCGTGATTGGGAGATGGAAAAACGTCGGCGCCGGCGTAATCGGGTTGAAATCTGCGCGTAAGCTCCGGAGACTCGCGCCAGGGAGCGGTCGCCGTGATCCATTCGACCGTGCGCGACTCGGGATCAGGCGCGCGCAAGACGTCGGTGACGACGCAAGCGCTATCCGCCCCCGCCGCGAGCGCGAGGCAGGCGCGGGCCGGCGTCAAACCTCCAATGGCGATGAGCGGAATCTCGCCAGTGCGCCTTTTCCAGGCGGAAATCTTTTCCAAACCCTGCGGCGCGAATTTCATCTCCTTGAGCAAGGTCGGCCATATGGGCCCGAGCGCCACATAGTCGGGAGAAAGAGAGAGCGCGCGTTCGAGCTCGGCGTCGTCATGGGTGGAGATCCCGAGCTTGACGCCGTTGCGGCGCAGCGCGTCGAGATCGGCGCCGTCGAGATCCTCCTGCCCGAGATGCACAAAGTCGCAGCCCGCGTCGATCGCGAGCTTCCAATAATCATTGACGATGAGCTGCGCGCCCGCCGCGCGGGAGAGATCGCGGGCGCGCAAGATTTCGTCGCGCACGTCGGATTCGGGGCGATCCTTCACGCGCAATTGCACGAGCTTGACGCCGAGCGGCAGCAGGCGCGCGAGCCAGTCGGCGTTATCGACGATGAGATAAAATGGGTCCAGACTCAGTGTGGGCATGGAGATGCGTCTATCGCTTTTGTCCGGCTTTTGCGATACTGCGTTTGTATCGGCCCCTGTTTAGCCGAAGAGAAATGATGTTCGTCTGAGCAAAATCGCCTTTGACGTTCAGAAGATAAGGTTCTCGAAACGCGAACTGGGAGGGCTTGCCTGAATATCAGGGAAGCGGCCCGGTCGGCTCGTGTGTCCTTGCATATCGCTCCGATCGATGGCGTGCGAGTGAGCCACGAAGAGATCGCCTCGACGGGAAGCGGCTACGAACTCCAACTCGCGGCGTCGCAGCGCAGTCTCCGATCGAGCCGGACCAGTTTGGAAGTTCGACCGTCCCGTTTCGATCCCTCGCCGTTATGGACGAACCGATTAATCGCCGTCCTCGAATGGCCGCCCGATCACGGGCGTCGAGGGCTCGGCCATGTCGCGCGGCGTCATCGGCTTGGCAAGATAGGCGAGACGCCCCGCTTCGACCGCTAGGGCGAAGGCGCGCGCCATGGCGACAGGATCGCCCGCTCGCGACACCGCCGTGTTCAGCAGCACGGCGTCATAGCCCATCTCCATCACGGTCGCCGCGTGAGAGGGAGCGCCGAGCCCGGCGTCGACGACGAGCGGCACATTGGGAAAATGCGCGCGCAGGGCGCGCAGCGCGAAGGCGTTGTTGACCCCTCGTCCCGAACCGATCGGCGCGGCCCATGGCATGAGCAGCTTGCAGCCTGCGTCGAGAAGCTTTTCGGCGACCACGAGATCGTCCGTCGTATAGGGCAAAACCTTGAAGCCGTCGGCGGCGAGCGCCTTCGCCGCCTCGACGAGGCCGAAGACGTCCGGCTGCAGCGTATCCTCCTCGCCGATCACCTCGAGCTTGATCCAGTCGGTCTCGAAAAGCTCGCGCGCCATTTGCGCCGTCGTGATCGCTTCTTTCGCCGTGCGGCAGCCCGCCGTATTCGGAAGCACCCGAGCGCCGCTGTCGCGCACGAGGCTCCAGAAGCTCTCCCCGGCGCGCGACCCCCCAGCCTCCCGCCGCAGAGAGACGGTGACGATTTCGCAACCCGAGGCGCGGATGGCCTCGGCGAGGATCGCGGGCGAGGGATAGCGCGCCGTGCCGAGAAGCAGCCGCGAGCGCAGCGTCGTGTCGTAAAGGGTGAGCGGATCGCCGCCGGCCATCGGGTTCATAGATTCATCCGCCCTGCCGCGGCGTGACGATTTCCACTGCGTCGCCCTCTTGCAACTTGGCGTTCTTGCGGTCCTTGTCGCGCACGAATTCCTGATTCAGCGCCGTGCCGACCTTCTGGGCCTCAAAGCCGAGTTCGAGCAGCAGAGCCTCCAGCGTGGTGGATTCCACCTCACGCGGGCGCCCGTTCACCTGAATCCGCATTCATAACCTCCGGAAAATAGGCGCCGCCGACCACGATTTCGGCGGCCCGCCGCGCCAGCGCCGGGGCGAGCAGGAAACCATGCCTGTAGAGTCCATTAATGTAGATCGTCCGGCCACGCTGCGTAAGGCGCGGGAGATTGTCAGGAAAGGCCGGCCGCAGGTCCGATCCCGTTTCGACGACTTCGGCCTCTGCGAATGCAGGGTGGATCGCGAAAGCCGAGTTGACGAGCTCCACCACCGAGCGGGCCGTCACCCTTGCGCGCTCCTCATTCTCGATCATGGTCGCGCCCACCATGAAGAGTCCCTCTCCGCGGGGCACGATATAAACGGGCCGGCGCGGGTGGAGCATGCGGATGGGCCGGGAAAGGGAAATCTCCTCGCTGCGCAGAATCAGCATTTCGCCCTTGACCCCGCGCAGCTTCGCGAGCGCGTCGCGCGCCGCGAGGCCTCGGCAGTCGATCGTCCAGTCGGGGACGGTGTTCAGGCTCTCGGGCTCGACGCCGAAATGCTGCGCAACATTCTGCGTCGCGGCAAGCCGCTGCGCCAGCGCCTGCATGGCCGCGCGCGGGTCGAGATGCGCCTCGAGCGGGAAATGCAGCGCCTCCTCGAAGCGTCCCGCCAAATCGGGCTCCAGCGCAGCGACGCCTGCGCCGTCGAGCCGCTTGGAATGGCCGGTCCGGCGGGCAAAATCGAGAAGCTCCCCCCGCTCGCGCGGCGCGGCGACGACCAGACTTCCCGCGACCGTCGCCGCCGGAACCTCCGTCGTCCAGAACGTGAGCGCCTCCTGTCCGAGCTCTGCGACGAGCGGCTCGGCGCTCTCCAGCTCGCACCAGGGCGCGATCATGCCTCCGGCGTAGCGCGAGCAACCTTGGCCGGGCGCGGCAAGGCGCTCGACAAGCTCCACCTCGGCCCCCGCGCGGGCCAGCGCATAGGCGGCGCACAGGCCGGCGACGCCGGCGCCGATTACGCGCGCGAGCATGGCGTGCCTGCAAAGTTTCGGACGTCTAACACCATCCCTCCGCCAGCATTTGAACTGGATCAGGTTCGAAGGGTCGCCGCGCCCCACGTCCGTCACGAACGCGCCCTGCAGCCTCTCAGCCCCGCGGCGGCAGTTCTCCCGCCGCCGGGCGGGGCTCCCCCGGCTGGGCCGAAGATTCGCGCGAAAGGGCCGGTCGCGTCAAGCGGCGCGGCGAGAATGACGTTCGTGTGTCGGGAAGTCGGCTTGCAAGACAGGCGCTGATGGCTCAACTTCCCCGCAACGACAATGCGCGCGAAAATGAAATTTGCGCGCCTTCAAGGGAGAGAAACTCATGTCCGTCAATCTTCGCACGGCGCTCGCAGCCGTCCTGATCGCATCCGGCCTCGCCGCGCCGGCCCATGCCGCCAAGCTCGGCCCCTATTTCCCGCTCCCCAACGGTTTCAACCTCACCGGGATCGCGCGCGATTCGCTCCTCAATATCCAGGCGAGCTGGCTGAAGAACGGCCTCGACAATCTGGAAAAAGCCAGGAAGGAAGCCGAAGCCGCGCTGGAAAAGGCAAAGAGCGGCGGGCAGGACCAGGTCGCAGCGCTCGAGGAAAAGATCAAGGATCTCGACAAGCTAATCGAGGACACCAAGGCCGAGATCGCCGTCGCGACCGACGCCTCGCCAGATCACGCGGTCCAGAAGGAGCGCAGGGACAAGCTGCTGCTCAACGTCAACCAGTGGATCAACGAGCTGGACCGTCTGGCCACGGAGCAGATGAAAATCGCCATCATGTCCGACGGCGCCGTGGCGATGACCGCGGAGAAGCTCAACCACCAATATTCGACCTTCGCCGACGACCTGCAGCGCGCCAAGCGCGACGCCAGCCTCGAAAACTGGGGGAGGTGACTCCCGATCTGAGCAAGTTCGTCGGCCGACTTGCTTAGGGTCCCTCATTGCGAGCGGGCGTGGCGATCCAAAGCCGCATTGTGGCGCTGGATTGCTTCGTCGCTTAGGCTCCAGGCACAATGACGGCCGGCGACATCCTCATAGAAAAAAATCGTCGCTCGGCGCCGGCCTTCGCAGATCGGCGTCGAGCCGCTCGAGTCTTTGCGCCGCGTCCTCCACCGCGGCCGTCGCCCGCTCCTCGAGCGCCGCGGCGGCTTTCTTCACGGCGTCCAGCTCGGCGCGCAGCGCTGCGACTTCCGTCTCGAGCGTCTGGGCTTTTGTGCGTGAATCCGCCGCCTCGTCGGCGATTGCGAGCGCGGCCATCACCACGATGCGCTGCTCGCCGATCTCGCGAAAGCTGTCCTTCATCGACAAAATCTTGCTTTCGACATAGCGGGCGAGCTCCTGGAGACGCGGCTCTTGACCGTCGTCGCAGGAGAGTCGGTAGGTGCGCCCGGCGATGCCGACGATGACGGCGCCCATGGCGCTACTCCTCTTCCCGCGTCGCCGACCCAGGCATGCCCAGCGCCTCCGCGACGCCGTCCCCGGCTTCATCCAGCCGGCGCAACACTTCGTCGCGCGCCTTCTCCAAAGCGCTGACATGCGCAAGCGCGGCGTCGAGCTCGAGGGCGAGGCGGCTGCGATCGTCCTGCATGATGTCGAGTTCCTCCTCCAGCTCGGCGACCGAATGATCGTCCTCGAGCTTCACCGCCACGGCGCGTTCGAGCTGGTCGAGCGCCTTGGCGAGACGCGCGAGCGCGCGATCGAGCTTTTCAGCGGATGTCTCGGCGGATGTCTGGGAATGCGTCATCGCCTGGCGGCGCCCTATTTCTCGCTGGGACAAGTTGCGGCGGGCAAGCGTCGATTCGCCGTAACGTGGTGGTAGCATGAATCGGGTGAAACCCAACGCGGGCCAGCGCCATGCCAATCGGGTGAACGCCGGGCGTGAGCCGATCCCGCCCGACCGCTGGGAGCGCCGCGTGCGGACGCGTTGACAGGGGGGCGCGAGGTGCTATCACACCCTCGCCTCGACACCAGGGCCCGGCGCGCGGCGCGCAAGTGAAACCGGGCGCAAGCCGCCTTTCTTCGGGAGCTGGCGGCGACAAGGAGATTTTCCAAATGACCGTCAGAGTCGCCATCAACGGCTTCGGGCGCATCGGCCGCAACATCCTCCGCTTCATCGTCGAATCCGGCCGCGCCGATCTCGAGGTCGTGGCCATCAACGATCTGGGCCCGGTCGAGACCAACGCCCATCTGCTTCGCTACGACTCTGTCCATGGCCGCTTTCCCCACGAGGTGAAAGTCGAGGGCGACACGATCGACGTGGGCCGGGGCCCGATCAAGGTCACCGCCATCAAGAATCCGGCCGAGCTCCCTTATAAGGAGCTTGGCGTCGACGTCGCGATGGAGTGCACCGGCCTCTTCACCGCGCGCGACAAGGCGAAAATGCTGCTCGACGCCGGCGCCAAGCGCGTCCTCGTCTCCGCCCCCGGCGACGGCGTTGATCTGACGGTCGTCTACGGCGTCAACCACGACAAGCTGACGAAGGACCACCTGATCGTCTCCAACGCCTCCTGCACGACGAACTGCCTCGCGCCGGTCGCCAAGGTCCTCAACGACGCCATCGGCATCGAGAAGGGGATCATGACGACGATCCATTCGTACACCGGCGATCAGCCCACGCTCGACACCTTCCACAAGGACCTCTATCGCGCCCGCGCCGCCGCGCTCTCCATGATCCCAACCTCGACCGGCGCCGCCAAGGCCGTGGGCCTCGTCCTCCCGGAGCTGAACGGCAAGCTCGACGGCTACGCGATCCGCGTGCCGACGCCGAATGTTTCCCTCGTGGATTTGAAATTCATCGCCAAGCGGGCGACGACGAAGGACGAAATCCACGCGGCGATCAAGGCGGCGGCCGACGGCCCGATGAAGGGGGTGCTCGCCTATACGAGCGAGAAGCTCGTTTCCTCCGACTTCAACCACTGCCCGGCCTCGTCGACCTTCCACCTCGACCAGACCAAGGTGATGGACGGCAATTTGGTGTCGATCCTTTCCTGGTACGACAATGAATGGGGCTTCTCCGGCCGCATGACCGATACGGCGGCGGCATTGGGGTCGCTGATCTAACCTCGTTGCAGCTTGCATGGCGGCGCGGGCCTTTGCGGTCCGCGTCATCCATTTTCGATGAGCATTGGAGCCGCGCAGATGACCTCCTTCCGCACCCTCGACGACGTCGACGTCAAAGGCAAACGCGTGCTGCTGCGCGTCGATCTCAACGTGCCGATGGAGGGGGGCCGCGTAACCGATGCGACCCGCATCGAGCGCATTCTGCCGACGATCAATGAGATCGCCGGCAAGGGCGGCAGGGTCATCCTGCTTTCCCATTTCGGCCGGCCGAAGGGCCAGCGCGTCGATGAAGATTCCTTGCGTCAGGCGCTGCCGACGCTTGAACATTATCTCAAGCGCCCGATCGCCTTCGCCGACGATTGCGTGGGTGAGCCCGCAGCCGCGGCCGTTTCCGCGATGAAGGACGGTGATGTCGTCCTCCTCGAAAACACCCGCTTCCACAAAGGCGAGGAAAAGAATGACCCCGCCTTCGTCGACGAAATCGCCAAGCTTGGCGACGTTTTCGTAAACGACGCTTTCTCCGCAGCCCACCGCGCCCACGCCACGACGGAGGGTCTCGCCCATAAGCTGCCGGCCATCGCCGGCCGCACCATGCAGGCGGAGCTCAACGCGCTGCAATCGGCGCTCGCGAATCCGGCGCGGCCGGTGATGGCGGTCGTGGGCGGCGCCAAGGTCTCCACGAAGCTGGAGTTGCTCGGCAACCTCGTCGGCAAGGTCGATTATCTCGTGATCGGCGGCGGCATGGCGAACACCTTCCTGGCCGCGCAGGGCAAAGCTGTTGGAAAATCGCTTTGCGAGCATGACCTTGCGGACACGGCGCGCGAGATTTTGGAGAAAGCGAAAGCAGGCAATTGCACGGTCGTCCTGCCGGTCGACGCCACGATCGCGCAAAAATTCGAGGCGCATGCGCCATCGCATATCGTCTCCGTCGATCACATCGGCCCCGACGACATGATTCTCGACGTGGGACCGAAATCCATCGCTCATGTCGAGGCGCTTCTCGCCCAATGCAAGACGCTCGTATGGAATGGCCCGTTCGGAGCCTTCGAGCTGCCGCCTTTCGACGAGGGCACCAACGCCGTCGCGCAGACGGCGGCGCGCTTGACGGTCGAAGGAAAGCTTCTTTCGGTCGCGGGCGGCGGAGACACGGTCGCCGCGCTCAATCAGGCGCACGCCGCCCAGGAATTTTCCTATGTGTCAACAGCGGGCGGCGCCTTTCTGGAGTGGCTCGAAGGCAAGACGCTCCCCGGCGTCGCAGCCTTAAAAGCCTGATTGCAAAGGACTATTCGCAGCGCATCGGCACGCCGTTGACGGCGCCGAGCGCCCTGCGCTACCAAATGCGTCAGTAAAATCCGCGTTAAAGGCGTCGTAAGAATGCCGCGAGAGTGCACTGCCAAATTTGGGATCGGTCAGGTCGTGAAACACCGCCGTTACCCCTTTCGCGGCGTCATCTACGACGTCGATCCGGTGTTCGCGAACACCGAGGAATGGTGGCTCTCGATTCCCGAAGATCTGCGCCCGCGGAAGGACCAGCCCTTCTACCATCTCTTCGCGGAAAACGCCGAAACCGAATATGTCGCCTATGTGTCGGAGCAAAATCTCATGCCTGACACGTCCGGCGAGCCTGTGCGCCATCCGCAGGTCGAGGAGACTTTCGAGCGCGACGAGGACGGCGTCTACCGCATGCGGGAGCCGAAGCGGCATTGACCGCGACCGTCATTGCGAGGAACGCAAGCGACGAAGCAATCCTGAGCCGCCTGCGCGCCGATCCGGGATTGCTTCGCGCGCGATGACGGTTCTTCTCTGGGGCAGACCAGATCAACTTCCCGAGCGAGGAATCCGATCGCGCCGTCTCTGAATGGGGGCGGGACCAGGCCTGCAACCGTCGGGATGACAGCCGTCTCGACGGCCGATCCGCGCATCCTCAAAAGAAAACGCCCGCGTTTCTCACGCGGGCGCCTCGCGGAATCTGCGTAACGCTTACTTCTTTCCTGCCGGAGCCGGGGCGGGAGCGGCGCCCTTGGCCTCGAGCTTCTTGCGCTCTTCCTCGGCCCGCTTCTGCAGCTCTTCCTGGAGCTTCTTCTGCTGCTCCTCGAGCACCTTCGGGTCGATCGCCGGGCCGTCGAAAGCTTTGCCAAAGTTCGTCAGCGGCAGATAGAAGGTCACCTCGGCATTGGCCTGATTCTTGACGATGACCGTCATCTTCTCGGCCTTCTTCATGCTGTCGACCAGGGCCTTCTTGACCTTGGCCTCAGCAAAGCAGCCGTTCGGGAAGCAGATTTCGAAAGCGCCGGCTTCCATCGCGCCCTTGTCGACCGCGAAGCGGAAGCCCGGCTTCAGCATCAGTCCCGGCGGGAGCAGAAGACGGATGATCTTCGTGTCGTCACCCTTGGGGTCGTAGATCGCGAGCGCGAGCAGCGGCTGCGGCGCGTCGCCTTCCTTGGCGGCGGCCCCGAAATCGCGGGTCGTGTAGCAAATTTCCTTCTTCGTCGTCGGATCGTTGCCGCAAACCTTCGTCCAGTCGGGCTGCACGGCCTGCAGCGTGGCGGCGATCGGCCCCTGCTGCTGTGCCCCTGCGGCGGGCTGCTGCGGGGCGGCCGCGCCACCCCCTGCCGGAGCCTGCTGGGCCTGCGCCGAAAAGCCGGCGAGCAGGAGAGCGCCTGCCAGCGCGACCGCGGCTGTCCGCGGGAAGAGGTTCGACATTTCCGAAGTCCCTTTCGATTGTTCTCTAGCCGGCGCCTTTCCGGCTCGAAAAGATTTCTTGTCGTCGCATCTCGCGGGGGCCGCCCGCCTGCGCGGGGCGAAAAATCGGAACGCCCTGGAACCCATGCCCCTATCGCGGTTTTACCGGCGCGATCGGCGCGCCAGTCGACGGCACAGCTCATACATGGTCGAAGCGGCAAATTCCAGCGGGTCCTCGCCCGCCGAATGGCCCGTCAACGCGCAAGGGAGTTAAAATTTCACAAATGCGGCGGAATGAGGCCGCTTCCGGCTTCATGCCGCCATAGGTTTCATTATGGTTTAGGCATGATCTCCTTCACGATTCGCGGCCGCCGCGGGACGCGCCGCCTATTCCCCTTCGCCTTAGCGGCCATCCTCTCCGCGATCGCGCCAGGCGCCCCTCTCGCGGCCGAACCGACGCATGGCCTGGCGATGCATGGCGCGCCGGCGCTGCCCCCGGACTTCGACCATTTTCCCTACGCCGATCCGGCGGCGCAGAAAGGCGGAAAGCTGCGCGTCGGCCTGGCGGGGACCTTCGACAGCCTCAACCCCTTCAACCTCAAATCCGGCTCCGCCGCGCAAGGCCTCGTTGGGAATGTCTTCCAGGGGCTCATGGCGCGCTCGCAGGATGAGCCCTTCACGCTCTATCCTCTCATCGCGCAGTCGATCGACATCGATGCGGCGCGCACGCATGTGACGTTCCATCTGGATCCGCGCGCGCATTTCTCCGACGGCAAGCCGATCACCTCGCAGGATGTGCTCTTCTCCTTCGATCTCCTCAAATCGAAAGGCCGGCCGCAGCAGCGCATCGCCTATGGGCTCGTGAAATCCATAACCGCGCCCGACGCGCATACGGTGTCATACGACCTCACGGGCGTCGGCGACCGCGAGCTGCCGCTGATTCTCGCCATCATGCCGGTGCTTCCCAAGCACGCGACCGATGTCGAGCGCTTCTCCGACGCCACGCTCGCCAAGCCCATCGGCTCCGGCCCTTATGTGATCGCGGATGCGCAGCCGGGCGCGCGCCTGCTTTTGAAGCGCGATCCGGATTATTGGGCCGCGGACGCGTCGAGCCAGCGCGGCTTATACAATTTCGACGAGATTGACATTCAGTATTTCCGGGACGGCAATTCGCTCTTCGAGGCTTTCAAGGCTGGCCTTCTCGACTATCGTGAGGAAACGAGCACCACGCGCTGGTCGATGGGCTACGATTTCCCCGCGATCCGGGACGGCCGCGTCGCAAGAGAAGCGTTGAAGAACGAGAACCCCAGGGGGCTCGAAGGCTTCGTCTTCAATACGCGAAGGGGGATTTTCAAGGACGTCAGGCTGCGTGAGGCGTTCGGCATGATGTTCGACTTCGAATGGATCAACGCCAATCTTTATTCAGGGCTCTATGCGCGCACGAAGAGCTTCTTCGACGAATCGGAGCTTTCCTCGTCCGGGCGTCCCGCGAGCGAGAGGGAGCGCGCGCTTCTTGCGCCCTACCCGGACGCCGTGCGCGCGGACATTCTCGAGGGGACATGGCGCCCGCCGGTCAACGACGGCTCGGGCCGCGATCGCGAGATGGCGAAGCGCGCCCTCGAACGCCTGGCCGCTGCCGGCTACCATATAGAGGGCGACCGGCTGATGAAGGACGGCGAGCCGGTTTCCTTCGAAATAATGGTCAGGGACCGCAATCAGGAACGTCTCGCGCTCAATTACGCCGGATCTCTCGCGCGCATCGGCGTCGAGGTCCGCGTGCGTCTCGTCGACGAAGTGCAATACCAGCGCCGCCGCCAGAAATTCGATTTCGATATGATGATCGGACAATATTTGGCGTCGGCCTCGCCCGGCAACGAGCAGCGGATGCGCTGGGGCTCGGCCAGCGCGACGCAAGAATCGTCCTTCAACCTCGCCGGCGCAGCTTCACCCGCGATCGACGCGCTGATCGTCGCGCTTCTCGCGGCGCAAAGCCACGAGGATTTCGTCACCGCAGTGCGCGCCTATGACCGCGTGCTGCTCTCGGGGTTTTATGTCGTGCCCTTGTTTCACGCGTCCGAGCAATGGATCGCGCATTCGACCGACATCGCCCGGCCCGAGCGCCTGCCGCGCTACGCCGCGCCGCTTTTCGGGCCGACGCTCGAAAGCTGGTGGAGGAAAAATCCATGACCGCCCGCGCCGCTGTTTCCAAGACCGAAGAAGCGGCGCTCGCCCGAGCCCATCCGCTGACGCAGTTCGGCTTCGACGCCCTTGTCGCCGGCGCCGCGCGACCGCGTCCGGGCGGGCTCGCCTTTAGCGACGATCTCGACGGCGTCGTGGAGGAAGTAACCTACGCCGATCTCTATCAGCGCGTCGGCGCCTGTCTTTCCCGGCTGCGCAGTTTCGATTTCGCCCGCGGCGAGAAAGTTCTCCTATGCGCTCCGCCCGGCGCGCAGAGCTTCGTGGCGCTGACCAGCGCGCTCGCTGCGGGGCTCGCGCCTGTGATGGCGCCGATGCCCTTGCCCCCATTGCGCGACGCGATTGCCAGATCGGCCAAGGAGCAGCTCGTCTCGGCGCTTTTGGCGCCCGCGCAGTTCTGCGGCGTAGACTTCGAGGCGGTCCTGTTCGACATCGCCGCCGACACGCCCTCGATCAGGCTCATTGGCGCGCTGCACGGCGCACTCGACGGCGCGGCGGACTTCTCGGCGCAAGCACTCGCCTCGCAGGGCGCGCCCCGCGTTCGGCTCTCGGATGATTGGGCGAGCGACGAGCGCCTCCTGGTCGGCGCGCTCGACGACAGGGGCCACATCGATTTCGCGTCGCAGGGCGCGCTGCTCGGCGCCGCGCTCGATCTTATCCGCGCAACGCGCGCGGCGCGAGAGGCGCCCATTCTCTCGCTCTGTGCGCCGAGCTCGCTCGCGGCGCTCGCCGCCGGCCCGCTCGCGGCGCTGCTCGCGGGCGCGCCGCTGCATTTTCTTGCGCCGTTCACGGCCGCGCGTTTTCTCGCAACCCTCGACGCGCTCGGGCCGGCGCGCCTCGTTGCGCCCGCGTCCATCCTCGCCGATCTCGACCGCTCCGGGCTGCTCGACAGTGGCGCGGTCGTCGCTGTCGCTGCGCTCGGCAATCGTTCGAATGTCGCGCCGCTCGACATTGCGGCGCCCTGCCCGATCGTTGAATTGCACTATCGCGAAGGCGCGCTCATTACGCGCAGACTCTGACAGCGCGCTCCTTTTCTTTCCAAGGCGGCCATTACTACTTTGATCATCGGCGAGACGGCCGCCTTCGTGAACGCAAAGGGCGTCGCCTGATTCCCATCAATGCGAGGCCCTTTCCCGTTGACGCGAGAAGACTCTTGTGCGCGCACGCACGCCAAAGCCGGAACCATTGTGGAATTCTTGCCGCCGCATATGATCCCGCTTATTCGCGTGAGTGTGCAGGAGGCTGTCATGGGTTTTTTCATCTTCGTTCTCGGGGCCGTCTCGATCGGGCTCCTGGTTCTCGATCGTAATTTTGGTCTGGGCCTGCCGATCGGCCTGTTGCACAGTCCGCTCTTCTGGTTCGCCTATGTGGCGTTGCTCGCGCTCGCGAGCATGGTCCGCTTCGTGCGCCAGCAGAGCGTCCTCGTCATCGAGCGTCTCGGCCGCTACAACCGCACGCTCACGGCGGGCGTCAATTTCGTCTATCCGATCGTCGAACGCGTAGCCTATGTCTTCGATCTGCGCGAGCAGGTGATCGACGTTCCCGAGCAGGACGCAATCACCAAGGACAACGCGACCGTCACCATCGACGGCGTCCTCTACTATAAGATCGTCAACGCCAAGGACGCCGCCTATGGCGCGGAGGACATTCGCCGCGCCATCGTCAATCTGGCGCAGACCTCCATGCGCTCGGCCATCGGCTCGATGGAGCTCGACAAGACCTTCGAAAACAGAAACGAGATCAACGAACGCGTCGTGCGCGCCGTCTCGGACGCCGCGCAGCTCTGGGGCGCCCATGTCACGCGCTACGAGATCAAGGACATCAAGATGCCCGAGTCGCTGCGCCAGTCGATGGAGCGGCAAATGAAGGCCGAGCGCGACAAGCGCGCCGCAGTGCTGGAATCGGAAGGCGTCAAGCAGTCGGAGATCAATCGCGCCGAGGGTGAAAAACAAGCGGCGATTCTGCGCGCGGAAGGCCAGGCGAAGGCCATCGAGCTGGTGCGCCAGCAGATCACGCAGATCGGCGGCGACCAGGCTGTGCAGCTCGAAGTGGCGAAGTCGGCCATCGAACAATATGGCCGCCTCGCGAAGGCCGGCAATTCAATGGTGCTGATGGGCGACGGCGCCGATCCGGCCGGGTGGATCGCCAAGGCGATGGCTGTGCTCAACACGGTGAACAAGGGCGCGACGCCGCCCCAGGCGGCTAAAGCCAACCAGCCTTGGGCCGCGAACTGAGAGCAGGAGCGACGCGCATGGAGCCGGCCCTCCTGACCGATTCCGCCGATGCGAGCCTGATTGCCGGCCTGGCGCTTCTCGGCCTCGACATCATCGTCATCGGCCTCTCGCCGGTGATGTTCGTCGCCGTCGCCTCGCTCGCGACAAGCGCGCTGCTCTATGCGAGCGGCGCGCGCCCCGATCTCATAGAGACTCTTGCGATCGTCGCAGGATCGAGCCTCTTCATCGCCTTCATCGGCCGCAAGCCGCTGCAGCGCTTCCAGAACGCTGATGTTCAGGAGGACCAGAGCAGCGACCTCGTTGGGCGCGAGCTGACGACGACGCATGAGGTGACGAAGACAAGCGGCCGCGTGCATTGGTCGGGAGTCGACTGGGAGGCGCGACTGGCCGCCGGCGCATCCGTGGAGCGCCTCCCGCCGGGCGCGCACGCACGCGTCGCGCGGGTCGAGAATCTGGCGCTTATGCTAGAGCCGCTCTAGCGCGCTTTCTGCTCGCATGGGATCATGCGAGCAGAAAGAAATCGCGCCAAACCAAAAATTCGAAGCGCATTCTTTATCGCAAAAGTCTGTCAACTTTTGCGGAATGCGCTCTGGTTACGAGGCGCGCAGAGCAGCGAGCGCCGCCGCCTATCTGCGAGTCTCGAGCCATCTCGTCACGAGCGGATCGTCGATCGCTCCCGTCACCGCCGTTACGCCGCCGCCCGGCGCCACGAGCGTCGTGAAAGGCAATTCGCCGCGCCAGCTCGTGTCGGCTTCGAAATAGAGCTTCTCGATGAAGTCGTCAGAAAAACCGTAATGCGTCGCCCCGCCAAGCCCGGCCTTTTCGGCTCGCACCTCGGCGCGCACGCGATCCTCATCGCTGTCGACATTGACGAAGACGATGTCGACATCCTTGCGCTCCGCGAGCATTTTTGCCCACTGCGGCAATTCGGCGATGCAGGGGGGGCAGGTGACGGACCAGAAGTGGATCACCAGCGGCCGCCCCGAATGCGCCTTGGCGATCCGCGCAAAAGCCCCGCGCCCATAGGGCTTGAAGTCGATCGCGAAGGCGCCGGTCGCGGCAACCGAAAATATCGCAAACGCCAGCAGACCTATGCCGCGCAACGACGATCTGTCATTCCCGACGCGCGACGCGCGATCGGGAACGCAGAGTCTTTTCAACCCATCAAGACGCGACTCTGGAGTCACCATCGGGCCTTCGGCCCGCCGGAAATGACAGGCGGCGAGGAGAGCGAATCCGACCATTGTCACTGCGCCGCCGCGCTCTTCTCGTCGCGCGGAAGCGGCAGCAGGCGGTAGCCTTCTTTATGCGTCACCCAGGAAAGGTAGGCCGCGCCCTTGTTCGCCACGAGTTCGGGATGATCCGAGGCGTCGTCCGTCTGCGCAATCACTTTTGGCGCGCTCCAGCTTTTGCCGCCGTTACTCGACATCTGCATCGGAATTGTCGTGGCCGTTCCGTCAAACTCCTTCCAGACGCGGTAGAGTCGGCCTTTGGCGGCGAGCGCGACGGGATGCCCCGGCGCCTTGGCGTCGTCGCCGAATTTCTCCGGCGCCGAGAAGGTCTTCCCGCCGTCCTCGCTGTGCGCGTAGAAAAGCCCCTGGCGGTTCTTTCCCCTAGTGAACCAGACCGCATGCCAGGCGCCATGGGCGTCGACCGCAAGTCCCGGCCCGTGATGGGGGCAGGAATTGATCGCCCAATTATCGTCGGAAACGCGCCCGCCCGTGAGCGTCGCGCCATCGGCGGAAAGTTTCGCCGCGTAATGGTCGCGGATATTGCCCTCGAACACTTGCCGCCACAGGAAGACCGGCTGGCCGTCGCGATCCAGCGCCGAAGCCATGCGGCAGCATTCGCAGGCATGGTCCATGAGGATCTTCTTGCCGTTGAATGTCTGGCCCTTGTCGTCGGACCAGCCGAAGGCGACGCCGCTGCCCTCGAACTCCTTGCCGTCGGCCTTGGCCTTCAAGGCATTTGTCTTATCGAGCCAGCCCGCGTAGATGCGGCCCTTGGGGGTCACGACGAACGTCTCGAAACGCTGCCCGCCTTCTGTGAGCATCGGCTGCGGCGCGGAGAAAGTCTTGCCGCCATCGCTCGAGCGCGCAGTGAAGATCGTGCCGATCATCTGCTTGTCGGGGCGAGTCGTATAGCTCGCGAGAAGCGCGCCATCGGCGAGCGGAACGATCTTCGGCCGTGCGTCGCCATGGGCGTCGACCACGCCGTCGGACGCCGTCGCGATGGCGACCGGCGCGGAAAAGCTCTTGGCCCCGTCCGTGGACGAAGCGACATAAACCGTCTTTCCGACCGAAAAAGCGACCCAGAGCTTTCCCTTGGCGTCGAAAGCCGGATGGACAGTCATGGCGCAGTCGGGCTTGGGATCGGCGCAAGCAGGCGCCGCGTGCCCGCGGCCTCCGGCAGCCGACGCCGGCTTCGCGTCTGCTGAAGCCGAGGCGGCTGGCTCTGCGTAGGCGGCGCCGGTCAAGCCGATGGCGGCCGCCGACGCGATGAAGAAGCGCGAAACGGACATCCGGACTTCCTTTCAAAAGTTTTTATTGCGTCAGCGGAACTTGAAGGTCTGGCCGAGATCCATCGGACCGCCGGGGGGCGGCGGCGCCGCGATCGAGGCCAATATTTTCTTCACGATTTCGGCGTGCGCCGGACTCGTCGTCTTGTCGATCGTGACCTTCTCGACCTTGCCCGAGGCGCCGACGACGAAGCTCGCCGTAACCTCGCCCGGCCCTGCGGCGTTTTCCTCGGGCGTATGCTTGGCGATCTCGGCGTAGAGCAGGCTCAGATATTTGCTCTCGGATATGCCCGAAGCGGTCGCCGGCGCCGTGGGCGACGGCGTCGGCCCGGCGGGTTTGGGAGAGGCGCCGGGAGCAGGCGCCGAGGGGTTGGGCCCCGCACCATGTGCGGCGCCCGAGAGGAAGAGCGCAACGACAATAGCGATGCGCCCCCGATTGAGGAGATTCATTAGCTTGCTTCCAATAAGAGCGCGGCGGGCTCACGGAAGAGTCCGCCGTCCAACGTCAGTGGAAGGCGAACCCCTGGCTCACAAAGGCCGAGCCGCAACTGCCCGGCCCCCTCGACGAGGCCACGATACGCCGCGCCAGCGCCGCATGGGCGGGCGTCGAGCCGGAAGCCGAGACGCCGGAGATGCCGCCGCCGGCGTTCACGTGAAACGTCACATGGGCGTTGCCGGGGCCGAGGCTCGTTGCGCCGGGGGTATGCTGGCGAAGCGACGCCGCAACATGGGCGAGGCAACTCGCCTGCGATGCGCCGCCAGAAGAGGCGCCGCCGTTCGGCGCGCCGGCGCGGCGGCGGGCCTGCGCCTCGCGGCGCTGCTCGGCGCGCTGGACCTCCTTACGCTCTTCCTGCTTCTTCTCGAGCTTTTCGACGTCGTCCTTCTTCATCGCAAGCGGAATGGCGTCCGGGGCCATCACCACCGGCGGCGGCAGAGCGAGCTCCGGCTGCTCGACGGCGACGGGCGGCGGCGTGTCTTCCGCCGCGCTCACCTCTTGCTGCTCGATGAAGTCGCCTTCCTGGACCAGATCCATGCTGAGCGAGTCGAGCGAGATCGTCTTCGGCGGCGGCGCGAACATGAAGGCCGTGAAGACGGCGAGATGCAGCGCGACGATTCCGGTGATCGCGACGGGCCGCAACCACGGCGGATTGACCGGCGGCGGGCCCGGCGGGGGCTCGTCGCGGCGCGGCGGCGCGAAGTCCTGTGAAAGGGCAAAGTCGGTCATTTCGCCGCCCCTCCTGCTGGCTCCGCCACAGGCGCGGCGACTCTTGCAGCCGATCCGGTCTTGCTGCGCGAATTGGTCATGATCGCGATATGGGTGATGCCGTTCGTCGCGAGCTTGTCCATCACGGCGACGACCTCGCCATAAACCGCCTCGGTGTCCCCGCGCACATGAACGACGCGGGCGGCGTCATCGCCCATCATGGCGCGAATGCCGTCGATGAGCGCGTCCTCCGACACCTGATCGGCGCCGAGCGACACTTTGCCGTCCTTGCCGACCGTAACCACGATGGGATCCTTCTGATTGATCGGCTGCGCGGCGCTGGCCTGGGGCAGATTGACCTTAACGCCTTTCGCCAGCAAGGGCGCCGTCACCATGAAGATGATGAGCAGCACCAGCATCACGTCGACGAGCGGCGTGACGTTGATGTCGGCGAGCGGCTGATAGAGATCGTTGTTGCTCTTGAAGCGGGTCGGGAGGGCCATGTTAAGCGGCCTCCTTCTGGTGACGGCGGGCGTTGGGGGCGCTCGTCATGCGCAGCGCCTCGTCCTCGATGTAATGGGCGACCTGTTGGCCGAGCCGCGCGAAGGAGGCGCCGATGCGGTTATAGCCGACCGAGGCGGGGATGGCGGCGGCAAGGCCATAGGCCGTCGCAGCGAGCGCTTCGGCGATGCCCGGCGCAACGACCGCGAGGCTCGTGTCCTGGGACTGCGCGATGCCCGCGAAGCTCGTCATAATGCCCCAGACCGTGCCGAAAAGGCCGACGAAGGGCGCGACCGAGGAGATCACGGCGAGATTGGGCAGGCCGCCCTCGGCCCTGGTGAGGAACTCGCGCGCCGCGCGGCTCATATTCTCGGCGATGCGCTCGCGCTTGTCGCCGGTCGTCTCGTCCGGCAGGTCGAGGGCGAAGGCCTCACGGCCGGCGGCTGCGACGGGCTCGAGGAGGCCGACCGGCCCGCCCGCGCGAGCTTCCCTGGCGGCCTTGTTGATGCGAACCACCGCCATGGCGCCCTCGATGATCAGAACCCAGGTCCAAACCGAAGCGAGAAGAAGCATCGCCATGACGACCTTGCCCACCGGGCCGGCGTTCAGAAACATGGCGAGCGGAGAAAGCGACATATGTTCCATAGAACTCACTCATCTTCGACGGCGCGCGCGTAGACATACGGCGGCGTCTGACATTGATTTTGTTGTGATCGTGACGCCGAGGCGCCCTTCGATCGGCTATCTTACCCGCATGCACCCCACGGGCCAGCGCAATGGTTCGCCGATCGGAAAGTTTCTAAGCTGCAGATGGCGGCGCGCGCGCGCCGTTGATCGATGGTGATAAGCCGTTATCGGGCGCGGGCCGGGTCGCTGAGTAATATGACACGGGCTCTCGCGCCCGCGGAGGCCCCGCAATGGGCGCAAGCCGTTCCGGCAGAACCGCCGCCGCCATGCTCGCCGCCAGGCAACAAGGGCATAAATGTTTGCCGGCGTGATTGCTTCCAGGCGCTTTGTCCGTCGCGTCAGCGCGTTGAGTCACATGACGCTTGAAGCAGGCGAAAAGACCAACGGAATTATTGTTGTTTGCGAAGACCGTGTCCGACGCGCTCGCGGCGGCTGCGCCAGAGGCCGAAACGCCGAACATCAGCGCCCACACCGCGACGATCGCGATCGCCGCGCGTAGTCTTTGGCCAATGTTCCGCAGCTGTGGCATAAAAGTCTCTTAGTGTATTTTTTAATCTTTGACAACGCGAGCCGACTTGGATCACCACAGCGAAACGGCTAAGCCGGAGCGTCGCGCAACCAAGGTTAATTTCGGGATAGATTTGACCGGCGCCGACGCCGTGGGGCGTTTTCTTCGAAGGCGCCGCATGGTCTCAAGATAACCATACAGCTAACCATGCGCAAAAGGCTGTTCGCATCGCTGATCGTCTGTGTCGCTTTGCTAACACAGCTCGGCGCGTCCCTGTGGGGCGCGGCGGCGGCGCGCGACGGCTATACGGGTTGTCACAAACAGGCGCCGGCGTTCGCTATCGCCGATGCGCGCGGCGCCAACGACGGCGACGCTCCATCCGGGGCGCCGGCTCCGCATGGCCACGCCACCTGCTTTCTCTGCCAGTTCGGCTTCACGGCGATAGCCAACGCCTCGCCGGCCTTATCGGCGCGTCCGCTCCTGCCCTACCGGCGCGTCACGCTCGTCGGACCCGACGCTTGTCCGCGCTCGGCCGCGCTCAATTGGAACGCGCTCGCCCGAGCGCCGCCGCCCTCAGCTGATCCGTTCCCATTCACCTAACGGCGCCTCGCGCCACGATCAGACGCGCCGCCTTGGCCGGCGCGAAGAGGGATAACAAAAATGCACCGCCATCATCTCCTGCGCGGCGTCTCCGCCTGCGCTCTGACTTTCGCCGTCCTGTCGCCCGCACAGGCGACGCATACGCTCCCGACCATCGATGTCGCCGGCCAACATCGCGCTCCCGCGCGCGACCCCGCCAGGCC
>DATBRF010000051.1:0-24970 GCA_036560425.1 Methylocystis sp. | reverse complement strand
AACGCGGATACATAGGAGGCAGATATATGAGCTGGCTCAAAGCAATCGTCGGCGGCGCCATCGGCGCGGAAGCGCTCAGCCTCGTCAAGGATTATATTGAGAAGCAGGGCGGCGTCGACGCGGTGGTCAAGCAGTTCAAGGACGGCGGCTTCAAGCGCCAGGTCGAGTCCTGGGTTTCCACGGGCAAGAACGAGGCGATCAACAGCATCGAGGTAGGCCAGGCCATCGGCATCGAGAATGTGAAGAAACTTGCGGCGAGCGCCGGCGTCGATATCAACAAGGCGCGCGATCTTCTTGCCGAATATCTGCCGATCGTGATCGACAAAGCGACGCCGGAGGGCAAGCTGCCCGAGACGGACGCAACCAAGAAGTCCGGCTATTAAGCCCCTCTTTGCAAGGAAGATCATCGCCGCCGGCTCCCGTCGGCGGCCTGTTCGTTAGTTGCGCCGAAATGCGCTTCTTCAGGCCCCGGCTTGCCTCGCGGGGCTCAATTCAGTAAGCCCTTCGCTCAAAGAATTGAACAAGGACGATTGATGACCAAGCGCGCGCTGGTGACCGGCGTCACGGGGCAGGACGGAGCCTATCTCTCGCAGTTTCTTCTCGAAAAGGGCTACGAGGTGCATGGGGTCGTGCGCCGATCCTCCCATCGCGGGGTCGAGGACCACCGCCTGCGATGGCTCGGCATTAACGGCAAGGTCCATCTGCACGACGCGGACCTGATCGATCTCTCCAGCCTTTTGCGCACGGTTGAGGAGGTGCGGCCCGACGAGATTTACAATCTCGCCGCGCAATCCTACGTCGCCTCTTCCTGGCGCCAGCCTGTGCTCACAGCCAACGTCACCGCCGTCGGCGTCGCCAATGTGCTCGAGGCCATGCGGCTCGGCGCGCCTCGCGCGCGCTTCTATCAGGCCTCCTCCTCGGAAATGTATGGGCTCATCCAGGAGCCGATCCAGAACGAGAAGACGCCGTTCTACCCGCGCTCTCCTTACGCGGTCGCCAAGCTTTACGGCCATTGGATCACCGTGAATTACCGCGAAAGCTTTGGCCTGCACGCCTCGTCTGGCATCCTCTTCAACCACGAGAGTCCGCTGCGCGGCGTGGAATTCGTGACGCGCAAGGTCACGCGCGGCGTGGCGGAAATCAAGCTGGGACGGACCGGCGAGCTGCGGCTGGGCAATATCGACGCCAAACGCGACTGGGGCCACGCCAAGGATTATGTCCGGGCCATGTGGCTGATGCTGCAGCAGGAGAAGGCCGACGACTATGTCGTCGCAACCGGCGTGACCACCACCGTGCGCGACATGTGCAGAATCGCCTTCGACCACGCCGGACTCGACATGGACAGGCATCTGGTGATCGACCCGGCCTTCTACCGCCCGGCCGAGGTCGACGTGCTGCTCGGCGATTCCGGCAAGGCTCGCCGGGTGCTGGGCTGGGAACCGGAAATCGATCTGGACCAGATGATCCGCGAAATGGTCGACGCTGACCTCGAGCGCCTGCGACACGAGGCGTGAACCGGCGCGAAGGGGCGGCAATGGCGGCCTATGAACGGGTTTTGCTGACAGGCGGCGCCGGTTTCGTCGGGGCTCATGTCGCGAAGGCTCTTGTCGAGGCCTATCCAGAGGCCGCCCGCGTCATGCTATTGCGTCCCGGCGAAAAGGGCGCCCACCCGGCTTTCGCGACCGCGGCCGCCGATCTCCGCGACGAGGCGGCGATCGGCCGGCTGGTCGCCGACCTCCGCCCGGATCTCGCGATCCATCTCGCGGGACAGGCCTCGATCGGCCAGGCCGCCAAGTCGGCCGAAGAAACCTGGCGGGTGAATTTCCACGGGACCTTTGGCCTGGGCGCGGCGATGGCCCGCCACGCGCCGAAAGCCGTCATTCTGTTTTCGTCAACCGCGGCCGCCTATGGCGCAAGCTTTCACGACGGCCTTCTGAGCGAAGATGCGCCTCTGCGCCCGATGGACCTGTATAGCCGCTCGAAGGTCGCCGCCGAAAGCGCGCTCGTCGATCTGGCGGGGCCGGAGATGCGATTGATCATCGCGCGCCCTGTCAACCATTCCGGGCCGGGCCAGAAAAGCCGGAACTTCGTGCTTTCGTCTTTCGCTGCGCAGATCGCGGCGATCGAAGCGGGCGAAGCCGAGCCGCGCATAAAGGTCGGCGATCTCTCCAAGGCGCGCGATTTTCTCGACGTCCGCGACGTCGTCGACGGTTACATGCGGCTGATCGCCCATGCGCGCGATCTCCCCGAGCGCATCGGGGTCTTCAATATCGCCTCCGGCAAGGCGCGCAGGATCAGCGCCCTTCTCGAGGAATTGCAAGCCATGGCGTGGCGGCCTTTCGAGGTGGAGGTCGATCCGCAATTGCTCCGCCCCGCCGCGACCGACATCGCCACCGTGGCCTGCGACGCCTCGAAGCTGCGGAAGGCGACCGGTTGGGCGCCGCGGCATTCATTGCACGACATGCTGGCCGCGCTCCTCGACGAGTGGCGCGCGGATTACGCGGGGCCCCGCGGATGAGCGACCCAGGCTCCAGGGACGAGGAACGAATCCGCATCCTGGAGTTCCAGCTCGATCATCTGCGAGCGGAGCTTCTGCATCTCACCCACGAGCGGTATCGGCTGATCTATTCGGTCTCCGGCCATATCTATCGTTTTTTGCGGCCGATCGAGCAGCGGCTCGCCGACGCCGGCGCGGCGATCGCCGGGCGTTTCCAGAGCAAGGCGGAGCAGTCGCAGCCATCCGCTGAAGCGCCGGCGCCCGAAAGGGCGTTTCAGTCCTTGCCGGCGCGGCGGCTGCTCATCGACGTGACCGGCACGATCAAGCGGGACGCGGGCACCGGCATTCAGCGCGTGGTCAAGGAGGTCGCGCGCGCCTGCCATTCCGGGGCCTCTTTCGAAATTCCCGCCCTCGCGGTGCGCTGCGAGGGCGGGCGACTCTACACGGCCAACGCTTTTACAGCCGCCCTCGGCGGCGCCGAGGCCGGCGCCGACACGGAAGTGTCCATCGAGCCCGGCGACCGCTTCCTGATGCTGTCCGACAGCTGGAACGCCTTCGAGGAGCTGACCCGGACCGCAAGCCTTCCGGCACGCAGCCCGACGAGCGCGCCTGAAGACGCGCAGTCCGTTTTCGATCGCATCCGCGCCCAAGGCGGGGAAATCGTCTCCTGCATCTTCGACCTCATTCCCGAACTCTATCCGCACGCCTGTCACGAGGTGACGGTGCCGCGTTATCGCGCCTGGCTACGCAAGGCGCTCATCGAGAGCGACGCTTTCCTCGCCATCTCCCGCACGGTCGCGGAAGAAGTTGCGCAATATGTCGCTGTAAGCGGCCTGCCCCATCGGCCGGGATTGAAAATCGGCTGGTTTCAATGCGGCGCCGATCTCGCGGCGCCGGCGACGCTGACGCCCCGGCGCAAGATTGCAACGGCCGTGACCGGCGACGCGCCCGTCTTCCTCATGGTCGGCACGATCGAGCCGCGCAAAGGCCACCGGGTCGCGTTGCAGGCTTTCGACGCGCTATGGCGATCGGACGTGGACTCGAGATTGGTGATCGTCGGAAGGCGCGGCTGGTTCGAGGAGGCGATCGTCGAGGCGATCCGAAACCATAGAGAATTCGGCCGGCGTCTCTTCTGGTTCGACGATGTGGACGACGGCGAGCTTTCTTATCTCTACGACCACGTGCGCGCGCTGATCCTGCCCTCCTACGCCGAAGGCTTCGGCTTGCCGATCGTTGAGGCGGCCCTGCGGGGGCGGCCTGTCATCTGCAGCGACATCCCGGTTTTCAGGGAGGTCGGGCGGAACGGCGCGATCTATTTCCGGGCCAACGATCCGGATGCTCTCGCCGAGGCGATTCTTGGCTTTCTGAAAGGGAATCGAATCGCCGACCCGGCCTGCGCATTGATCGTCTCCTGGTCCGACGCCGCGCGGCGCATCGTCGACGTCGTCGCGCGGGAGGACTGGCTGACCCGCCTTCCCTGAGGATTAAGACCAAAACCGGCGCGTTTCGGCTGGCGCAAAAGCGTGTTAGAGAAGCGGCAATCGGTCGCGCATAGGCTTCAAGCCCGGTAGCGCGGCTTTCTTTTGTGGGCGCCGCCCGGCGCCGCCGATCAAGGGGAAAAAGGTCATGGCGTTCAATATTCCGTTCATCAACGATCCGACGCCGAGGACCGTCCTCAAGATGCTCAATCTCGAGGCGTCGCAGCTCTCGCTCCCTCAGTCCGAGCAGCTGATGAAGGGCGCGCTCGCGGCCTATGCGGTGCTGCAGATCGGCGCGCAATATTTCGCCCATTCGCTGCAGGTGAGCATCTTCTACGGGCTCGCCACCGCCGCTTTTCTCTACGGCGTGACCCTGATCCTGCTTCGCCAAATCAAGCAGGAAGAAAAATTCGTCAAGACGCTGAGCGCCCTGGCGATCATGGGGGCGATCGGGGCTGCGGCCTATATCGTCATGCATCTCATTGTCGGCGTCGCCTTGCCGCCGCCGCTGCCGACCGACCGCCTTGCGCGCTTCCTGCTTTTTCCGATCATCATCTGGCTGGTTTTTATGTACGCCTTCCTGTTTCGGCATGTGAACCTGCGTCCCATTCCGGCTTTCGTGACGGCGACGCTTTATGTGCTGGCGATTGAAATCGTGCTCTCAGCCGTGAACTTCTGAGAAGTTCCCGCGAGAAATCATCTGGCGCTCGCGGTCTCGCGGGCGCTTTTTATTTGTCGTGTAAGCAGAAAAGAAACCATATGAGCCGATTAAGTCGGCATTAAGCATAATCGCTCATTCTTCCTTCATCCCCGCGCCGCTCGAGCCCCGGCCGGTTCCGATCAAGGAAGACAGCAATGTTTCGCCCGTTTCTGCGCGCCCGCGCGACGATCGCCTCCGCGCTTCTCGGCGCGCTCCTCGCGCCCGCCTCGCAAGCTGCGGACTTCCCGGCGATCGCGCCGCCGCCGCCGATCGAGGAAGGGCCGGTGGAATGGGGCTCGAACTGGTATCTGCGGGGCGACGTCGGCTGGCAGAACGTCGAGGTGCCGGCGATCACGGGCAATTTCGCAAACCGCTTCAACTGGAACGACATTGTCTCCGGGGGCATCGGCGGCGGCTATCAGTTCAACGAGTGGATTCGCGCGGATATTACGGTGGATCGCAGCGTCTTCCGACGGAATGGGGCTGTCGGAACATTCTGGTGCCCTTACAGCGCCACGCCATTGCACGACGTTAACGGCGATCCTCTGGGCATCTACGCCGATCCCAACACCACCTGTAGCCAATTCGCCAAAGCGACGCTGAACAGCACGCGCTTCATGGCAAACGCCTACATTGATCTCTTCCACCTCTATGGTTTCACGCCATACATCGGCGGAGGCGTCGGCTTGACTTATAATCAAGCATCTTCGAGCCTGACCTACTATCGCAATACCGACGGCGGCATCTGGGCTCCCGATCTGACCGTGCCGGCAGGCGAGTGGCCGCGTTGGGTCGACGGGAACGGAGTTCCAGTGCCGGTCTTCTTCCCCTTTGCTCCCACCAATTGGAATACCTGGTCGCAGAGGAAAAGCTGGCAGTTCGCCTGGAACCTCATGGCCGGCGTCAGCTACGACATCACGGAGAATTTGAAGGTCGATGTGGGTTACCGCTATCTCAACGCCGGCAAATTTACGAGCCTGCCCGCATGGCCCGCTGGCGGCGGCGTCACGTCGAAGGACATCACCTCGCATGAGGTGCGCGTAGGCTTCCGCGTCACGACGAACTGATCCCGCTCATATCGCTTGATGGCAGGGGCGCCAACGCAGGTTGGCGCCCCTGTTTATTTCAGATGCGGAATGATAGGACATCCCCGCTTGTCCCTATAATTCGCGCCAAACAAAGCCGCGCGGCGCTCACCCGGATCGCTTCATGACCTCTCTCGATGTTCTCGGCATTGGCAACGCCATCGTCGACACTCTGTCCCGCGCCGATGACGATGTTCTCGTCAAGGCCGGTCTGATCAAGGGCTCCATGGCGCTCGTCGACGAGAAGCGCGCGGACGAGCTCTATGAGCTGATGGGGCCGACGACGGTGATCTCCGGCGGATCGGCGGCCAACACCATGGCGGGGCTCGCGAGCCTCGGCGCGAAAGCCGGCTTCGTCGGCAAGGTGAAGGACGACGCGGCGGGGCGCGAATTCACCCACGACATTCGCAAGGCCGGCGTCGCCTTCGAAACGCCGCCCGCGGCTGATGGCGCCGCGACCGCCCGCTGCCTCATCTTCGTGACCCCGGACGGCCAGCGCACCATGAACACATTCCTGGGCGCCTGTCAGGCGCTGCAGCCGGAGGACATCGACGAAGGGACGGCGGCGTCGGCGAAAATCCTCTATATGGAGGGCTATCTGTGGGACCCGCCGGGGGCCAAGCAGGCCTTTCTGCGCGCCGCCAAAGTTTCGCGCGCCAATGGCCGCAAGGTGGCGCTGAGCCTTTCGGACTCTTTCTGCGTCGACCGTTACCGCGCCGAATTTCTCTCCCTGATCCGCGACCGCGTCGTCGATATTCTCTTCGCCAATGAAAGCGAGCTGCACGCCCTTTACGAGACGGGCGACATCGATGCGGCTCTCGCCGCCTTGCGCGCGGAAAAAGGCCTGCTCGGCGTCGTCACCCGCTCGGAGAAGGGCTGCGTCATCTCGAACGAAGGCCAACTTTGCGCGGCGCCCGCCTTCCCGGTGGAGGAGGTGGTGGACACGACCGGCGCCGGCGACCTCTTCGCGGCGGGCTTCCTCGCGGGCTACGCCAGGGAGATGCCGCACGAGCGCAGCGCGGCGCTCGGCGCGCTTGCGGCGGCTGAAATCATCTCGCATGTCGGCGCGCGTCCGCAGAAGGACCTGCTGCAGCTCGCCCGCGACAATGGCCTCGTGGCGTAAAGCCGCGGGAATAACCGGGAGGAAAGAATGCGTTTCTCGAAGACTTTCGTCGCCGCAATCTTCGCTGCAACGGCGGGCCTTGCGCTCGCGCCCGCCACTGTGCGCGCCGAGCCTGAAACCACGCTCACGGCGAGCGGGCTGAAATACATCGACGCCAAGCCAGGAAAGGGAGCCTCGCCGAAGATCGGCCAGACCGTCACCGTTCACTACACCGGCTGGCTCTATGTGAATGGGGCCAAAGGCAAGAAATTCGACAGCTCGCACGACCGCGGCGAGCCCTTCGAATTTCCGCTCGGCATGGGCCAGGTGATCAAGGGCTGGGACGAGGGCGTCGAGACCATGAAGGTCGGCGGCAAGCGCACGCTGATCATCCCCCCGGAGCTCGGCTATGGCGCGCGCGGCGCGGGCGGCGCCATTCCTCCGAATTCCTGGCTGATCTTCGACGTCGAGCTGCTGGGCGTGAAGTAAGCCCCCCCGACCCCGCTTGCGCGGGGCGACCCTCCTCGTGAAAGGGAGGGATTTAGCCCCGCGTTCGCAGATCGCGTTGGAAGGATCGGCGCGCACCTTTTCGAATGCCGCTGGAGAGGCCATCATACCGAAGACCCGCAAACCGGATCATCGGGGCCTTATGAAAAAACCCAATTGGCGGGCTGATCCCGGCGAGATCGCGGCGCTCGTCGCGGCCCGCCATGGCGACCCTTTCGCGCTGCTCGGCCCACACCAGACGGCCGAGGGCGTCGTGATCCGCGCCTTTGTTCCCGGGGCGGAGCAAGTCGTCGTCGAAACGCCGCAGGGCAAGAGCGTCGCGGCGCTGGAGCGCGTCCATCCGGAAGGCTTTTTTGAAGGGCTGGCCCCTATCGAGGCTCACGCCCCCTATCGTCTCGCCGCGTCGAACAGCAAAGCGCAGTGGCGCTTCGTCGATCCTTATGCCTTCCCGCCCTTCCTCGGCGCGGTGGACGACCACCTTCTCGTCGAGGGCGCGCATCTGAAGCTTTACGAGCGCCTGGGCGCCCAGGTCGTGACGCATGCGGGGGTCGAGGGAATCAATTTCGCCGTCTGGGCGCCGAACGCAAAGCGCGTCTCCGTCGTCGGCGATTTCAACCAATGGGACGGGCGGCGCGCGCAGATGCGCAAACGCGTCGACAGCGGAATTTGGGAAATTTTTCTTCCCGGAATCGGCCCCGGCGCGGTCTACAAGTATGAGATTGTCGGCCGCCAGGGGAATCTGCTGCCGCTGAAGGCCGACCCGCTCGGCTTCGAAGCGGAGCTGCGCCCCTCCACCGCTTCCGTGGTCGCATCCTCCGAGCCCTATGAGTGGGGCGATGAGAGTCACATGCGCGCGCGCGCCGAGCGCGACCCCCGCCGCGCGCCCATGTCGATCTACGAGGTTCACCTGCCCTCCTGGCGCAAGGGGGAGGGCGGGCGTTTCCTCAGCTATGACGCGCTCGCCGATCAGCTGATTCCCTACGTCGCCGCCTTGGGCTTCACCCATATCGAGCTTCTGCCGATCAACGAGCATCCGCTCGACGCCTCATGGGGCTATCAGCCTATCGGCCTTTTCGCGCCAACCCGGCGCCACGGCGAGCCGCAAGGCTTCAAGCGCTTCGTCGATCGCGCGCATCAGGCGGGGCTCGGCGTCTTTCTCGATTGGGTTCCCGCGCATTTCCCGACGGACGAACATGGGCTCGCGCAGTTCGACGGCGGCCCGCTCTACGAACATCCTGATCCGCGCCGCGGCTTTCACCCGGACTGGAACACGGCGATCTACGATTATGGCAGGCGCGAGGTCACGAATTTCCTCATCGCCAACGCGCTCTATTGGCTCGATCGCTTTCATATCGACGCTCTGCGCGTCGACGCCGTCGCCTCCATGCTCTACCTCGACTACTCGCGCAAACCGGGCGAATGGACGCCCAATCCCGACGGCGCGAACGATAATCGCGAGGCCGTCGCCTTTCTCCAAAGGTTCAATACGCTCGTCTACGAGCGACATCCTGGCGCGATGACCATCGCCGAGGAATCGACCGCCTGGGCCGGCGTCACCCGGCCGGCCGACGCGGGCGGGCTCGGCTTCGGCTTCAAATGGAACATGGGCTGGATGAACGACACGCTGCGCTACATGTCGTCGAACCCGGTCTATCGCAAATGGCGCCACAATGAGCTGACCTTCGGCCTGCTCTACGCCTTTTCGGAAAACTTCGTGCTGCCGCTCTCGCACGACGAGGTCGTCCACGGCAAAGGCTCGATCGTGTCGAAGATGCCGGGCGACGAATGGCGACGCTTCGCCGGCGCGCGCGCCTATTACGGCTTCATGTGGGGGCACCCGGGCAAGAAGCTGCTCTTCATGGGGCAGGAGTTCGGACAGACGCGCGAATGGGATTATGCGAGCGAGCTGGATTGGGGGCTGCTCGACCACGCGCCGCACAGAGGCCTGCAAGATTTCGTGCGCGACCTGAACCGCCTTTATCGCCGCCACGAGGCGCTTCATGCGCGCGACTGCGAGAGCGAGGGATTCGAATGGGTAGTGGTGGACGACGCCGATTGCTCCGTCTTCGCCTTTCTGCGCTATGGCGCCGGTCGCTCGAAGCCCATCCTCGTCGTCTCGAACTTCACGCCCGTGTTGCGCCCCAATTATCGGCTCGGCCTGCCGCACGGCGGGCGCTGGCGTGAAATCCTCAATTCGGACTCGACCCTTTACGGCGGTTCCGGGCAAGGCAATCTCGGCGCCATCCAAGCGAAGGCCGAAGCCTTCGCCGGCTTTCCGGCGAGCGCGGAAATTCGACTGCCGCCGCTTGCTACTTTGTTCTTCGAATTCGACAGCGCTGATCTACAATGAGGCTCGAATCGCATCTTTGCGGACTGGATGTGACCCATGGCCGCCTATGACAATCCCCCGCTCGCGCGCCACGCCATGGCTTATGTCCTCGCGGGCGGGCGCGGCTCCCGGCTCATGGAATTAACCGACCGCCGAGCCAAGCCCGCAGTCTATTTCGGCGGCAAGTCACGCATCATCGACTTTGCGCTGTCCAATGCAATGAACTCCGGCATCCGCCGCATCTGCGTCGCGACGCAATATAAGGCGCACAGCCTCATCCGCCATTTGCAGCGCGGCTGGAGCTTCTTTCGCGTCGAGCGCAACGAGAGCTTCGACATTCTGCCCGCAAGCCAGCGCGTTTCCGAAGACCACTGGTATCTCGGCACGGCCGACGCCGTCTATCAGAACCTCGACATCATCGAAGGCTACGACCCCAAATATATCGTGCTTCTTGCGGGCGATCACGTCTACAAGATGGATTATGAACCCATGCTCCAACAGCATGTGGAGCAGGGCGCGGACGTCACGGTCGGTTGTCTGGAAGTGCCGCGCAGCGAAGCGAGCGGCTTCGGCGTGATGCATGTCGATCACGACGACCGCATCATCTCCTTCATCGAAAAGCCTGCCGACCCGCCCGCCATGCCCGGCCATCCCGACCGCGCTCTGGTCAGCATGGGAATTTACGTCTTCGAGGCGAAGTTTCTTTACGAGCAGCTGCGCCGCGACGCGGCCGACGCAAGCTCCGCCCATGACTTCGGCAAGGACATCATTCCCTATATCGTGAAGCACGGCAAAGCCGTGGCGCATCATTTCTCGCGCTCCTGCGTGCGCGCGGCGAGCGAGCAGCACGCTTACTGGCGCGATGTCGGAACCGTCGACGCCTATTGGGCGGCGAATATCGACCTCACGGATTTCATGCCGCAGCTCGATCTTTACGATCGCAACTGGCCGATCTGGACTTACGCAGAGATCACGCCGCCGGCAAAATTTGTGCACGACCAGGTGGGGCGGCGCGGACAGGCTTTGTCGTCGCTCGTCTCCGGCGGCTGCATCGTCTCGGGCTCGACGCTGCGCCGTTCGCTTCTCTTCACCGGCGTGCGCGTGAATTCCTACGCCACGGTCGAAAACGCCGTCATTTTGCCTTACGTGGATATCGGTCGGTCGGCGCGGCTCGCCAATGTGGTTGTCGATCGCGGCGTGCGCATTCCACAGGGGCTCGTCGTCGGCGAAGACCCGGAAGAGGATGCGCGCCGCTTTCGCCGCTCCGAACAGGGCATTTGCCTCATTACGCAGCCGATGATCGACAGGCTCGCCTCATGAGCCTGCGCGTCCTCGCTGTCGCTTCCGAAATGAGCCCGCTCGTGAAGACAGGCGGGCTCGCCGACGTCGTCGGCGCCCTGCCCGGCGCCCTTGCGGCTGAAGGAGTCGAGACCCGCACGCTGATCCCCGGCTATCCGGAGGTTCTTCACGCGCTCGGCGCGGGCGAGACGGTTCTCTCTTTCGACGATCTCTTCGGCGGGCCGGCATGGGTGCATGCGGGACGTCTCGACAAGGCCATCGTCTACACGCTCATCGCGCCGCATCTCTATGCGCGCGAGGGCGGGCCTTATACGGACGCGCAGGGCGTCGATTATCCCGACAACGCCTTCCGCTTCGCCGCGCTCGCCTGGGTTGGCGCGCAGATTGCGCAAGGCGCGCTCGCCGACTTCGCGCCGGATGTCTTGCATGCGCATGATTGGCAGGCGGCGCTCGCGCCCGCCTATTTGCATTACAGCGGCAAGCCGCGGCCGGCGACGGCAGTCACCATTCACAACATCGCCTTCCAGGGCCAATTCGCAAAGGCGCTGCTCGCGCCGCTGCGCCTGCCGCCTGAGTCCTTCCATATGGAGGGCGTCGAATATTACGGCGCCATCGGCTTTCTCAAGGCCGGCCTGAAGCTCTGCGACCGCATCACGACCGTCTCGCCGAGCTATGCGCAGGAGATCGAGACGCCCGAGTTCGGCATGGGCCTGGACGGCCTTTTGCGCGCGCGCGCCGACATCGTAAGCGGCATTCTCAATGGCGTCGATGAGAACGTCTGGAATCCCGCGACCGACCAGCGCATTGTCGCGCGTTACGGGGTCTCCACGCTTTCAAGCCGCGCAGAAAATCGCGCGACGCTGCAAAAGCATATGCGTCTCGACGCGGACCCGGACGCATTTCTCGTGGGCGTCGTGAGCCGCATGTCCTGGCAGAAGGGCCATGACATGCTGCTCGCCAGTCTCCCGTCGCTGGTGGCGCGCCACGCGCAGCTCGCCTTGATCGGCACAGGGGAGAAACATCTCGAAGAGAGCTTTCTCGCCGCGCAGGACGCCTATCGCGGCCGCGTCGCCGTTTGGATCGGCTACAGCGAGGATATGGCGCATCTCATACAGGCCGGCGCCGACGCCTTTCTCGTTCCGTCCCGTTTCGAGCCTTGCGGCCTGACGCAGCTCTATGCGCTGCGCTACGGCGCCGTGCCGATCGTCTCGCGCGTCGGTGGCCTGAAGGATACGATTATCGACGCCAATGAGATGGCGCTTCAAGCCGGCGTGGCGACAGGCTTTCAGTTTTCGCCGCCGACGGCGGAAGCGCTCGCGATCGCGCTGCGCCGGGCGCAGGAAGTCTTCGAGGACAAGGAAACGTGGCGCAAATTGCAGTCGAACGGCATGAGCACGGACGTCTCCTGGCGCCATCCGGCGCAGCGATATGCTGCGTTGTACAGGGAAGCGATTGCTTCTCGGAGCTGACGCGGTTTTCGCCCCCTCCCTGTCCCTCCCCCGCTAGCGCGCTTTCCGCTCGCATGGAATCATGCGAGCGACAAGAAATCGCGCCAATCAAAAATTTGAGCGCATTCTTATCGCAAAAGTCTCTCAACTTTTGCGGAATGCGCTCCAAAGCGGGAGAGGGGACGCTCGCGATCTGCATTGTTGATGTAGGCCACGACCTGACTCCCTCTCCCGTGAAACGGGGGAGGGTTGGGGAGGGGGCCTGATGCGCATCTGCCCCGGCGCCCCGGAACCCCTCGGCGTCACGCTCGACGAAACCGGCGCCAATGTCGCCGTCTATTCCGCTCACGCTGAAGAAATCCATCTCTGCCTTTACGACCAAAGCGGCGCCGAGACGCGGCGCATTCGGCTCCCGGCAAAAACCGGCGATGTCTTTCACGGGCGCATCGAAGCGCTGAGAGAGGGCCAGCGCTACGGCTTGCGCGCTTACGGCCCAGACGCGCCGCATGAGGGCCATCGCTTCAATGGCGCCAAGCTTCTCATCGACCCTTATGCACGCGCGCTCGATCGCGCGCTGTCGCTGCATGACAGCATGTTCGCCTTCGGGGAGACGGCGCAACGGGACAGCGCGTCTTTCGTCGCCAAATGCGTAATGACCCGCCCCCAAGCGGCGCTGGCGCCACGGCCACGCCATTCATGGCGGGATACGATTATCTATGAGATGCATGTCAAGGGCTTCACAGCGAGGCATCCGGATGTGTCGCCCCGGTTGCGCGGAACTTTCGCCGGACTGGCGCATGAAGCGTCGATCGCGCATCTCACGCGGCTCGGGGTCACGACAATAGAGCTGATGCCCTGCGCGGCTTGGATCGACGAGCGCCATCTGCCGGCGCTCGGGCTGACGAATTATTGGGGCTACAATCCTATCGCCATGATGGCGCCTGACCCGCGCCTGGCGCCGGGCGGATGGCGCGAGGTGCGTGAAGCGGTCGCGGCGCTGCACGCAGCGGGCCTCGAAGTCATCATCGACGTGGTTTTCAACCATACGGGGGAGAGCGACGAGCTGGGGCCGACGCTCTCCCTGCGGGGTCTCGATAATGCAAGCTACTATCGCCTGGCGGACGATCGCGCGCGCTATGTGAATGACGCAGGCTGCGGCAATATCCTCGCCTTCGACCGCCCGCCTGTCGTGCGTCTCGCCATGGATGCGCTGCGCGCCTGGGCGATCTATGGCGGCGTCGACGGTTTTCGCTTCGATCTCGCGACGACGCTGGCGCGCGCTGCCTTGGGCTTCGACCGCAACGCGCCCTTCCTTGCTGCGCTGCTGCAAGACCCCGTGCTTTGTGAATTGAAGCTCATCGCGGAGCCTTGGGACGTGGGTCCCGGCGGCTATCAGCTCGGCCATTTTCCAGCCCCCTTCGCGGAATGGAACGATCGCTATCGCGATTGCGTCCGGCGCTTTTGGCGCGGCGACGTCGCGGGCGTGGCGGAGCTCGCCACCCGCTTCGCCGGCTCGGAGGATTTTTTCGCGCGCCGCAGCCCGTCGCGCAGCATCAATTTTGTCGCCGCCCATGACGGCTTCACCTTGCGCGATCTCGTCTCCTACGAACGCAAGCGCAATGAAGCGAATGCCGAGGACAATCACGACGGCGCGCACGACAATCTCTCCTGGAACAACGGCGTCGAAGGCGAGACCGACGATCCCGCCATCAAAGAGGCGCGTGCGCGAGACCAGCGAAACCTGCTGGCGACGCTGCTTCTCTCGCGGGGAACGCCCATGCTTTCGATGGGCGCCGAGCTCGGCCATACGCAAAACGGCAATAACAACGCCTATGCGCAGGACAATGAAACAAGCTGGCTCGATTGGACGAATGCCGATCGATCGCTGATCGAGGCGGCGGGACGGCTGATTGCATTGCGCAAGATCCATATCGCATTGCGCGACGATCGTTTTCTCGACGGCGACGCGCATGACGACGCGCTCATCCCCGACGTCGAGTGGCTGCGCGCCGACGGCGCGCCGATGCGCGACGAAGATTGGCGGCGCCGCGACGCGGAGACGCTGATTGTTTCTCTCTACGCGGGCGGCGATCGAGCGCTCGTGATTTTCCATCGCGGCGCCGCGCCCCTGGAGGCGACCCCGCCTCCCGCGCGCGATGGCTACGAATGGCGCGTGGCTTTCGACGCCTCGCAGGCCCTGACGGACACAAGCATTTCAAAAACCCTCACAGCGTCGCCGCGCAGCGTTTTGCTCGTCGTCGAGGCAAAGGGACAGGCGCCCCGCGCGCCGGCTCCCGTTGACGATGCCCTGCTCGCGCGCCTCGCCAAAGCGGCGGGCGTCTCGACGCATTGGAGCGACGTCGAAGGCGTCGTGCACGAGGCTCCGCGCGAAACGCTTCTGAAGCTTCTGGCGAGCCTCGGCCTGCCGGCGGAAAAGCGCGCGGATGCGAGGGATAGCCTTGCCCGTCTCGTGAAGATGCGCGATCGGCGCGCGCTTCCTCAACATGCTGTCGCGCGCGAAAGTGAGCCGATAACGCTACGGCTCGCCGCGCCCAATGAAATCCTTCCCGCCACCCTCTTCGTCACGGACGAAGACGGCGGCGACCAGCGCGCTTTGGCGCTGTCAGACTTGCAGCCCTATGCGTGGCGGGGCTTGGATGGCTGCATCAATCACGGCTACCGCGCGCAACTGCCGCCGCTGCCCATGGGCCGCTATGAATTGCGCAGGGAAGGCGACGACGCCCTGTGTCACCTTATTGTCGCGCCGGCGCAATGCTATTTGCCGCAAGAGCGGCGGGAGTTCGGCTTTTCCGCGCAGCTCTATTCCTTGCGGCGAAGCGGCGATCAGGGAATCTGCGATTTCACGACGCTTGCGCGGCTCGCGGGCGAAAGCGCCGAGGCCGGCGCCGCGCTTGTCGCCATCAATCCGCTGCATGCGCTGTTCCCGCAGGATCGCACGCGCGCGAGTCCCTATTATCCTTCCGACCGGCGCTTTCTCGATGCGCTCTACATCGACCTTTGCGGCCTCGAAATCGCTTTCGACCCGGTGACGGCCCAGGCGCTCTCCGCGCGCAACGCGGTCGATTACCCGGCTGTTCACGCCCTCAAGCAGCCGGCGCTCGAAACCGCCTTCGCGCGCTTCGACGCGCTTGCGCATCGGCAGCCGGATGCTGCGCCCGTTGCGGATTTCACGCAATTCGTCGCCGAGGGCGGCGAGGCGCTGACGCACTTCGCGCTGTTCGAGGCGATCAGCGAAGCGCGCGGCGGGGAGAATTGGCGCCAATGGCCGCAGGATTTGCGCGACGGCGCGCCGCAAGCGCTCGCCGGCTTTGCGCTGGAACACGCGAAGCGCTTGCGCTTCCATCGCTTTCTGCAATGGGTCGCGGACCGACAGTTTTCGAAAGCCGCGCAATATGCGCGCGGCGCGGGCCTCTCGCTCGGCTTTTGCCGCGATCTCGCGGTAGGCGCCGCGCCTGACGGCGCCGAGAGCTGGAGCAGAGCGTCTCGCCTCCTCGACGGCGTTTCGATCGGCGCGCCGCCCGATCCCTTTAGCCGCGAGGGCCAGAGCTGGGGCCTGCCCCCGCCAAATCCTCTCGCGATCGAGGTGGACGGCGGCGCGGATTTCGCGGAACTGCTGCGCGCAAATATGCGTCACGCAGGCGCGCTGCGCATCGATCATGCAATGGGGCTTGCGCGGCTATTCGTCACGCCCGAGGGCGAAAAAGCGGCGGCGGGCGCCTATGTGTCCTACCCGCTCGATGCGCTTCTCGCGCAACTCGCGCTCGAAAGCCATCGCGCGCGATGCGTCGTCGTGGGTGAAGACCTCGGCACCCTGCCCTCAGGCTTTCGGGAGCGGCTCGAGGCCGCGAATATCCTGAGCTACCGCGTCGTTTGGTTCGAGCGCGCTGGCGAGAGGTTCATCCCGCCGCGCGATTATCCGACGAAGGCCATGGCTTGCGTCACCACGCATGATCTTCCGACTTTGGAAGGCTGGTGGTCCAACGCGGACATCGACGAAAAGGAACGACTAGCGCTTCTGACGCCTGAAGCCGCGACGGCCCAACGGACGGCCCGCGAAAAGGAAAAGCGCGCGCTCCTCGAAGCGTTAAAGGACGAAGGCCTCATCGACGACGTCTCGGCCGCTTCCGACAATGCGTTTGCTTCGGCGCTGCATCGGTTTGTCGCCCGAGCGCCTTCCCTGCTCACCATGGCGCAGCTCGACGATCTCGCTGGCGAAAGCGTCGCGGTGAATCTTCCGGGCACGAATCTGGAACGGGCCAATTGGCGGCGAAAGCTCGGGCTTTCGGTGGAAAAGCTCTTTTCCACGCCGCGGGCGGCGGCGATCATTGAAGGGCTGCGCCGCATTTAGGTCCAGATTCTCGGCATAGTTCGCTGGCCTTTCGTAAAGGCTCGGCTTCGAGGCGCATGGTAAGGTTTTCGATTGAACAGCGCGATGGGGCTTGTATTCCAGATGGGCCGTAGACCCGATCGGGAATCCAGAGCCAAAGGAGCGCCTATTTCCCGGCCGCCCGCTTACGCGAGCGCCGGGAATGGCGGTGAACAATCAAACGGATTTCGGATGAGAGCACTCAGCGGGCGGTTACGGACGGACGAGCGGCGTCGGCTCGTGATCGCCTTGTCTCTCGCCGCCGCGTTTCCTGCGCAGGCTGAGGAAAACCCGGAAAGCCTCCCCGATCTCTCGCTCAAGCGCCTGGAATTGCGCGGCCTGGAAACAACGATCGACGAGGCCAAGGAGCGCGCGAAAAAGCTCGAGGAAGAGGTGGCGTCGCACGCCGCCATACGCCAAAATCTCAACAAAGTGCTGCTCGAAGCAACGAGCAGGCTGCAAGAGACGGAAGAACACGCAGCCCAGATCGAGGAGCGCCTGGCCAAACTTGCGGGAGACGAGAAGAAAATCGTCGACTCGCTCGAAAGCCGCCGCGCGCAGATCGTCGAAGTGCTGATGGTTTTGCAGCGCATGGGCCGGCGCCCGCCCCCCGCGCTCTTGGCCCGCCCGCAGGATATTCTCGACGCCCTGCGCGCCTCTCTTGCGCTCGGCGACATGCTGCCGCAAATGCGCGCCGAGGCGAAGGCGCTGCAGAACGACCTCTCCGAGCTCGTCCGCCTGCGTGAAATCGCGCGCCACGAGCAGGATCGCCTGACGCAGGAGAAGAGCGCGCTCGCGGAACAGCGCGATCGGCTCGGCCAATTGATCGCCATGCGGCAGGATGCGATCGCGACCGCGCAATCGGCGATGCAGAAGGAGGCCGATCGCGCCGCGACGCTCGCGAAGCAGGCGAAGAGCGTGAAAGAACTCATCACGCGCATGGAGGCCGAAAGCGAAGCGGCTCGCAAGGCCGCCGAGGCCGCGCGCAAGGCGGATGAGGAACGCGCCGCCGCGCAAGCGAAGCTTTCGGAGGAGCAAAGGCGCAAGGCGCTCGCGGCGCCGTTCAAGGACGTCGCGCGTCTCGCGCCCTCCGTCTCCTTCATCGATCTCAAGGGCAAGCTGAATTTTCCCGTCGCTGGGCCGGTGCTAAAGCGTTTCGGCGCGCCGGACGGTTTCGGCGGCAAGGAAAAAGCCTATTACATCGGCGCCAGGGAAAACGGCGTGGTCGTCGCGCCCTGTGATGGCTGGGTCCTGTTCTCAGGACCTTACAGAAGCTACGGACAGCTCTTGATCCTTAACGCCGGCGACGGCTATTATATGGTCTTGGCCGGCATGAGTCGTTCCAATGTGAACGTCGGGCAATTTGTCCTGGCGGGCGAGCCGGTGGCCAGCATGGGAGACGGAGCCGTACAGACGGCCGCAACCGTCGCGATCGGCGTGAAGCAACCCATTTTGTATGTCGAGTTCCGAAAGGACGGAAGCTCGATCGACTCGAGCCCATGGTGGGCCAAGTCAGACAGTCGGAAGGTCGGCGGATGATTCGCAAAACTGCTCTACTAGCAACCGGAATCGTCATCGGAGCCGGATGCGCGACGCTGGGCCAGCAGGCCCGCGCGCTGATCGGCACGCCGGCGGTCGCCGCCACTGCCGATACTTACAAATTCCTCAGCCTCTTCGGCGACGTCTTCGACAAGGTTCGCGCAGACTATGTCGAGAAACCCGACGAGCAGAAGCTCGTCGAAAACGCCATCAACGGCATGCTCACCTCGCTCGATCCGCATTCGAGCTACCTCGACGCCAAAGGCTTCAAGGACATGCGGACCCAGACCGAGGGCAAGTTCGGCGGGCTGGGCATCGAAGTCACGCAGGAAGACGGCCTCGTGAAGGTTGTCACGCCGATCGACGACACGCCGGCGTCGCGCGCGGGCATCATGTCGGGAGATCTCATCGGCGCGATCGATGACGAGAGCGTTCAAGGCATGACGCTCAATCAGGCCGTCGACAAGATGCGCGGCCAGATCAACACGCAGGTGAAGCTGACCGTCTATCGCGGCAAGGACAAGGATAAGATCGAAGTCAAGCTGACCCGCGCCGAGATTCACATCAAATCGGTGCGTTCGCGCACGCAGGACGGCGACATCGTTTATGTCCGCATCTCCCAATTCAACGAGGAGACGGCTGACGGTCTGCGCAACGCCATGGCGAAGGCGCAGCAGGAAATCCCGGCCGACAAGTTCAAGGGCTATATCATCGACCTGCGCAATAATCCGGGCGGACTGCTCGATCAATCGATCCAGGTGGTCAACGCCTTTATCGACAAGGGCGAGATCGTCTCGACGCGCGGCCGCAACGCCGACGAAACCCAGCGCTACAACGCCCGCACCGGCGATCTCTCCAAGGGCAAGCCGGTCGTGGTGCTGATCAACGGCGGCTCGGCCTCGGCCTCGGAGATCGTCGCCGGCGCCCTGCAGGACCACAAGCGCGCGACGCTCATCGGCACACGCTCCTTCGGCAAGGGCTCGGTGCAGACGATCATTCCGCTCGGCGGCGCCGCCGGCGCGCTGCGCCTCACCACGGCGCGCTACTATACGCCGTCCGGCCGCTCGATCCAGGCCAAGGGCATCGATCCCGATATGTTGATCCTGCAGGACGTGCCCGATGAGCTGAAGGGCAAGGACGACACCAAGGGCGAGGCTTCGCTCAAGGGCCATCTCAAGAACGGCGAGGACGAGAAGAGCGGCTCGCAGGCCTATGTGCCGCCGGACGAGAAGAAGGACAAGCAGCTGACTGCGGCCATCGAGCTGTTGCATGGCAAGTCCAGGGCACAGATCATGGCCGAACAGACCAAGGAAGTCGCCAAGGACTCGACAAAAGCCCCGACCAAGGCCAATTAAGCGGGGCGGGCAAGGCTGGAAAGCGGGCGCCGCGGGAAAGCGGCGTCCGCTTTCTCATTTCTGGCGGCCGCCGCTGCGCGCGAAGCGACCGCCGTCATTCCCGAGCGCGAAGCGCAACCGGGAATCGAGAGGCCGAACCTCGAAGGATGCGACGTTCAAAATGCCGAATATCCTCGACTACGCCAATCCGACGCGCTTCCTCAATTTCGCGCGCGCCGTGCTGCCCTGGCTCTCCACCGTGACCCTCGTGCTTCTTGCGGTCGGCCTCTATGGCGCCTTTACCGCGCCGCCCGATTATCAGCAGGGCGAGACGGTGCGGATCATGTATATCCACGTGCCTTCGGCCTGGCTGGCGATCTTCGCCTATGTGGCCATGACCTCCGCATCTCTCGGCGTGCTGGTTTGGAAGCACCCGCTCGCCGACGCAGCCCAGAAGACAGCGGCGTCGCTCGGGGCCGCCTTCACTTTCGTTTGCCTCGTCACCGGCTCGCTCTGGGGCAAGCCCATGTGGGGAGCCTATTGGGTGTGGGACGCGCGACTAACCTCGATGCTCGTGCTGTTCCTGCTCTATCTGGGCCTCATCGCCGTGCGCCAGACGATGGATGACACGCCGCGCGGCGCCCGCATCGCCTCGATCATGACGCTCGTCGGCGCCATCGACATTCCGATCATCAAATATTCGGTCGACTGGTGGAACACATTGCATCAGCCGGCGTCGGTTTTCCGCATCGGCGGCCCCACCATCTCAGGCTCCATGCTCTGGCCGCTGCTCGTCATGGCGCTCGCGGCGACGCTGCTGTTCTTGACCTTGCATATCATGGCGATCCGCAACGAAATCCTGCGGCGGCGCCTCGCGCGACTGTCATTCCAGGCGCTGCAGGAGGCGGCGCGGGACGAAGGCGACGCGCCCACGCTGGAGGCAGCGCAATGAGCGAACATTCAACTTTCGTCGCGCTCGCCTATGTAATCGCCTTTCTCACGATCGGCGGAATGGCGGCGCGCATTTCTCTCGATTATCGCCGTCTGAAAGCCGAGCTTTCGCGCTTTGGGACAAAGGGACGGCGTGAGGATGGAGGCGAGGCGTGAGCGAACCCGTCATAACGGAACCCTCGCGGCTGCGTTTTCTGCCGCTCGTTCTTTTCGCTCTGCTCGCAGCCTTGTTTCTCCTCCGGCTCTTCGCCGGCGACGCCTCGCGCATTCCTTCCGCGCTGATCGGCAAGCCCGCGCCGGTTTTCGCACTGCCGGCGCTGGACGGCCTCCAGAATACGCCCGGCCTGTCGACCGAAGACCTCAAAAAGGGCCATGTCAGTCTCGTCAACATCTTCGCGAGCTGGTGCGCGCCATGCCGGCAAGAGCATCCCGTGCTCATGGCGATTGCGCGGGACGAGAGGCTGAAGGAAAAAGGCGTCGAAGTCTACGGCCTCTCCTATAAGGATGAGCCCGCCAATTCGCTCGGTTTCCTGCAGGAGGGCGGCAATCCCTTCACGCGCATCGGCGTCGATCCTGCGGGACGCACGGCCATCGACTTCGGCGTCTACGGCGTGCCGGAGACCTTCGTGATCAAAGGCGACGGGACCATCGCCTATAAATTCATCGGACCGCTGACGGCGTCAGCCGTCGCGACGGTGCTCTTGCCGGAGATCGAAAAGGCAGCGGGCAAGTAAAGCTTTTATCGCCGCCCCCGAGAAGCCTCGCCCCCTCCGGGGGCGAGCCCGAATCGAGCCTGAAGGGTTCGTTGGTCCAGTCCTTTTCAGCCCGCCCGCATGAAGAGACCAACTGTGAGCAAAGAACCCACCACGACGATGAACATCCTCAAAATCTTTTCGTCTAAGTGATGGATCAAGCGCGCCCCGGCGACGCCGCCAATGGTCGCGCCGGCAGCCGTGACGATCGCCTGCGTCCAATGCAGATCGGGGGAAAACAGGAAGATCGCGACGGCGGAGGCGTTCATCACGCCGGCGAGCACATTCTTGGTCGCGCTGGCGATGCGCACGGCCTGGCCGGCCATGGTGAGCGCCGCCACCATGAGAAATCCCGCGCCGCCGCCGAAATAGCCGCCATAGGTAGCGATCAGAAACTGCACCAAGCCCGCGCCGCCGGGGGAGAGATGCCCTTGGCCCGCGCCGGGTTTGCGAAAGAAGCTTCCCCAGGCGAAAAGCCCCGTCGCGAAGAGAACAAGCCAGGGCACGAGCTGGGCGAAAACGCCCCGCGGGGTCGCCAGAAGTATGACCGCGCCGATCGCGCCGCCGACGATGCTGATGGCGAAAAGCCGACGCAAGGTCAGCCGGCCGACTCCTTTCGCATGGCTACGCCCCGTCCACCCCGTGGCGAGCTGCGCCGGAAAAAGCGCGACGCAGGAGGTGATATTGGCGGCGAGCGCGTCCATGCCGGTAAACATCAGCGTGGGCAGGATCAGGAAGGAGCCGCCGCCCGCGAGCGCATTTTGCGCGCCCGCCCATATCGCAACGGCGAAAAGCAGAAGGTAGGCCATACGCGCCTATGTCAGGTCGAAGCCGACAAGGCAAGCGGGTCAAACCCCGCGCGCCGCCTCCTGCGCAAGGCCCGCGGCGATCAGACGCACGAGCGTCTCCAACTGCGCGTCGAGCGCCTCGGGCGGCGTGGCTTCGAGCTTTTCTTCGAGGCCGAGCGCCACGACGCCATGGACCGCCGAGAAAAGAGTGCGGGCCAGCCGGGCGCGGGACGGCGGGTCACGATGCGGCAAGAGCCGCGCCAGCGGCGCCTCCAGACGCCCGAAAAGCTGGTTGCGCGCGTCGGCGTACCAGTCCGGCACGCGCGCGCCGCCGGAGAGCCGGTGCTCGAAGAGCGCCCGCCAGCTCGGCTCCTCCCGGCGGGCGAAGTCGAGGTAGGCGTGCGCGAGCGCCAATAATGCATCCGACGGACTGGCCTGATTCAAGGCTGCGTCGAGAGATTGGCCGAGCCGCTCCAGCGTCGAGAGATTGACCCGCAGGGTCAGCTCGTCGAGATCGTCGAAAGCCGTATAAATCGCGCCCAAGGCGCAGCCGGCCTCCGCCGCGAGGTCGCGCGCCTTCAGGCCGGCGAGCCCGCGCTCGGCGACGGATTGTCGCGCGACCTCCAGCAGGCGCTCCCTGAGCTTCAAGCGCCGCTGGGCGCCCGCTTCGGTTCTCGTCTCGCTCACCGGATTATCCTTTTGAGCCCGTCATGGCGCGCGGCCGCGGCGAGAATAGGTCGCGAAGGCGCCAGGAAAGGCGATTCTTCGCTTCAAGCCTCAACCGCCCAACCGGCTAAGCGGTTCCAGAGTCGAGCGCGCGTAAACCACAAAACCGAACGATGTTCAAATTGGCTCTTGAACTACGTTCACACCTCACGTAATTAAATCTCGTGAACGTCGTTCAATTCGGAGAACGCCCATGTTCAAGACAGTTGTCACCTTACTGCGAGGCCAGGCCTTCGAGGCCGAGGAGCGCCTTGCCGACCGCCACGCCTTGTCGCTCCTCGACCAGCAGATGAGGGACTCGGCGCTCGCCATCGATCGGTCAAAGAAGGCGCTCGCCGTCGCCATCGCGCAGGACAGGGCCGAGGAAGCCAGGCTGGGGGCAACGCACGCACGCATCGCCGAGCTGGAGAACCGCGCCGTCGAAGCTCTGAAGGCAGGCCGCGAGGATCTGGCTCAAAAGGCGGCGGAAAACATCGCTCAGCTCGAAGGGGACGCCCAGGCGGCGGAGAAGGCGCGGGCCCTCTATTTGGTCGAGATCAGGAAGCTCGAGCGCCATGTCCGCGACCAGTCGGCGCGTCTCACGGAACTGGAGCGAGGCCGACGCATCGCCCGCGCCGCCCAGGCCGTGCGCGTCGCCCGCAGGGGCAGGATCGAGGAAGCGCCCTGCCATCAGGCCACCCTTTCAGAGGCCGAGGCGACATTGGCGCGGCTGCGGGAGCGGCAGACGGAGGCCTGCGCGGCCGAAGCGGCGCTCGACGCCCTGGAGGCGGAGCACAAGGCGGAGGATCTCAACGAGACCCTCGCGGACGCCGGTTTCGGCCCGCCGGTGAAACCGCGCGCGTCCGATGTGCTGGCGCGGCTGAAGGAAAAGGCTGGCGCGATCTAGCGCGCTTTCCGATCAGACGAAATCGTCTGATCGATAAGAATTCGCGCCAGATCAGTAGGTTGGAGCAAGTTCTGATCGAAAAAAGTCTGTCAACTTTTTCGGAACTTGCTCTAACGCCTCAGCGAGGGCGGCGAGGCTTTCGCCGCGTTGAATCCAAAACCAAAGGAAAATGCAAATGTCCACGCAACCGATCAAACACTCCGGCGCTTTCGTCGGCTTCTCTTACGTCTCCTTCGGCCTTTCGGTCGCGATGGTCGCCGGCGGCATTTTCATGATGCCGATCGACCATTGGATGAAGGGCTTTCTCATCATGGGCACAGTGATGCTCGTGCAGTCCTGCATCATCCTCACCAAGACAATTCGCGACAATGTCGAGGCCGAAAAGCTGCTCAATCGCATCGAAGACGCCAAAACCGAGCGGCTTCTGATGGACGTTTCCAAAGTCGCATGAGTTGAAACATAGTCCTTCGTCGCGCGGGCCGGCGTCTTGACCGATCGTTAACAGGGACGGATCAATTGTCGCCGGCCTAGCCTTTTCGGATTTACCGCCATGTCGCAGTCGCTCCTGGCCACCCGCCGCTTCGCGCCCCTCTTTTGGCGTCAGTTCTTCGCGGCGTTCAATGATAACTTCCTCAAGAACGCGCTTGTTTTGCTGATCCTGGCGCAGATCGGCGGCGAGAAGGGCGCGTCGCTCGTCACGCTCGCGGGCGCCGTCTTCATTGCGCCCTTCTTCCTGCTCTCGGGCCTCGCGGGCGAGATGGCCGATAAATTCGACAAGGCGATCATCGCGCGCCGCCTCAGCCTCGCCGAGATCGGCGTCGCGGGCCTCTCGGCGGCGGGCTTCTATTTCTCGGACGTCACGACGCTCTTCGTCGCGCTGGGGCTCTTCGGCGTCACAGGCGCGCTGTTCGGCCCCGTGAAATACGGCATTCTGCCGGACCACCTCACCCGCGAGGAGCTGCCGCGCGGCAACGCCCTCGTCGAAAGCGCGACCTTCCTGGCCATCCTAACCGGCACCATCGCGGGCGGCCTCGCCCAGCAGGCGCATAATGAACCCCTCGGCGCCCTCGGCTTCGTCGGCGGAATCATGGCGGTGGCGCTCGCGAGCTACGCCGCAGCATGGCTCATCCCCTCGACGCAAAGGGGCGCGCCGGAGCTGAAG
>DATBRF010000050.1:0-11977 GCA_036560425.1 Methylocystis sp. | reverse complement strand
GTTACCCAACTTTTCGGGGGCGACTTCGGCGTGGCAAGCTTCGGCTATAGCGTCCGGCAGGGCGTGCGATTGGCTCTTTGAGTCCTTGCGAGGGGTGGAATGTTTCCCCGCTCGCAGGTTGAAGCGGACCCGGCCCTCTCTTAAGGTGACGCCTCCTCTGGCCGCGCCACAAGGGATGGATCTCGCCTGGGCGCGGGCCGCGACCGCGAGTAAAACGAATGCCTGTTTCTTTCGTTAGGGAAAAGACGTCCCTCGCCGCCTTCGGCTGGATTGCCGTTTTCGCCCTTGCATTTTTTGCTCTTTATACTCTCGCAACTGTGCGCGGCGAGCCGGTCAACGCCATGTGGCTCGTTACGGCGGCGATCGGCGTCTACGCCATCGGCTATCGCTTCTATTCGCGCTTCATCGCCGACGCCGTATTGCGGCTCGACGCCAACCGGCGCACCCCCGCGCATCGGCGCAATGACGGGCTCGATTACGTGCCGACGGACAAATGGGTGCTTTTCGGCCATCACTTCGCGGCCATCGCCGGGGCCGGCCCCCTTGTCGGCCCCGTGCTCGCTGCGCAGATGGGCTATCTGCCGGGGACGCTCTGGCTCTTGACCGGCGTCATTTTCGCGGGCGCCGTGCAGGACTTCCTGGTCCTTTTCATCTCCACGCGCCGTGACGGCCGCTCGCTCGGCGACCTCATCAAGACGGAGATGGGCCATATCCCCGGCGTCATCGCCATGGCCGGCATTCTCTCGATCATGATCATCCTGCTCGCCGTGCTGGCGCTCGTCGTGGTCAAGGCGCTCGCCGACAGTCCCTGGGGCTCCTTCACAGTCTTCGCCACGCTGCCCATCGCCGTCATCATGGGCGTCTATGGCCGCTACATCCGCCCCGGCCGCATTGGCGAGATGTCGATCATCGGCTTCGTCCTGCTGCTGGCGAGCATCGCCTTCGGCCGCAACGTCGCCGAGAGCGCGACGCTGGCCCCGCTCTTTACCTATAAGGGCGAGACGCTCGCCTTCATGCTCATCGCCTATGGCTTCGTCGCCTCGGTGCTGCCGGTGTGGCTGCTGCTCGCGCCGCGCGATTATCTCTCCACTTTCTTGAAGATCGGCACCATCCTCTCGCTCGCGCTCGGCATCTTCGTCGTATGGCCCGATCTGAAAATGCCGGCGGTGAGCCGCTTCATCGACGGGACGGGGCCGGTCTTCGCCGGCAGCGTCTTCCCGTTCCTGTTCATCACCATCGCCTGCGGCGCGGTGTCGGGCTTTCACGCCCTCGTCTCGTCCGGCACGACCCCGAAGATGATCGCCGACGAAACGCAGACCCGCTTCATCGGCTATGGCGCCATGCTGATGGAGAGCTTCGTCGCCATCATGGCGCTCATCGCCGCGACCGTGCTCGAGCCCGGCGTCTATTTCGCCATGAACAGCGCGCCTGCGATGATCGGCGCGACGCCTGAGACGGCGGCGACCGCCATCTCTTCGTGGGGCTTTGCGGTGACGCCTGAGACCCTCACGGGCGTCGCGCATGAGGTCGGCGAGAAAAGCATCCTCTCGCGCACGGGCGGCGCGCCGACGCTAGCTGTCGGCATGGCGCATATCCTTTCGAAAGTCATCGGCGGCTCCGCCGCCATGTCATTCTGGTATCACTTCGCGATCCTGTTCGAGGCGCTTTTTATTCTGACGACCATCGACGCCGGCACGCGGGTCGCGCGCTTCATGATTCAGGATTTTGTCGGAACGTTCATTCCGGCCTTCCGCAACACCAGGGCCTGGGGGCCCAATCTCGCCGCGACGGCGATCGCCGTCACCGGCTGGGGCTATTTCCTTTATCAGGGCGTCATCGATCCGCTGGGCGGCATCAATACGCTGTGGCCTCTCTTCGGCATCGCCAATCAAATGCTCGCCGCCATGGCGCTCACCCTCTGCACGGTGGTGCTCTTCCGCATGAAGCGCGAGCGCTACGCCTTTATCGCGATCATTCCGACCGCATGGCTCTACGTCTGCACCATGACCGCCGGGCTGGAGAAGATCTTCCATGCCGATCCCAGGATCGGCTTCCTGGCGCATGCGAAGAAATTCGCCGCCGCCGCCGACAAGAGCGAAATCCTCACGCCGGCCAAAACGCTCGATCAGATGCATCGCATCATCTTCAACGACTACGTCGACGCGGGCCTCTGCGCGATCTACATCGTGCTGGTGCTGTCGATTCTGGGCTTCGCCCTTTCGTCGATACGAAAGGCTCGCGTCTGCGAGACGGTCACCACCCGGGAGAGCGAAGATGACTTGCTGCCTGCCGGGGCTTGATCTCACAAAGCTCGCATTGAAGCTGCGCGACGGCGCGCGGCTGATGGTGGGGCAGGGGGACTACGACGCTTATGTCGCGCATATGCGCGCCAAGCATGACGAGCGGCCGGTCATGACGCGCGAGGAGTTCTTCCTGGAGCGGCAGGCGAGCCGCTTCGGCGAGGGCGGCCGGCGCGCGCTGCGCTGCTGCTGAACCGCCTCTCACACCCCCGCGCCGTCGCATAGCAGGTCGACGACCTGACGGATTTCCTCCGGCGCAAAAGGCTTTTCCACGACGGGACAGCCTGAACGCGCGATGAAGCGATCGGCCGCGGGGCCGAGGATGTCGCCCGTCACGAAGGCGATGCGATTGGTCATTTGCGGCTGTTCGATGCTCAACCAGTCGTAGAGCGCCGGGCCGTCGCCGTTCGGCATACGGATGTCGCATAGAATCAGATCGACCGCCGTTACGGCGAGCGACTGCTTGGCTTGTTCGCCGCTCGTGGCGATTTCGCAGTCGAAGCCGAGACGCCGCAAGATTTCTGCCAGCAGGCCCGCAATTTCCACTTCATCGTCCACGATCAGCGCCCGCCGCCGGCGCGCCGCCTCCTGAACTGGCGTGGACGGTTCGGCCGCAACGGCGCTCGCCTTCGCCTCTTCGATCGGCAATCTTATGATGAAGACCGCTCCTGCGCCCGGCTGCTGGGGCTGCAATACGAGCGAACCGCCATGTGATTCAATGAGGCCACGCGATACGGCGAGTCCGATGCCGGTGCCGGCGCCCTGCGGTTTCGTCGTGAAGAAAGGGTCGAAGATGCGGCTGCGAATGGCCTCGGGGACGCCCGGTCCATTATCCGAAATACGGATGTCGAGCTTCTGAGCGGCCCGGTCGGCGCGCGCGACGATGGAGATCTGACGCGGTGCGGGCTGCGTCTCGAGCGCCTGCTTGGCGTTTACTACGAGGTTGAGCAACACCTGATGCAGCTGGTCGGCATCCGCAAGAAGCGGCGGCAGATCGGCCGGAATATCCTTCGCCACCTCGATGCCGGCCGTGCGCAACCCATAGGACAGGAGCTCCAGCACGCGCTCGATGAGTTCCGGCACGTCCACCTTTCCCCGCTCGGCCTCCCGCTGACGGGCCATAGCGAGGAAGATCTTGACGATCCGGGCGCAACGGTTGGCGGCGTTTTCTATCTTCGTCCCGCGCTCGGCGAATTCCTCGAACTGTTGGTCGAGGACGGCGTGCGCCTGCGCCGCTTCGCGCAGCATCAGCGCCTGTCCGATGACGATCGACAGCGGATTGTTGAGCTCATGCGCCACGCCGGCGAGGAGCGAGCCCAACGCCGCAAGCTTTTCGCTTTGATAGAGCGCTTCTCTCTGACGTTCGATTTCCGCCCGCGATTCCCGCGCGGGACGCAAGTCGCGAAGATGCGCGGTAAACAGAGCGCTCGGCCCGGAGCCGACCGCGGTGATCGCCAATTCGATGGGAATGCAGGAGCCATCCGCACGCATGGCCTCGATCTCGACGCGTTTGCCGATGGCCGCGGATGGGCCGCCCGACCGGAAGCGCGCCAGGCCCGCGTTGTGACGGTCCCGCATTTCGGGCGGAACAATCAGCTCGGCGACAGTCTTGCCAATCGCCTCTTCGCGCGAATAGCCGAAAGTCGTCGACGCCGCCGGGTTGAACTCGACAACACGGCCCTGAGCGTCGATGACGACGATGCAATCGAGGGCGGAGTCGACAACCGCCGCATGGATGGCCTCGCGCGTCTTGTGCGATTCGACCCATTCTGCGTGCTTGCTTTGGCATTCCTCTGGCTCGGCGACATAATGCGCGACGCAGACAACGCCTTGCACCGCGCCGCCAGGCGCGAAGGGCTTGAGCTCCTCCTCGAGGAAGCGCCGGGCGCCGTCCTCGCTTTCAACGTTTCGACGTAAGCGCTGCGGCTCACCCGCGAGAAGCCCTTGCATCGCCGCCCGGTAGAGTTCGCCCGCCTCTCTTCCGAGAATCTCTTCGACAGGCCTCCCGATGACGCGCTCCTCTGTTGCCCCGAGGCTCGCGACGAACTCACAGTTGACGAAGCGGTAGCGCAGTTCGAGGTCCAGAAAAGCAGCCCGTCCCGGGATGGCGTCGAAGAATGCGCGGAGCAAAGCCCCGCCATCTGACGGCGATGTCGGCTTTTGCTGGACGTTCATTCGGAGGCGCTTTCCTGGCTGGATGCGTTTGCGGCGAGCGCTGTAGGCGTCTCGTGCAGCCACAATTGCATCGGCTCTACAATATTTTTCAGCGCGCGCCGCCGCGCGACAAAGATTCCGCGGATCTTCCCGCGCGTCATGGCGTGCGCGACGTCCGAAATCATGACCGCACCCGCCGGTGCGGCTTCCTGAATGCGGGCCGCGAGCGCCACGACTTCCCCAAAGCGGTCGCCGTTGCGAACCACGACGTCCCCGACCGCAACGCCGATGCGCAGCCGCAGCGTTTGCTCCTGTCCATGAGCAGCGGCATAAGCGCGCGTTTCCGTCTGGCATTCGAGAGCCCATTCGACGGCGTTTTGCACGCTCTGAAAATCGATGAGCGCGCCGTCCCCGAGCATTTTGAACAGATGCCCGGCGCGGCGGGGAAGCGATTGAGCGACGACGTCGCGGAAAAAACGGTCGGTCAAAGCCAGCCCGTTTTGCTCGTCGGTCTGGATCAGGAGCGTGTAGCCGACGATGTCAATCGAGGCAATCGCCGCCAGCCGTTTGCCGGCGAGCGCGGCGAGCGCCATCTTTCGCCGCCTCAGCAGGCCGCGAACGCGCGCCAGCAGTTCGCGCATGTGGTAAGGCTTGGTGACGTAGTCGTCGGCGCCGGACTCGAGTCCGACGATGCGGTCTATGGCCGAATTGACCGCCGTCGCGAAGATGATCCCCGCCGAGCCGCGGGCGTTGAGCCATCGCGCAAGCGACAACCCGTCTTCGCCCGGCATGTTGATGTCCAGTATGGCCAGATCGACGGCTTCAAATTCCACCATCGCGCGAAACTCTGCGGCAGTCGCCGCCGCGAGGACGCGGTAGCCGTTCCCCGAGAGAAACTCGGCGAGCAGCTCGCGCAAGTCCTGTTCATCCTCGGCGATCGCAATGGTTTCGAGCATAGGCAGGTTCCACAAGAGCGCCCAATCTATCGTGCGTTATAAATCCTCGGAACGTCCTCGCAAGTGCGTGGAGCGGCGCGGGGGAAGACCCGAAAATCAGGGGTGGCGAAAAGATGTGCTTCGATCTTTTGCCGCCAACCCCCGCCGGCGGCGTATTTCGCATCCAGGTCTGGCTTCCGGCTATGTTGGAACATTCCCCTCCCATCTCGCATTTTCGTCCCCGCCCCCAAGGGCCGAGCGCCGAGCGCGCTTCGGCTAGCCCGCAAGAATCCAAAGGAGGCGGCCCTCGCCGGCGGTAGAAGGCGAAAATGGGAATAAGCTGTTCGATTCTACTCTGGTCGCTCAGGGCTCCAATCCCGTTCATCTTGCCGTTAGCGTTCTGGAAGCAGGGCTTGCCCCGGACCGGTCCATCGGGGCTTTTTTCCAGCTCGCTCCACAATAGAAAGAAGCGCTTCGAATGGCGCGACCGCCGAGGCGCGGGTAAAGTGCCGGTCCATGACGGAGAGAGCCAAGGATCAGGCCGGCGCGGCGCGCGCGACGCCGATGATCGCCCAATATATCGAGATCAAATCGGCAAACGTCGATTGCCTCCTCTTCTACCGCATGGGCGATTTTTACGAGTTGTTTTTTGACGACGCCGAGGTTGCCTCGCGTGCGCTGGGCATCATGCTCACAAAGCGCGGCAAGCATCTGGGCGAAGACATTCCCATGTGCGGCGTGCCGGTCGAGCGGGCCAACGATTATCTGCAAAAGCTGATTGCGCTCGGCTACCGCGTCGCCGTCTGCGAGCAGATCGAAGACCCGGCCGAAGCCAGGAAACGCGGCGCAAAATCCGTTGTGAAGCGTGACGTGGTGCGGCTTGTGACGCCGGGCACGATCACCGAGGATGCGCTGCTCGATCCCGCGCGCGCCAACGCCTTCGCGGCCGTCGCCCGCACGCGGTCGGACGGGGCGGCGCGTTATGGCGTCGCGAGCGTCGACATATCGACGGGCGCCTTTACGGTCGCCGAGTGCAGTGAGAGCGAATTGTCCTCCGCGCTCGCGCGGCTCGAGCCGCGCGAGATCGTGGCGGCCGAGACGCTGTGCCGGGAAGAGGCGCTGGCGGCCATATTCGCTTGCGTCGGCGCCCCCGTCGCGCCGCTTGGACGCGAAGCCGGCGACGCCGCGCGGAGATTGATGGATTTCTACGGCGTTTCGACGCTCGACGGCTTCGGCGCGCTGAGCGAGGCGGAGCTCGCGGCGGCGGCGGCGGCGATCCTTTACGTCGAGCGCACGCAGAAAGGCGGCCGCCCGGCGCTTTCGCGCCCCACCAGCCTGCGCGAAAGCGCAACGCTCGACATAGACGCCGCGACGCGCGTCAATCTGGAACTCACCCGAACTCTTTCCGGCGCGCGCGAGGGTTCGCTTCTCTCGGTCGTCGATCTCACCGTGACATCGGCTGGCGCGCGGCTTCTCGCCGAGCGCCTCGCCGCGCCCTCTACCGATCCGGCGCTGATCGGCGCGCGGCTCGACGCCGTGACTTTCTTTCTCGAAAAGCCGGATCGTCGAGCTGCTGCGCGCGCCAGGCTCGCGCGCGCGCCCGACCTCGCCCGCGCCGTCTCTCGCCTCGCGTTGCAGCGCGGGGGCCCGCGCGATATCGCGAGCGTCGGGGCGGCGCTTTCCGCCGCGCGCGACATTGCGGAGATTTTTACCGGTGCCCAAACGCCGGCCGAGATCGCGCGCGAAGCCGCCACGCTCGCGAATGCCGATCCGGCCCTCGCGCAAGAGATCGCGCGAAGCCTGAAAGAGAGCCCGCCGCTCGATAAACGCAACGGGGATTTCATCCGGGAAGGCCGCGACGCCGAGCTCGACGAAGCGCGCGCTCTGCGCGACGAAAGCCGCGTGGTGATCGCCTCGCTGCAGGCGCGCTACGCCGAGGCGACGGGGACCAGGCTCAAAATCAAGCACAATAACTTCTTGGGCTTCTTCCTCGAGTTGCCGGCGGCTCAGGGCGAAAAGCTTCTGCGCCCGCCTTTCGACGCGACCTTCACCCATCGCCAGACCATGGCGGACGCCATGCGATTCTCGACGCGAGAGCTTGTCGATCTGCAAAGCAAGATCGCGTCCGCCGCCGATCTCGCGCTGGCGCGGGAGCTCGCGATCTTCGACGCGCTTGCCGAGAAGATTCTCGCCCGCGCCGAGGAGCTGCAAGCGCTGGCGCAATCTTTCGCGCGGCTCGATGTCTTCGCCGCGCTCGCCGAGGTCGCGGAGAAAGGCGGATGGACGCGCCCGCATGTCGATCATTCGCTCGACTTCGAAATCATAGGCGGGCGCCATCCGGTCGTCGAGGCCTCCCTGCAGGCGCAGGGCAAGGCTTTCGCCTCCAATGATTGCGATCTTTCGGGAGAGAAAGCGGGCCGCATCGCCGTGGTCACCGGGCCGAACATGGCTGGCAAATCGACCTTTCTGCGCCAGAACGCGCTGATCGCGCTGCTGGCTCAGGCAGGCTCTTACGCGCCGGCGCAAACGGCGCGCCTCGGGGTCGTCGATCGTTTGTTCTCGCGCGTCGGCGCTTCGGACGATCTCGCGCGCGGCCGTTCGACCTTCATGGTCGAAATGGTGGAGACGGCGGCGATTCTCAATTGCGCGACATCGCGCTCGCTGGTCATTCTCGACGAGATCGGACGCGGGACGGCGACCTTCGATGGGCTCTCCATCGCCTGGGCGACGATGGAGCATCTGCACGAGGTGAACCGCTCCCGCGCGCTTTTCGCCACGCATTTTCATGAGCTGACGCAGCTGACGAAACGCATGGAGAGGCTCGTCAATTTGACGATGAAGGTGACCGATCACGCAGGCGAGGTGGTGTTTTTACATGAAGTCGTGAAAGGCGCGGCGGATCGTTCCTATGGCGTGCATGTCGCGCAACTCGCCGGCTTGCCGGCAAGCGTCGTCGCGCGCGCTCATGCGATTCTCGCGGAACTGGAAGCGGCCGACCGCCGCGCGCCCGTCGAAGCGCTGATCGACGATCTGCCGCTGTTCAAGCACGTCGTTCAATCCGCGCAGCCGAAAGACGCATTGCGGGAGGCGCTCGCGAAGATCGATCCCGATCGAATGAGCCCGCGCGACGCGCTGGCGGCCTTGTACGAGCTGAAGGCAAAAATCTAAAAGCGAGCCATAAAGTTCGGGTGGCCGAGATGTAGGCGGCGTTTATCACGCCGCCCTTTGCGCGTTAGCGCGCTTTCCGCTCGCATGAAATCATGCGAGCGACAAGGAATCGCGCTAGATCAGTAGGTCGGAGCACGTTCTGATCGAAAAAGTCTGTCAACTTTTTCGGAACTTGCTCTAGGCTTTGGCTGCTTTTTTCGGCGCAGCCTCTTTCGCCGCGGCTTCGACCGGCGCTTCTTCCGGCGCAGCCTCAGTCGCCTCGGCTTCCGCCGGCGCTTCTTCGGAGGCAGCCTCCGCCGTCTCGATATCGGCCGCGATTTCTTCCGCAGCCTCAATCGTCTCGTCTTCGACCGGCGCCTCTTCCGACACAACCGCCGTCGTCAGAGCCGCGATATGCCGCTTGGTGTCGGCTACAAGAAGATTACGCAGATAGGCGCTGTCCGCGTCCACCTCCTCTTCAAGTTTGAAGAGAAGCCTGAGCGCTCGTAGTGCGTCGAAGCTCGCGACCATTTCAATCGACATCCCTCATCCTCCCATGGCGACGCGGTCAACCAGATCGTTGAACGCGCAATGAAAGGACAAGATTCGAATGTGTCGAAACTTCGCCGTTTTGCTTGGTGAAACACGCGCGAGCGCGCGAACATGGATCATCCACACTTAAGATTTTTGCGCGAACGCGCACGACTTCGTGTGGCTTTTTCACGAGTAAGATGACGCGCATTTGGATGCGTCCAACACGCTCGTTTGTCGTCGCGCGCTTGGACGAATTTATAATGATTCAAAGGCTGCGCGGCGCTCGGCGATGAAGAAGATATGGCGTGATTCGCACAACTCGCGTTGCGTCGTCGCATTCGACTCAACGCGCAACGCGCGCAAACACGAACTGCGTGTCGCCGTATCGGCGCGCGTCTTCCAGCTTTAGAGATGCCGGCAATTCGATCGTCGAATCGGTTGCCTCCTCGATGACGACAAGCGCGCCATCAGTAAGCCAGCCGCCATCGATCAACGCGCGCAATGCGGGCTCCGCTAGCCCCTTGCCATAGGGCGGATCGAGAAAGGCGAGCGAGAAGGTTTCACCGGGGGGCGCCGCGCCGAGCTTCGTTGCGTCACGGCGAAAGACGCGGGTCACGCCACCCAGGCCCAGCGTCTCAATATTGGCGCGCAACAGGGCGCGGGCTTCCGTTCCGTCGTCGACGAAAAGCGCGCGCGCGGCGCCGCGCGAGAGCGCCTCCAAACCCAGCGCGCCGGTGCCCGCAAAGAGGTCGATGACCGCAGCGCCGGTAACCGGATCGTCGAAGCGATGGGCGAGAATATCGAAGACTGATTCGCGCAGGCGATCCGACGTCGGGCGGATCGCCTGCGAGCGCGGCGCCGAAAGCGCGCGTCCGCGCAACGCGCCGCCAACGATGCGCATGGTTTATTCTCCGCGAGGCCTGCGAGGTCCCTTCGGCGGTCCTTTGCCGGAACCGCCGCGCCCCTTTGGCGGACCTTTCGGCGGGCCCTTGCGCGGCGCGCCGGCCCGAGGGCGCTGTGATTTGCGCTCCTCGCCAGCGCGCGCGACGTCGCGCTCGCTGCGGGAGCGATCGAACTTGCGCGGCCGCTCTTCCTGCCGCCGCGGGCGCTCTTGCCGTTCGCGCCGCTCGTCGGTCCTAAACGCGCGCGCTTCCCCGGCGCGCCCGACGTCGCGCTCGCCGCGGGAGCGATCGAACTTGCGCGGCCGCTCTTCTTGCCGCCGCGGGCGCTCTTGCCGCTCGCGCCGCTCGTCGGTCCTAAACGCGCGCGCCTCCCCGGCGCGCCCGACGTCGCGCTCGCCGCGGGAACGATCGAACTTGCGCGGCCGCTCTTCCTGCCGCCGCGGGCGTTCTTGCCGCTCGCCCCGCTCGTCGGTCCTAAACGCGCGCGCCTCCCCGTCGCGCCGAGGAGCGCGTCGCTCGTGTCGCAATTCCGCTCCATCTTGGGGACGCATGCGCGAATGGTCGCGGGCGGCCTTGACGTCGCCATGGGCGCGGCGCGCCTGCGGTTCCGACCGCTCGCGCGGCGCCTGCGCGGCGCGCTCGTTACGCTCTTCTTCGAATCGCGGGCGCCGATTTTCAGAGCTGCGACGGTCTTCCCGGCCATAGCCGGATGCGCCCCTACGCTTGGGCGACTCGGCCTCTTCGCGCCTCGGTCGGCGCCCATCGCGCATCGCCTCGAAATGCTTGGCGTTGCGCGACGGCGCCTCCTCCTCCGCAACAGGCTTCCGGCGTGTCGGCGTCACGCGCTCGACGGCGACGGCTCGTCCCTTGCGGTCGGCCGTGGCGGAACGCTCGATGCGCGCGCGGGGGCCTTTCTCCGCTTTCTCCTCGCGTTGCTTGCGCAGCACGGAGACATGCTTGCGCGCGCGCCTCTCGGCGCCTTCGCGCTGCTCCTGTTTTTCCGCCGGCGTCGCCTCGCGCAGCGGCGAGGAGAAATCGACTCCCGCAAGCTCCGCGAGACTCTTGCCGAGCTGCTCGCGCAGCATTTTCAACTTCACTTCCTCGACCGCGCCCTCGGCCAATTCGCCGAGCTGGAAAGGCCCGTACGAAACGCGGATGAGTCGCGTCACGTCGAGGCCGAGGTGCTCCATCACACGCTTGACTTCCCGGTTCTTGCCTTCGGTGAGGCTCATGGCGATCCAGGCGTTGGCGCCCTGCACGCGCTCGAGCCGCGCGTCGATCGGCGCATAAGTCACATCGTCGACGGTGACGCCTTTCTTCAATTCGTCGAGCTGCGCCTGATCGATCTCGCCGTGGACGCGCACGCGATAGCGCCGCGTCCAGCCTGTCGCCGGCAGCTCGAGCGTGCGCGCGAGGCCGCCGTCATTGGTGAGAAGCAAAAGCCCTTCCGTGTTGATGTCGAGCCGGCCGACGCTTACGAGGCGCGGAAGCTCTGGATGCTTCTCTTCGAGATAGGCAAAAACGGTCGCGCGGCCTTCGGGGTCGCTCGACGTGGTGACGAGGCCAGGCGGCTTATGGAAGAGAAAGAGGCGCGTGCGCTCGCGCGCCTGCATCGGCTCACCGTCGATGGCGATTTTATCTGCCTCGGTCACATTGACCGCAGGGCTCGTGAGCGTCACGCCATTGACGGCCACGCGCCCTTCCTTGATCCAGTCCTCGGCGTCGCGGCGCGAGCAGACGCCCGCGCGCGCCATCGCCTTGGCGATGCGCTCGCCTTCGAAAGCGCTGGATTTTTCGACAGGCGCAGGCGCGGGTTTGGCGCGCTTTTGCGCCGGGCGCGGCTTGGCGGCTTTGACGCCGCGCGGCGCACCGTCCTTCGATTTGCCGGAATCGGCTTTCTTGCGCGCGTCGTCGCGCGTTGCAGTCTTGGAGACGCGGCGGCGCATGGGGCGCTCGCCGCCGGGCGCGCCGGAGCGCTTGGTGGGTTTTTCGTCGGCCATGATCT